>JBOHFC010000355.1:0-5813 GCA_050701375.1 Pseudonocardiaceae bacterium
GTTGGTTTCCGCACTGCGCGCCGACGCTGCCAACCAGGATTCCGACCACGACATGGGTGGCGACGTGATCCCCATGCTGGTGGATTGTGGCGAAGCGTCGGTTTATGACTTTGCCGACAACGTGGTGCCCGGTGCCACCGACCGCGACTGCGGGTACTGGCGCGATGTCGGCACGCTGGACACCTACTACGACTCACACATGGATCTCGTGTCGGTGCATCCGGTGTTCAACCTGTACAACCAGTCGTGGGCGATCCGCACCGCGATGCCCCCGCTGCCGCCCGCGAAGTTCGTTCAGGGCGGCAGCGCCCAGGAGTCGATCGTGGGGGCGGGCTCGATCGTCTCCGCTGCCCACGTGAGTCACTCGGTACTGTCCGGCGACGTGGTGGTTGAGGCTGGCGCTCACGTCGAGGGCAGTGTGTTGATGCCCGGTGTGCGGGTCGGCAAGGGTGCGGTGGTGCGCCGGGCGATCCTGGACAAGAACGTGGTGATTCCCGACGGTGCTCAGGTCGGCATGGACCATGCTCTGGACCGGGAGCGCTACACGGTCAGCGGTGGCGGCGTCGTGGTGTTGGGCAAGGGAGCTCACGCGGAATAGGCCGGTGGGCTAGCGTGGCGCGGTGCGAACAGTGCCCTGGTGGGCTGTGCTGTCATCGGCCTGCGCTCCGGTGCTCCTGATCGGTGGTTGGCAACTCGCCGCAGCCCGCCAGCGGGGTGGTTTCGACCAGGTTAGCCACACGATCAGCGAACTGGCCGGCCGCGGCGCGACTGACCCGTGGATCATGACGACGGCCCTAGTGGGGGTCGGCGTGTGCCACGCGATCACGGCCACGGGGTTGGCGGCGGCGGCCGTCCCAGGGCGCCTGCTGTTCGCCGCCGGGGGGGCCGCCACTGTCGCACTTGCTGCGCTACCCCTACCGATCACCGGGGATTCGCCAGCCCACACCGTAGCCGCCACGGTCACCTTCCCTGCCATGTCGTTATGGCCCGCACTGGCGGTGCGGCGTGGCATCAAGCCCCGACCGGCTGTCTGGTTCTCCGCCGCCGCGGGCCTGCTCGTCCTGCTCGGCTGGTTCGGGATCGACTACTTCGGCGACGGTTCCCGGATCGGGCTGTCCGAACGGGTACTCGCCGGAGCCCAGGCGCTGTGGCCACTGGCGGCTGTGCTGCTGGCGCGCCGCCGCTGAACGCCCCTGGACCCGGCAGTGTGGTCCAATGTGCGGCAGACTCACGTAGGGGAGACCGCTGATGACATCCCATGATGGCAGCGATGTTGATGGCCACTGACTTATGACAGACACAGATGCGGCCGGGCGGCGGCCGACCAGTTCGCTCACCGAGGCCATCGTCGAGTACTACGACGAGACCTGGATCGACTATCGCGTGCTGTGGCTCAACAAGGACAACCTGGCGGTCCACTTCGGTTATACCGATGACAGCACCCACGATCACACCGATGCGCTGAAGAACATGAATCGGATACTGGCGGATCGGGTGCAGATCCAGCCTGGCGAGCGTGTCCTGGATGCTGGCTGCGGGATCGGTGGCAGCAGCCTGTGGCTGGCCGCTGAGCGCAAGGCTGAGGTCGTCGGGATCACCTTGGCCGCCAAGCAGGTCACGATGGCGCGTACTCACGCTGACCGCCGAGACCTGACTGACCGCGTGCAGTTCCAGGTGGCCGATTTCACCGCGACTCCGTTTCCGGACGCGAGTTTCGACATCGTATGGGCGGTGGAGAGCCTGTGCCATGCGCCCCGCAAGGCCGCCTTCTATCAGGAGGCTGCTCGGCTGTTGCGCCCCGGCGGACGGGTGGTCGTCGCAGACTTCGTCCGGGTCGCCCGCCCGGTGGACCCCGCCGGTGAGAAGCTGCTGAGCGAGTGGCTCGAGGGCTGGGCCGTCCCTGACATCGACACTGCGGGCGAGCATCTGGCGCACTTGGCGGCGGCGGGATTCGTCGACCCGTGGCTCGCTGATGTAACTGTGCACACTCGTCCGTCGCTCCGTCGGTTGTACCGCATGGCGTATTGGACGTATCCACTGGCCGTGTTCGGCCGCGTCACCGGGATCCGCTCGGATGTCCAGCACGGCAATGTGATCGCCTCGATACGCCAGTACCAAGCGCTGCGCCACGGCGCGTGGTTCTACAGCATCCTCTCGGCCAGCACACCAGCAGCCAGCCGCTGACTCTGACTCTCGCGCACGCTGCGCACCGGTTCGACCCGGCCGCGGTGAGTCGAATCGGTGAGTTCGTGCTGGCCTACCTGGTCGTCACCAGCAGCGAGTCCTAAGGCATGCGCGAAGCCATATCGAGAGAAAGAACTGTCAGTCTCTTCGGTAAATCGAGAGAAAGAACTGTCAGTCTCTTCAGTAAATAAACTACCCCGGCCACCAGTGGGACGGCAACTTGGCCGTTGACAGCCCCCGGCGAACTCGGACAACAGCTCCGCCGCGGATACTCCGCTGTGGCGACTCCGTAGATGCTAGATTGTCATCTACGGAGTTACAACGCTTGACCAACCGCTTCTGCCGGTGTCACTATAAATTCTGAATGTCTCTGAATGTCATCGTCGCCGAAGGTGGCTGCAGATGCGGTTCGGTACGCGAACCCCTCCCATGGTCGGCCTGCGCGCGACCCTGAGCCGGTTGGCCGCTACAACCCCAACCAAGTCAGCCCGGCCGTTGTCGTGGGTAATCGACGGCTGGGTGGCCCACCGGGTCGCACTGACCGTGGCCTAGCTCCAGGGATCCCGAGCGGGAAAGGGTAAGAGATGATTCTTATCGCCTTGTCGATCGTCGTCGTCGCGTTGTTGATCGCCGTTCTGGCGATCTTCCTCTTCAGGATCGGCATGCTGCTCAACCGCACTGCCGACGACCTCGAAGACTGCGCGCAGAGCGTGCGGACTATTTCCCGCCAGGCCGAGGTGATTGGGCCTGGCGTCGTGCGCATCAACGAAACCGGCACAACGGTGTTAGGTGCGCTGCCGCTGTTGGTTGATGGTGCTGAGAGTGTTGCCGTCGCCAAGGGGGCTCCCTATGGGGCTCCTCCCCAGGCCGCCCCGGTAGCTGCTCCTGCTCCGGTTCGTCCGGTGGCTCCTCCTGTAGCTGCTCATGCGGCTGCTCCTGCTCTGGTTCCTTCGCGGGGTGTGGGATACCAGGATGGTGAAAGGGGGAGTTTGGGTTACCTGGATGCCTGACGACGATACCGGACGGTGTGAGTCGGTTTCGTCATCATCAGTATGCCCAGCTGCTGATGTGGGTGGCGGCGTGCGGGGAAGTCTCCGGACAGATGTTCAGCTTTATCGGCAGGCTCCGCGCAGAACTGGGGAATGTTCTCGAGCGCGGCACATCCTCGCTGGGGGTGAACGATTCGTGAGGGAAAGCAGAGACAGATATGATCTTGTGGTGGATTGGTGACCTTGTTCTGGTCTTCGCGGTGCTGCCTATCGTGGTAGTGTTGATGAACCGCATCGTCACGCCGGTGGGTCGAATTCGGGCGGCGGTGGATGACATTCTGCACGACGGCGTCGTCCTGACTGGGAAACTCGACAACGTGCCGGAGTTATTGGCTGTGACAGACAGCGCAGTAAAGCAGATCGCCATCGGTGCTACCCATTATGTGAAACGCGTTGGTCATCTGCTGGGCGCACTGGGCGTCTAGCGAGCTGATGACCTGACGGAACACGACCCAGGAATTAGGAGGAAGCCGTGCCCTTAGTCGCGTGGGTGACGTTGCTCGCTATCGCGTTGGTCGTGGCCGTTGTCGATATCTCGCTGTTGAAGGTGATTTTTCAGTTGAAGCACGTTGCCTGGACACTCGGTGCGGTCATCGTGGGGGTCAACGCAATCGCCTATCAGACGAGGACTGTTCCCGAGGTCCTGCCCTCGGTCAATGCCAACCTCGCGCCGGTACGGTCCATGGCGGAACAGGTTTAAACCGAAAGGAGGGCTGCGGGATGGTGTTGTTTGCGGAACAGGTGCCCGGGGCCGGCGAGGCGCATTTGTTCGGCTGGTACCTGGGTTTCGCGATCGCCGTCGTGGTCATTGTCGTGGTGGTCGCACTGGTGGCCCCGATCCTGGTTCTCGCCGCGCGGATCGCCCGTCAGGCTCCACAGATCAACCGGGCTCTGCAGCAGTCATATCGGAACACGCTCCCGTTGGCGGATCTACGACAGACTATCGACCATGCCGAAGTCATTCTCGGAGGTCTGGAACGCGGACGCGCTAGGCTTGGAGGTTAGTGATGTTATTTCTATTCGGGTACGCGGGTGGGCCTGATGGATACGCTCCTGAAGAGATCACTTTTTGGTGGGTCGCGATAGCCATGGGCGTCGGCGTCTTGATCGTAGTGATCCTATTGTTGAGTTCTCTTGGGTCGATGGTGAAGTCCATCCGGCGAAGCGTGGCGGAAGTGCGGGATACCCTGCGGGCTATCCCGGAGAATACCGCGAACGCTGCGCTTATTCCTATCACGGCTGACCGGCTCGATTCGGTACTGGCAGAGGGTCTGCAGCACCACGCGTTCCTGACCAAGGTTCTGGCTGGTTAAGGAAGGCCGAGCTACCGGCGCCGAGGCCGCTTAGGAAGGCGTTAGGCAGTGCGTGGCGTTAGGACGTGCGTGGCGTTAGGACGCGCGCAGCGCGAGGAGCAGGCCGTCGCCCAAGGGGAGCATCAGGGGGATGAGCGTCTCGTCGTTGCGCACCATGGCGCCGATCTCGCGCAGGGCGGTGCAGGACGGGTCGCGATGTGCTGGATCGGCTACCCGGCCACCCCATAAGGCGTTGTCGAACGCGATCACCCCACCGGGCCGCAGCAACCGCACACCGGCCTCCAGATAACGCGGATATTCGGGCTTGGCGGCGTCGACGAAGACCAGGTCGTAGCCCCCGTCAGTGAGCCGGGGCAGCACGTCCAAGGCTTGCCCCATGATCAGCCGGTAGCGCGACGGCGGGAACCCCGCCTCGGCGAATGTCTGCCGGGCGGCTCGTTGGTGCTCGGGTTCGACGTCGATGGAGGTGAGCACTCCTTCGGGGGTCATCCCACGCAGTAGCCACAGCCCGCTGGTGCCCGCACCGGTCCCAACCTCGACCACGGCGCGGGCGGCGAGTGCGCCGGCCAGGAATCGCAGCGCCGCGCCGCCGGCAGGCGCGATCGGAGTGCAGCCCAACTCCTGACCGCGCTCGCGCGCCGCAGCCAGTAACCCGTCCTCGGTGACGAAGCTGTCCAGGTACTCGCGCACGCCGCCGTCGGGGAGGGCAGGCGGCCCGCCTGCGCTGCCGGTCGACCTCACGCTGCGCAGCGTAGCGCTGCCGTGTGCACCATCCGGGCGATGCCGCGCCGGATCAGCCCCAACACTCCAACCGGATCAGCCGCACCCGGACCGGCCGACTCTCAGGATCTTCTTACCTGCCGCTTACCTGGTGCACACGCTGGCACCCCATCATAGGAGCGGGAATCGTTGCGGACCGGTGTGCCGGGTTTCCTGCCCCGGGGCGTCCGCGATGGAACCTCGGAAACATTGGCCGCCGTCCCAGCGTTGCACTACCCGTGCGTGCCCTGTGACCGGCGCCCTGTCGTCAACCCGGAGGTGGAAGACCCAGCCAATGGCTACCCAGACTCGCTTTTCCGACCCTGCTGCTCCTGGGCAGACGATCTCGCCCGCCCGGGCGCAGAGCGAAGCAACACTGGCAGCCGAGTCATGGGTACCGCCCTCATGGGACGAGGTGGTGCGTGAGCATGCCGACCGGGTCTACCGGTTGGCCTACCGCCTGTCCGGCAATCAGCACGACGCCGAGGACCTTACTCAGGAAACGTTC
>JBOHFC010000356.1:0-6048 GCA_050701375.1 Pseudonocardiaceae bacterium
GCTTGGCGATAATATCGGTCTTGCCCAGGCCGGTGGCGTGCACAATGGCGGTGCGATTGTTCCCGATCAACCATTCGTTGCGTACCGCGGCGATAGCGGCGGGTTGGTAGTCACGGAGAACCCTGGGACTGTTTGTGGAAATGCGCGCAGAACTGGGGATAATGCGGGGGTTCTCAGTGGTGGTCACTCCACCAGTCTAATTGCCGATAGCGCACCCGATAATAACTGAATGGGTGATAACGGTGCGCATTGTTCAATTCACTTGGCGTGCGTGCGCAACATTCGTCGCAGCAGCACATTGTTCGACCCCCTATACTGTGCTGCTTGGGTAAATGGTCAGCTCCGGCGCAGGTCGCCAAGGATCCCGCTGGCGTCGGGCTCAAGCGCAATGCATGGCCGATGGTGAGGCGCACTGGACGCCGTGCTGGCGGTGTGGTCAGCCCATCGACTACGAATTCACCCGCAGACACCCACGGCATCGCATGGCCGGCACCGCGCATCACATCATTGGTTTGCAGCAGGGTGGCGACCCATTGGACCCGGCGAATCTGACGCCCGCGCATCGTGGCTGCAACACCATCATGAGCAACCAGCTGCGGGGCGCGGCACGCATCCGAGCACGTCCGCGACCTGTCGTGCCCACATCATCGCGACGCTGGTAAGGCGCTCGATCATTTTTTTAGGGATGGTCATAAGGTGATCTCATATCGCCGGGCCCTTCTCTCTCTGAGCGATTCTGACGCACCGTGACCGATCATGCTCGCTTCGTCACTCCGCGTTTGTAATTGTCCGTCACCGACCATTACCGCACGTGCTGTCGCGGACAGTGACGCGGGAGAGGGCTGAACAATGACCACGTCGGTCACCGCGGGCGAGAGCGCCCGGCACTTCACCTGGCCACAGCGGTCGTAGGCCCGGGGCGGACGATGGGTCGTAGCGCGCTGGTCGCGTTCAACAAGCAGGTGCGCCAGCTGCCCGCCGAGCTGCAGGCCCAGGAGTGCGGGCTGATCGAGATCGGCCGTCAGCACGCTCGGGATTTCGACGCCGGTCACTCACCGTCCGGTGGCGGGGTACAGCGGGTGCTGCGTGAGCTCCGCGCCCTGGCCAAGCAACTCGCGCCGGTCGCCGCGGCCGAGCGGCGCGTCGAGGCGAGGAGCGAGCTGGATGCCCTACGTGAGCGACGCGCCGCTCATCGGGCGCCAGACGCCTCGCATCTCTAGCGTTCCGTCGTACGCCAGCACGGTCGGTGACGATGCGATCGAGTTGGCCGCCATGGTTGGTATGCCGCTCGACGACTGGCAGCAGAATATCCAGCGTGGCGCGATGGGCCAGGACATCCACGGGCACTGGACCGCTTCTGAGGTGGGAATCGTCGTACCCCGCCAGAATGGGAAGTCGGCGGATGTTGAGGCGGCGGGACTGGCGGGGATATTCATCTGTAAGTATAAGATCATTTACACCTCGCACTTGATGTCTTCCAGTCGTAAGATGCGGGAACGAATCCAGGTCCTTATCGAGTCTCACCCGGATCTAGATCGCGAAGTCAAACAGATCCGCACCGCTAACGAGGAACAGTCCATCGAGCTTAAGAATAGAGCTCGGATAGATTTCGTCGCGAGATCGGGCTCTAGCGCGCGTGGTTGGACGAAATACAATATAATCTTCTTAGACGAAGCATTCGCACTGGCCGCGGACCACGTAGGCGCGTTGCTCCCCACCATGTTCGCTAGTGTCAACTGGCAGATTTGGTACGTGTCGATGGCTGGTAAACAGTCCTCAGATGCCTTACGTCGAGTTCGGCAGAGAGGCATCGCGGGGGATCCCGGATTAGCGTATTTCGAGCACTCGGTACCTGATGAGGTTTATCGAGCCGCACCTGAATACGTCGCTAACATGCCTGCCGCATGGGCGCAAGCTAACCCGTCCCTCGGGATTCGCATCTCGCCGAGAACCATCGCGCTGGCGCAACGCTCGATGGATCCCCTGGAATTCGCGCGCGAGGTCCTGGGCGTCTGGGACGACGCCCAGGGCGTGCCGGTCATCGACCTGTCGCTGTGGGGGCGCCTGGTCGACGTCGACAGCCAGATCGACGGCGGCATGGTCTTCGCCCTGGACGCCTCACCCGGCCTGGTCTCCGGCGCCATCGGCGTCGCCGGCTATCGCGGTGATGGACTGCCGCACGTCGAGATCACCGCCCGCGACGGCGTGCTGGATCACCGGCCCGGCGTGGACTGGATGCTGCCCCGGATCCTCGAGCTAGAAACGTGCTGGAAGCCCGCGGCGTGGGTGATGGACCCTGGAGGCCCCGCTGGGGCGCTCCTGACGGACCTTCATGAAGCCGGCATTGAGCCGAAGCTGGTCACCGGCCGGGAGATGGCCCAGGCGTGCGGGTCACTGCTGAAGGCCGCGACAGTGCCCGACCGGCTGCGCCACCTCGGCCAGCGGAGCCTCACCGACGCCATCAAGGCGGCCAAGAAGCGCGACATCGGCGACGGCGCCTGGAGCTGGGGGCGCCGGGTGACCGACGCGGACATCTCACCGCTGTTCGTGGCGACGCTGGCGCTGCACGGTCTGGCGGTCCACGGGGACGCGGTCTACGACGTGCTGGAGTCCGTGAGATGAGTTCATCAGCTCTCGCCGAGGCGCTTGAGCACGGCAGCTTCGTCGGTGATGACCTGGTCGACCGCGCGGCGGACGCGGGTCTTGTACTCGCGGATGGCGTGCACGGATCGTTGCTCGACTTCGGCTTGGTGGCGCAGGTCGCTGTTCTGCTGGTCATCGCGCATGTCACAGTTCATCCTCCTAGCTTTACCGGGCGCGTCAGCGTAGGTATCGCTCAACGGCCTCACGGAGGACGTCGGCAACGGGGCGGCCCTGGTCGCGGGCGCGTTGCTCAAGCTGGCGACGGGTTTGAGCCGGGACGCGGAAGGTCACTCGCGGTGAGCGTTCGCCGGGGCTGACGTCGGGATCGACAGCGGGGCGCCCGCGGCGACCGGTGGTGATGGCTTCGCTGGCGAGCTGTTGCGCGGCGTGCTCGCTGAGCCGGGTGCCATCGGGTCGACGCACGTCTTCGGCGTCGAGGTCGATGTCGGGGCCTAGGACATAGCACTCGGTGGTGTCGTCGGTCATCGCTTCCTCCGCAGAGCAGTGGGCATCACGTGCAGGACGAGTAGGCAGTCCGGTCGCACGACCGCGGCGATCTCCAGTTCGACACCGCGGTCATCGATACCGATCCAGTACCGCAGTTCCTCATCCTGGGATCTGATGCTGGTCGCCGGCTTGCTGGTGTTCATCACGTGTAGCGCGTGTGCGCGACCGACTCGGTGGCGGCGGGCCGCTCGGGTGAACCGGACCTGGACCTGCACAGATGAATTGTAGCCGACACAAAAAAGGCCGCACAGTGAGACCGGAGCCCAGTGCGCAGACTTCACGAGATCCTGCAGGTGGCGCTGGAAACCTTAGGCATCCTGCTGCTCGCGGCGGGTGTGGGTCTGGCGGCCTTCGCCTTGTGCCGATGGCCGGGCTTCCTCGTCGTCTCCGGTGTCCTGGTGCTGTCCGCATCGTGGCGCGCTGAGTTGGCCCTGCATCCCCGCAAGCCCAAGCCGAAACCCGAGCCGAAGCCAGCCGACCAGCCGCGACTGATCGAGCGCACCTTCTGGCGGTTCGGCTGGTTGCGGGGTCGACCATCGCCGGCCGCTCAGTCGCGCGGGCAGTCGATCATCGCGCGGTCGGTCGGTCGTGTGGCGTGGCTGCGGGATCCCGAGGAGTCGAGCCGTTGACCGTCGGGCGCCCAGTGGACATCCAGGGGGACGGGCTGCTGTGGCTGATCAATCGATCGGTGTTCCACCCACGCGGATACGCCCTGGCGTACGACCCTGAGTCGCGCGGCTTTTACCTGCTCGGCGATGGCATGGAGCCGTGGGTGTTCGGCGGCGACGGCTCAGACGAAGTGGGGCATCTGGCTCAGGTCAAGAAGGTCATGCCGTGAGGGACCAGGAGGCCAGCGGGTGAGCCTCCTGTTCAGGACCGCGAATGTCGAGGGACCGTACTGGGGTGAGTATCCCGGGGCGACCGCGTCCGATGTGATCCCGCACCGGTTGGGGATGCAGCTCGCCCCCGGCCATATGATCAACAACGAGTCGGCGTTGCGCCACTCGGCGGTGTGGGCGTGTCTGCGGCTCCGAGCGAACCTGATGTCGACGTTCCCGATCGACGTCTACCGCAAAGCTGAATGGGGCCTGCCGCACGTCAAGGTCGCGACCCCGCCGGTCATCCTCAAACCGGGCGGCGAGCAGTGCGACTACATGGAGTGGATGTATTCGACCCAGTTCGACCTCGACCGGGCCGGTAACTCCATCGGTGTCATCACCGCGCGCAACGGGTACGGGCTACCCGCCGAGATCGAGCTGGTGCCGCTGGCCTGGGTGAGCGTCAACGTGATCGACAACGTGCTGGTCGAGTACTTCATCCGGGGCAGATCCTACAAACCCGAGCAGATCTGGCACGAAAAGCAGTACACCGTGGCCGGCTTCCACCTCGGATTGAGTCCGATCATGTACGCGGCGTGGTGCATCGGCGAACATCTGAGCATCCAGGACTTCGCGATCTCCTGGTTCACCAACGGCGGCATACCCCGAAGCCACCTGCAGAACACCGTGCAGCCCACGATCACCGACGGTCAGGCCGAGACGGTCAAGGCTCGGGTCAAAGAATCAGTGCATTCCGGCGATGTGCTCGTCACCGGCAAGGACTGGACCTATTCCATGATCCAGGCGGAGCAGACCGGCATGGAATGGATCGAAGCTCGCAAGATGGGTCCCTCGGATATCGCCCGGTTCCTCGACTGTCCCGCCGACTTGATCGACTCGGCCACTTCCGGATCCTCGGTGACCTACGCCAACATCGTGCAACGAAACCTTCAATTCCTGATCATGTCCCTCGGTCCGGCCGTGATCAGACGGGAGAACAGCCTCAACAAACTGCTGCCGAACCGGCAGTTTGTGAAGATAAACACCGACGCGCTGCTGCGGATGGACCCGCAAACCCGCGCGGAGATCATCGCCGGGCAGATAGCCGCTCGGGTGCTGGCACCGTCGGAGGCTCGGCTGCTGGAGGACCGGCCGCCGATGTCCGACAGCCAGATCGCCGAGTTCGACCGGTTCTGGCCGCCGCGCCCAACTCCGGGAGCGGCACCCCCCGCGCCCGCCGCGCCCTCGTCATCGCCCCCCGAGATCTCCAAGGCCGTACCGGAGACCGGCCGTGCGATCACGTCGGCACGTGCCGCGCTAGCGATTGATGAAGACTGGGAGTAGATCATGCCACTACGCCGGACGTCTCGATCTCCGATGCCGCCTGGACCGACGGCGCGCCAGGCCCCGGTCGTGATGACGCGCACCGCCGCCGCGGTGGCGCGCGGCGCGAAACTGGAGGCTGGCCCCGCCGACAATGACACGGGCGTGCCGCGGACCCCGTCCGATGAGGACCCGACCATGCCCAGCGTCGGGCCCGCGCGAGACGACACCGACACGGAGGACTGGGCGGACACCACCGCAAGCCAGCAGGGATCCAGCGAGGACCGGGGCGACGACAAGCCCGACCGGGTGCCCGAGGAGATCGACGGCAGCCAGAGGATCGAGACGGTGGACAGCCCACCGAGTCCCGCTGACGTACCGGAGGACATGGAGTACGACCCGGGGGGTGAAGGCACCCCGAATGAAGGCACGCCGGGGATCATGCCGCCGGTCCCCGCTCCGGTACCGGACACGGAAGTGGAGAAGGACGCCTTAGCGCCGGACAATGCTGACTCCGATGGCATGGATTATCTGCTTCCCTTCGGCGGAAGTAATAAGCTCTAGGAGCCGGACAATGGAGAGAAACACGCGCCCGGGCCACGCACAGGCTAGGCAGTTACGGTGCCCTCTAGCCGCCTGGGACGTCACAAGATTCGGCGGTGCTAGGAGATGATTCAGCGGGCAGTGCGTTCGGTTTCGTTCATAGTGAGTACCGTGCCGAATCTGGTCCAGCTGGTTCTCTGAGTGAGTGCTCCAG
>JBOHFC010000357.1:0-4902 GCA_050701375.1 Pseudonocardiaceae bacterium
GACCCGGGCCCGCCGCGAGGAGGAGTTCCGCGCGGGCACCCTGCCGGTGCTCTACTGCTCGCCGACGATGGAGCTGGGCATCGACATCGCGAGCCTGAACGCGGTCGCCCTGCGCAATGTCCCACCGACCCCGGCCAACTACGCGCAGCGAGCCGGCCGCGCCGGGCGTTCCGGACAGCCCGCGCTGGTCGTGACCTACTGCGCCACCGGCAACGCACACGACCAGTACTACTTCCGCCACCGCGGCCAGATGGTCGGCGGATCGGTCACCGCGCCCCGGCTCGACCTGACCAACGAGGACCTGCTCCGCTCGCACCTGCACGCGCTGTGGCTGGCGGAGACCGACATCGCGCTGGACCGGTCGGTGGCCGCGATCCTCGACGTCTCGGCGGGGGACTACCCGCTCACGGCCACCATCCGGCAGCGCAGTAACGACCCCGGCGCGCGGGATCGGGCCGCGGACCGCGCCCGCCGGGTCCTCGCCGAGCTCACCCCGGAGCTCGCCGACACCTCCTGGTGGCACGACGAGTGGATCACCCGCGTGGTCGAGGACGCGCCCCAGGAATTCGACAGGTCGTTTCAGCGCTGGCGCGAGCTGTATCGCGCTGCGTGGGAGGAGCAGGCCGAACAGAACCGGATCATTCTCGACCACTCCGGGAACCAGAAAACCCGCGACATCGCCACCAGGCGCCGCCGCGAGGCTGAGAATCAGCTGCGCCTGCTTCGCAATGAGGACACCGAGGACCTGCAGACCGACTTCTACTCCTACCGCTACCTCGCCTCTGAAGGCTTCCTCCCGGGTTATTCGTTTCCCCGTCTGCCGTTGCGGGCTTACGTCCCGGGCCGTCGTGGCGTCCCCAGGGACGCGGAGTACATCCACCGTCCCCGGTTCATCGCCATTAACGAGTTCGGGCCAGGCGCGCTGATCTACCACGAGGGGCTGCGCTACCAGGTGAACCAGGTGCAGCTCACCCCGGGTGAGCAGGGCGGCAACGGCCTGGACACCAATGCGGCTCGCCGTTGCGAAGCCTGCGGCTACCTACACGGTCAGGAGGTGGGCATCGACGTCTGCGAGTCGTGCGACGGCCGGCTCGGCCGCACCATGCACCGTCTGCTGCGGCTGCAGACCGTCAAGGCTGCTCGACGCGACCGCATCTCCTCCGACGAGGAGGAGCGGCGCCGCGCGGGATTCGATCTGGTGACCTCGTACCGGTTCAACGATCACGGGGCCCGGCCCGGCCGGATCGACGCGACGGTCGACTCCGGTCAGGGACCGGTACTGCAACTCCGCTACGGCGACACGGCCACCGTTCGGGTCACCAATCTGGGTCGGCGGCGCCGCAAGGACTCCGGGGACAGCGCGGGGTACTGGATCAATGTGCAGACCGGCTACTGGCTGTCGGAGCGCCAGGCCCTTGACGCCACCCCCGACACAACAGAACTCGACGATGCCGCAACGGTGCAGCGCAAGCAGAAGGTCATCCCCTATGTCGAGGACCGCCGCAACATCTTGATTACTCGGTTCGCTCGCGGGCCGGTCGACGAGCAGACCGCGCTGAGCGTCATGCACGCGCTGGAACGCGGGATTGAGGCGGAGTTCCAACTGGAGGACAGCGAGCTGTCCTGCGAGCTCCTGCCGGACGATGGTCAGCTCGGCCGGGCGCTGTTCATCGAGAGCGCCGAGGGGGGCGCCGGCGTGCTTCGCCGCCTAGTCGATGCGCAAGAGAACGGCCTGGCCCGGGCCGCCCGCCGGGCGCTGGAAATCTGTCACTTTGACCCGGCCACCGGCAAGGACCTGGGCGGGATTCTGGACGACCGGGCTGGGGAGCGCTGCGCCCGCGCTTGCTACGACTGCCTGCTGTCATACCGCAACCAGGGCAACCACCTGCTGATCGACCGGCATCTGGCTCGTGACCTGCTGCTGGCCTGCGCTACGGCGCAGACCACCCGCAGCGGTCCGCACTCCAGCTCTGAAGACGCCTGGGACTCCATCGACGTCATGCCGGACGGCCCGTGCACCGCCTTCGTGCGGTGGCTGGCGGAGATGGAGTACCGCTGCCCGGACGAGCTAGGCCCTGACATTGCTGGCCTTTCCGAACTGAGTGCCCGCCCCGACCTGGTGTACCGCACCCCGACCGGACCCGTCGGAGTCTTCGTGGACGGCTCGGACAATACTGACGAGGCCGGCCGCGACGAGGACGCTGCGGATGATCTTCGCGATGCGGGCTGGAGCGTAATACGGATTCCGTACGGCGCGATGTACTCGAAGATCGCTCAGAAGTACCCGAGCGTGTTCGGAATCAGTCGAAGGGCCGGTCAGTGAACCACGTGACCCCGGGGTCAATCGGCACGGAGTCAGTCGGGGCAGGGTCAATCGGGGCAGCATCTTTCGCTGCAGGGTCGTTGGTGCACGCGCGTGGTCGCGAGTGGGTCGTGCTACCCGGTTCGGATCCCGAGCTGCTGGTGGTGCGTCCGCTCGGCGGGGGTGACGACGAGATCGCCGGCATCCTCACCGGCATCGAGCAGGTCAGCCACGCGCAGTTCCCGTCCCCGCAGGCGCAGGACGCCGGGAACGCGGTGAGCGCCGGGCTGCTCCGCACGGCCCTGCAGATCGGCTTCCGCAGCACCGCCGGACCGTTCCGGTCGTTGGCCGGTCTCGCGGTGGAGCCGCGGCCCTACCAGCTGGTGCCGCTGCTCATGGCGCTGCGCCAGGAGACGGTCCGGCTGCTGATCGCCGACGACGTCGGCATCGGCAAGACGATCGAGGCTTCGCTCATCGCCACCGAGCTGCTGGCGCAGGGCAGCGCGAGCCGGCTCGCCGTGCTCTGCAGCCCGGCACTGGCCGAGCAGTGGCAGGGAGAGCTGGCCAGCAAGTTCCGGATCGACGCGGAACTGGTGCTCTCCAGCACCGTCAAAAAGTTGGAGCGGGGCCTGTTCGACGATGAGTGGATCTTCGACCGGTACCCGTACACGGTCGTCTCGACCGACTTCATCAAGTCCCCAAGGCACCGAGACCTGTTCATCCATGGCTGTCCCGACCTGGTCATCGTCGACGAGGCGCATGGCTGCGTGGCCGATGGGTCGAGCAGCCGCAGCCGCACGCTGCGCTATGAGCTGGTGCGCAAGCTCGCCGCGGACACCCAGCGGCATCTTCTGCTGGTGACGGCCACTCCGCACAGCGGCAAGGAGGAGGGCTTCCGCAACCTGATCGGCCTCCTCGATCCCGAACTGGCCACCCTCGATCTCTCCGCCGTGAAGGGGCGCGAGCGGCTGGCGCGGCACATGATCCAGCGCCGGCGCAGCCACATCCGCAAGTTCCTGGAGCAGGAGACCGCCTTCCCGTCCGACCGGCTGATCCAAGAGCAGCGCTACTACCTCACCGACGACTACCGGAAGCTCTTCGACTCGGTGCTCTCTTACGCGCGGGAAACCGTGCGGGACAGTTCAGGCGGGCAGCTGCGGCAGCGGGTGCGGTACTGGTCGGCACTCGGGCTGCTGCGGGCACTCGCGTCATCTCCCAGGGCCGCGGCGGCGACTCTGCGCACCCGGGCGAGGACCGTCGACGCGCAGACCATGGAGGAGGCCGACACCCTCGGCCGTGCCACGGTGCTCGACCTCGCGGAGGCTGAGGCCGCGGAGGCGCTCGACGTCGTGCCCGGCGCCGACGACGCCCCCGAAGGTACAAGCCCGGAACGGCGCCGGTTGCTGGAGTTGGCCCGGCGCGCCGACAACCTCGCGGGCGAGCCGGACGCGAAGCTGGCGATGCTGGACAGCGTCGTGCAGGGGCTGCTGGCCGAGGGGGACGATCCGGTGGTCTTCTGCCGGTTCATCGACACGGCGGAGTACCTCGCCGAGCATCTGCGGATCTCGTTGGGCCGCAGCGCCACCGTCGAATGCGTGACCGGCGCGCTGCCGCCCACCGATCGGGAATCCCGGATCGCCGACCTGACCGACACCGACGGCCGGCACGTGCTGATCGCCACGGACTGTCTCTCCGAGGGCGTCAACCTGCAGCAGCACTTCCAGGCTGTCGTGCACTACGACCTGGCCTGGAACCCCACGCGCCACGAGCAGCGTGAAGGCCGGGTCGACCGGTTCGGCCAGCCTCGGGACGTCGTGCGTGCCGTGACGATCGTCGGGGCGGACAATCAGATCGACGAGATCGTCATGCGGGTGCTGCTGCGCAAGCACGAGGCGATCCGCAAGCAGCTGGGCATCAGCGTGCCAGTGCCTGACTCAGCCAACCATGTGGTCGAAGCGGTGATGGAAGAGCTGCTCGCCAAGCCGCAGGCCGATCAGCCGGTGCTGGAGGGGATGGACGAGTTGATCCGGTCCCGGCGCGCCGACCTGCACCGGGAGTGGGACAGCCACGCCGAGCGGGAGAACGCCGCGCTCACCAAGTTCGCCCAGACCGGGATCAAGCCCGACGAGGTGGCCCGCGAGCTGGCCGAGATCCGCGCCAGCCTGGGCACCGGACCGCAGGTCGAGGAGTTCACCCGCGAAGCCCTGGATGCGCTCGGCTCCTCGCTCGCTGACCGCCCGGGCGGTTTTGAGGCCGTCACCGCCACGCTGCCGCAGGGATTGCGCGGTGCGCTGGCGCCGGGGCATGCACAACCGCTGCCGTTTCGCCGCGAGCTGCCCGCGCCGCGCCGCCACGCCCATCTGGATCGCACCGACCCGAGTGTCCGCGCCGTGGCCCGGTACGTGCTGGACAGCGCGCTCGATCCCAAGACGCCAGGCCCGCGACCGGCCCGGCGGTGCGGGGTGCTGCGGACCGACGCGGTGCCCCGGCGCACCACCCTGCTGCTGGTGCGGTTTCGCCTGCACCTGACCCTGCCGGGCCGGGAGGGTCCCCGTCCGATGGTTGCCGAGGAGGCCCGGGTGCTGGCCTACCGCGGCCGC
>JBOHFC010000358.1:0-6081 GCA_050701375.1 Pseudonocardiaceae bacterium
CTACCCGCACAGCGATCGTGCACGTCATGAACTCGACAGCACGGACCTTTCGGCAAGCAGGAAACGTCGGTGCTGTCGAGTTCACGACATGAGACCCACTCGACCCGCGGTCAGGTCACCCCCGACGGACTTCCGGTGCCGACCACTTAGCCGTGGCATCAGCCGGTTCGGTGGTCACTTCAGTCACGGGATGATTCCCTCTTCCTTGGACGTTGTGGTTCGCTGACTACTTCTCCGGTACGCGGTGCCGAGGAATCGCGACATTACCGCCCGACTGACACCAGTGCGCGCCACACCTGGCGTCACCGAAGCTGTTCCCCTGTCACACCAACCCATAAGTCGCTAAACGGTTGTCGAGCGTGCGGACGGCGGCGGTGTGCCGCCAGGGCTGCATACCGCCGCGGGCCTGTTCCAACCGCCCGGCCAGCCGAACGGAACTGTTGCCCGCGGCGATCTGTCCAGCATCACCAATAAGCCGTGCCGCTTCGTCGATCTCATTGCACAGCACATACGCCTCACCGAGGTCGACGATAGTCATAGCCACGTCACGAGCGAATGATCGGTCCAGGGTCTTGAGGGACTGCTGTGCATAGGAAACAGCGCGATCAGCCTCGCCGAGTTTAAGGTGACACCCGCCACGGATCGAGATATGTATCGCTTCGTCATACGTGCTGTAGCTCGGGGCTTGGTCATCTGCGGTGGTGAGCACGGTGTGGGCGGCGCCGAGGGCGGTCAAGCAGGCGTCTCGTTGCCCGTCGGCGGCGTAGGCCCGCGCGGCCACGTCGGCGGTGTAGGCGCGCAACCGCAGGTCACCGCTGCGATCGGCCCACTGGCTGGCCGCCACGGCGTGGTCGATGCCGATGCGCGGTGTGCCCCGCCAGGTCGCCTGGTGGCTCATCTCGCACAGCACAAACGCACCCAGCCCGGTGTTCTCCGCCTCGTGGGCCAGCGCGCGGGCATCTTCGTAGTAGTACCCGGCGTGGTCGAACTGCTCCGAGTCGAACGACAGCCACCCTGCCTGGCGTGAGGCTTCGCTCAGCGTGGAGAGCAGCCGCGGCCGCAGGGCGGCCGGGCAATCGGGTAGCAGTGCGCGAGTCAGGTCGCGCTGGGCCAGGACGGTGGTGAGGACGGCCTGCGGGCCCAGTGCGTGATCCTGCTGCCGGCAGTGCCACAGCACCGCGTCGATGTGTTCGATGGTCTGCGCAGCGACCCGGCTCGACGCGCTGAGCACCGACGCTACCCGATCACTCTCGTCACCGGTGGTGGCCGGGAGCACGGACGCGACGCTCGCGGCCCAGACCAGGACGCGCAGCGCGTCGCGACGGTCCATGGTGTGCGCCCAACTGCGGAGGAACTGGACAAGCTGATGGTACGCGTGGTCGCGGTCACGAGGCGTGGTGCGCGCCCCGTGATCAGACGTCGCCAGTGATCCGAGGTACTCCATGAGCATCGCGACAAAGGTGTCCGGCAGCGCAAGACCAGTGGCCATCTCCCACACTGAGAAATCGCTTGGCACGACAAGTTCGGCATCAGGTTTCGGTATCGCCAGGGCTGGTGTCCGCCTACTAATGGTATCGCGATGCCGAAAATCAGGCAGATCAACGAGCAAGTCAGTGACGGCGCACTCATAGAGCTCTGCCAGCTTGCTGAGGTTGTCAAAAGAAGGCGCATGCCCCGTACTGCTCGGCCACTGTTCCCAATACGAGAAAGCCTTGAACGTCTTCAGCTCATCGGGCCAGCGTTGATTCCACTCATCAGCGGCCTGGCGCTGACTCCAGCCGTGGGCGTAGCGCAGCGCTACCCGGGCATTGAACCGGTAGCGCCGCCGCAGCGCCTCGGCGACTTCCACCCTCGACCTGCCCTCGGCCCGCAGCGAACACACCAACTGCTCACGCTGCTGCTTGTGACTGCGCGGCTCCCCCATAGCACTTCCTCGATATCCCGGCGCCTCACGCGATAGGCGGCACTCGGACGTGACAGATGGACGCTACCGGCTGGGCACTCCCCGACAAACCTGACACGAAAGTTCCCCACGCGATCGGGATACCGACTACCAAAGGTCGCGACTGCTCTGGGTAGCTCTGGGTAGGTCGTCATCCGCTCAGTACTTCAGCAGGTTCGCGTCGTCGACCGAGGCCGAGCGGCGCGTCTTGAAGATCGCCATGATGATGGCCAACCCGACCACCACCTCGGCGGCGGCGACCACCATGACGAAGAACGCCATGATCTGACCGTCCAGGGTGCCGTTGATCCTGGAGAAGGTGATCAGGGTCAGGTTCACCGCGTTGAGCATGAGCTCGATGCACATGAACACCACCACCGCGTTGCGGCGCACCAGCACACCGACGGCACCGACGGTGAACAGCAGCGCCGACAGCAGCAGGTAGTACGACGGGGTCATCACTCCTGCCCCTCCTCCTGGTCGGCAGCCGTCGGTGACACCGGCCCACGCAGGGCGCGGGCGTCCGGGTCCGCACCGGCGCTGACAACGCTGCGGACACCGGCGTCCAGACGATCACGGTCGGTGGACTCGAGCAGTTCGGACCGCGACTCGGTGGCCACCGATCCGTCCGGCAGCAGCGCGGGGGTGGCTACCGAGTTCATGGTGGCGAACACTCCCGGACCCGGCAGCGGGGAGGGACGCCCACCCCGGATCCGGGCCTGCACCCGCTCGCGCTGGGTCAACCTGCCTTCCTTGGTGCGCTCGGTGAAGGTGAACACCATCGCGCCGACGGCGGCGGTCATCAGCAGCGCCGAGGTGAGCTCGAAGGGAAACAGGTAGTCGGTGTAGAGAAGGCGGCCGAGATTGGCAACGTTGCCACCACCGGTGGTGTTGACCTTCACCAGGCCGACCGCGGTGACCCCGGCGAAGGCCCGACCCAGCATCGACACCAGCAGCACGGCCAGCCCGATCCCGGCCAGAGCCGCCGCGACCCGCTGACCGCGCAGCACCTCGATCACCGAATCGACACTTTCGTTGCCCACCAGCATCACCACGAACAGGAACAGCATCACGATCGCGCCGGTATAGACGATGATCTGCACGAAACCCAGGAACGGCGCCTGTTGGACCATGTACAGCGCACCCAGGCACAGCATCGTCTGGGCCAGCCACAGTGCCGAATGAACCGCTTTGCGGGCGAACACCAGGGCCAGACCACCGGCCAGCGCGAGCGGGCCCAGGATCCAGAACGCGATCGCCTCCCCGATGCTGACAGTGCCCCCGGTCACCGGTGCTCCTCTCCCACCGCACCCGCTCGGCGCTCCAGGCTCGGACCCTGCACGTAGTAGTCCTGCTCGGAATCACCCAGCCGCATCGGGTGCGGGGGCTGCTCCATCCCGGCCAGCAGCGGTGCCAGCAGATCCTCTTTGGTGTAGATGAGGTCCTGGCGGTTGTCGTCGGCCACCTCGTACTCGTTGGTCATGGTCAACGAGCGGGTCGGGCACGCCTCGACGCACAAGCCGCAGCCGATGCACCGCAAGTAATTGATCTGGTAGATCTCGCCGTAGCGCTCCCCCGGGGAGTAGCGGGCTTCCTCGGTGTTGTCCCCGCCCTCGACATAGATCGCGTCCGCCGGGCAAGCCCAGGCGCACAGCTCGCAACCCACGCATTTCTCCAGCCCGTCCGGGTGCCGGTTGAGCTGGTGACGGCCGTGATAGCGCGGTGCGGTGATCTTTTTGACCTCGGGGTACTCCTCGGTCACAACCTTTTTGAACATCGTCGAGAAGGTGACGCCGAAGCCCTTGACCGGATCAAGTAGTCCCATGGTCTTCCTCCTGCCTAGCCGGCTGGCCGCCATTGGTCGAGCCATCAGGGCTCGACGCGGCAGCGCCCGACACGCCCGCGCCGACTGCGGCGCGCCGGGGCGGCGCCGTCGGCACCACCAGGTCCAGCGGTGGGAGCGGGTAGTCCGAGCCCGCAGTCTGCACCTGGTGGGTGCGTTCCTCCGGTTGCCGCTGGGGCAGCAGGAAGGCGACGACCAGCAGGATGACCAACACGAAGCCGCCCACAATGAGGATCTCGCCAGGCGTCACGGCAGAACCCCGCAGCGCCCGCGCGCCGGAGACCAGCACGATCCACACCAGGCTGCCCGGCACCAGCACCTTCCAGCCCAGCGCCATGAACTGGTCGTAACGCATCCGGGGCAGGGTGCCGCGCAGCCAGACGAACACGAAAAGGAACGCGAGCAGCTTGCCGATGAACCACACTGGGCCCCACCAGCCGCGGTCCAACACCCCGCCGCCCAGCGGCCAGGGGGCATGCCAGCCGCCGAGGAACAGCGTGGTAGCCATGGCCGAGACGGTGACCATGTTGACGTACTCGGCGAGGAAGAACAGCGCGAACTTCAGCGATGAGTACTCAGTGTGGAAACCACCGACCAGCTCCGACTCCGCCTCAGGCAGGTCGAAGGGCGCGCGGTTGGTCTCACCCACCATCGCCATGCAGAACACCGCGAAGCTGGGGAACAGCAGGAACACGAACCACCACTGGTTCGCCTGGGCGGCCACGATGTCCGCGGTGGACAGCGAACCCGAGTACAGGATCACCGCGACGATCGACATCCCGAGCGCGATCTCGTAGGAGATCACCTGGGCGGCCGATCGAAGTGAGCCCAGCAGCGGGTAGGGCGAGCCCGACGCCCAACCGGACAGCACGATCCCATAGACACCCAGCGACGAGCAGGCCAGCACCACCAGCACCCCGACCGGCAGATCGGTGATCTGCAGGACGGTGTGCTCACCGAAGATCGAGACTTCACCACCGATCGGGATCACGGAGAACGCTGTGAACGCCGTGATCGCGGAGATGATCGGGGCCAGGATGAACACCCCCCGGTCCGCCATCGCCGGCATGATGTCCTCTTTGAACGCCAGTTTCAGCCCGTCGGCCAGGGACTGGAGCAACCCGAAGGGCCCGACCCGGTTGGGCCCCGGCCGCTGCTGCATGCGCCCGACCACCCGGCGCTCAAACCAGATCATGAACAACGTCATAACCATCAGGAACACGAAGATCACGACGACCTTCAGAATGATCAACCACAGTGGGTCGTCGGCGAGCAGTGCTTCGGTGGGCGTCATGACCTACCTCCCCGCGCCGTTGTGGCCGCCCCTGCCGTGCCGGACGCCCCTGCCGTGCTGGACACAGCGCCGTTGCCGCTGCGCACAGTGACCACGGCGCCGTGGCCGGCGGCGAGGCTGCTCCGGACGGTACCGGGTCCGGAGTTTCCCGGTACCCACACCACGCCCGGGGGCAGGTCAGCGATCGCGGCCGGCAGGGTCAGCGATCCCCGCTCGGTGGACACCGTGACCCGGCCACCGATGTGCACCCCGAACTCGGTTGAGGTAGCCGCGGACATCAACGCGACGGAAGTCCGTGCGGTGCCGGCCAGATGGGGCTCGCCGTGCTGCATCGACCCGTTGTCCAGCAGCCGCCGCCAGGTGGCCAGCAACGCCTTGCCCTCGCCGAGCTCAGCGACGGGCGCAGCTGCCACCTGCGGGGACTCCGCCCGGGATCCGGTATACCTACCCAGCGCGGCGAACCCTGCCCACGCCGTGGTCGGGGTCTGGGTGAACAGATCGAAGTCCATCTCGACGGCCAGGCTGTCCAGTACCCGGCAGTCCGGCATGGTCGCGCCGCCCCCCCGGGCCGGACCGATCCCCGAGCTGACCGTGGTGCCGAACTCCCGGCGTCGACCCTCCCAGTCCAGGTAGCTGCCCGCCTTCTCGAGCGCGGACGCGACCGGCAGCACGACGTCAGCCGCCCTGGTCACCGCCGAAGGCCGCATCTCCAGGCTCACCACGAACCGGGCCCGGCTCAGCGCCTGTTCGGCCAGCCGCGGATCCGGCAGGTCTGCGGGGTCCACACCGCCGATGACCAGCCCGCCCAGCTGCCCGGCGGCGGCAGCGGCGATGATGCCTTCGGTGTCACGCCCCGGCTGGCCCGACAGCGGCACACCCCAGGCGCTCTCCACCTCCGCGCGGGCTACCGGGTCGGTGACCGGCCGGCCGCCGGGCAGCAGCGTCGGTGCCGCGCCGGCCTCCAGCGCACCCAGCTCACCGGCTCGCCGCGGGATCCAGGCC
>JBOHFC010000359.1:0-2970 GCA_050701375.1 Pseudonocardiaceae bacterium
TCCTCGGCGAACAGGCCGCTGACCACCGCGCGACCGGCTCGCTGGTGCGATTGCGCAGCGAAGTCGTCCTGCTCAGCCCGGGTCAGCTGGTGGCGCCCATTGTGCTTCTCGGTGGAGGCACCCATCGACACCTGGTCGAAAGCATCATGCAGGCCGTCGTAGGCCATGTGGTCGATCATGGTGACGTCGCCGTACTTGAATCCGGCACGTGACTTTGCCAACAGGTGCGGCGCCTGGGTCATCGACTCCTGCCCGCCGGCCACGATGATGTCGAACTCACCGGCCCGGATCAGCTGATCGGCCATCGCGATCGCGTTCAGCCCGGACAGGCACACCTTGTTGATCGTCAGGGCCGGCACATCCATCCCGATGCCGGCATTGACTGCCGCCTGACGTGCCGGAATCTGGCCGGCACCGGCCGTCAACACCTGACCCATGATCACGTATTGCACCTGCTCGGGCACCACGCCAGCGCGTTCGAGCGCGGCCTTGATGGCGAAACCGCCCAGCTGAGCGGCCGAGAAGTCCTTGAGCTGACCGAGCAACCGACCCATCGGGGTGCGGGCTCCGGCCACAATGACGGAACCGGTCATGGGCGCCACCTCCGGGGTGAATGGCCTGATCAGAGGCGTTCATCAGGGCTGTCCTTCGACCCTACCGCGCGCGACCGCTCCCGCACGCGATGACGAAGAGCACACCCCATCCAGCCGTACGCTCCATTTCATGGAGCAACTCCAGTCGTTCGTCACGGCCATCGACCACGTGGGCATCGCGGTGCCCGACTTCGATGCGGCCGTTGAGTTTCATCGCACCATGCTCGGGTTGGAACTGGTCCACGAGGAGATCAACGAGGAGCAGGGCGTTCGCGAAGGCATGCTGCGGGCCCCCGGCGACCCCGGCACCGGCGCCGCGGTGCAGCTACTCGCCCCGCTGGGCCCGAACTCCACCATCGCCAAGTTCCTGGGCCGAAGCGGACCTGGCCTGCAGCAGCTGGCCTACCGGGTCACCGACATCGAATCGGCTATGGCGGCGCTGCGCGCCGCCGGCGTGCGGTTGCTGTACGAGTCGGCCCGCCGTGGCACCGCCGGTTCCCGGATCAACTTCGTGCACCCCAAGGACGCCGGCGGCGTGCTGGTCGAGCTGGTGGAACCGGCCGCAGCAGAGCACTAGTCTCGCCCGCAGCGAACCCCTCACAACCTTGCTGTCGGGCCCTCGAGCTCACCCCTCGTCGGAGAGCGGCGGCGGGAAGGGTAGTTGTAGGTCCGCGAACATCGGAAAGTGCTTGATGTTGAGCGTGGCGAGATCGAGCCCATGAACGAGAGCGGTCGCCGCGATCAGATAGTCAACCAGCCCGATCGCGACGTGCGAGCGACGGTAGCGTCGGCGAAGTTCCCCCGCACGGTGCGCGATGATATCGGTCACGGGTAGCGGCCGCAGTGAGTTGAGCAGCCTAGTGACCTCGCGCCGTTCTGGAGAACGCATACCGCCGACGATTTCGGCGTTGGTGACGACACTGACCGCAAGCCGGCCGGTCTGGATGCGAGTGTGGCTCAGCCAGTCCCGCGCGGCGTCGAGCCCACGCAGGTTCGCGATGAGTACGTCGGTGTCGACAAGTATCACAGTTGGCTGATCCGCCGCAGGTGCACGCCGCGCTGACCATCGGCGCGGTCGACGTCGATGTCCATCTCGTCGCGCCGCAACACTCCGAAGGACGCTTCGATCGCGGCCAGGTCGTCGGTGACATCGTCGCCCGGCCCCACCAGTACCTGGTCGATGAGGCGACGGACCAGCTCGGCCGCCGAGGTGCCTTCCGCGGCGGCGCGGGCCGCAAGGGCAGCCCGCTGCTCGTCGGTGAGATAGATATTGGTCCGGCGCATACACCACATCATACATCACTTGGAGCCCCGATCGGCCCCGACTCAACCCAGTCGGCACTGTAGAGATTGATATAGTTATCACCTACCCTCAGGCGTAGCCGGCTAGACCCGAAACGGGAAGCGGGCAAAGCGAAGGGACGACAGTGCAGAAGATCCTCGATGCCATTCTCAGCGACGACGTCGAAGCCATCAGCTCATTGCCGGTACCGGAAAGCTACCGGGGAATCACGGTCCACGCTGATGAGGCCGACATGTTCGCCGAAGTGCCCAGCCGGGACAAGGACCCTCGGCTGTCCTTGCACCTGGACGAGGTACCGGTGCCGGAACTGGGGCCGGGCGAGGCGCTGGTCGCGGTGATGGCCAGCGCGATCAACTACAACACCGTCTGGACCTCGATCTTCGAACCGTTGCCCACCTTCGGATTCCTCAAGCGTTACGGCCGCACCTCCCCATTGGCCTCCCGGCACGACCTGCCCTACCACGTGGTCGGGTCTGACCTCGCCGGCGTGGTGCTGCGCACCGGCGCAGGGGTCAACGCCTGGCGGCCGGGCGATGAGGTGGTGGCGCACTGCCTGTCCGTCGAGCTGGAGCATCCTGACGGGCATAACGACACGATGCTCGACCCCGAGCAACGTATCTGGGGTTTCGAGACGAACTTCGGGGGCCTTGCCGAGCTCGCACTGGTCAAGTCCAACCAGCTGATGCCCACGCCGGCGCACCTCACCTGGGAGGAGGCGGCGAGCCCCGGCCTGGTCAACTCCACCGCGTACCGGCAGCTGGTTTCCCGCAACGGCGCGGACCTCAAACAGGGCGACACTGTGCTCATCTGGGGCGCGTCGGGCGGGCTGGGCTCTTATGCCACCCAGATGGCGTTGGGCGGCGGCGGTATCCCGGTCTGCGTGGTCTCCAGCCCCGAGAAGGCCGAGATCTGCCGGCGGATGGGCGCTGAGCTGGTCATCGACCGCAACGCTGAGGGTTACAAGTTCTGGCGTGACGAGCACAACCAGGATCCGAAGGAGTGGAAGCGGTTCGGCTCCAAGATCCGCGAGCTGACCGGCGGTGACGACCCCGACATCGTGTTCGAACACCCGGG
>JBOHFC010000360.1:0-11627 GCA_050701375.1 Pseudonocardiaceae bacterium
CGGCTACCAGACCCCGCAAGAAGTCTACAACGAGTACCTGAACCGGCAGTCCGCAGCATAAGATAGCAATTAAACAACAGTCCGGAAAAAACAAGGCAGCCCAGACAGGTACAACCGATCCAGACACGACAGGTCCAACCCCGTGTGCCCGTCCAGCACGTCGTTGACCGTCACCACACGCGAACCCACCGACCGCGACACCCTGGTCACCTCCCCGCAACCATGCCTACGGTCACGAGCGTGAACCCACCGCCACCGTCCCTACCAGGCCCATCACCCACCTAGGCGGTCCGAGGCGGCGCCGCACTGGGTGGCTGGTGCTTTTCGCCGCGGGCGGTCCCGGGCTTTGTTGATCTCTCCGCGAGGATGTTCCTATGGTGTAGGGGCTTGGGTCGGGGAGTAGTTCGTGACGTTGGGGCAGACGCCGAGGCAGGCGGACTTGTTCCGGTCCACGGCCGGGTTGTGCGAGGGCCGGGTCGCGCCGGGGTCGATCTACGGGCTGCTGCATGGGGAGTGCCACCGCCTGTTCCCGGATGAGATGTTCGCGGACTTGTTCACCGACGTCGGGCGGCGTTCGGTGCCGCCGGTGATCGTGGCGGTGGTGATGGTGTTGCAGCGCATCGAGGGTTGCAGTGATCGGGAGGCGGTGGACCGCTTCTGCTTCGACGCGCGGTGGAAGTACGCCGCGGGCGGGCTGGATTTCGACTACCCGGGCTTCGTGCACACGGTGCTGGTCGACATGCGGGCGAGGCTGGCCGCCTCGCAGGCGCCGAACCGGATCTTCGACACGGTGCTGGAGGTGGCTAAGTCCGCCGGGCTGGTCGGGCGCCGGCGAGTGCTGGACTCGACGCCGTTGTATGACGCGGTCGCGACGATGGACACGGTCACGTTGATCCGCTCGGCGATCTGGGGGCTGCTCAAGGTCGCCGACAACGACCGGGAATGCGAGTTGCGGGCGGTGCTGACTCGCGATGACGACTACGCCGCGGCCGGCAAACCGGTGTGTGACTACGACGATCCACAGGCGCGGAACGCGCTGGTCGACGTGCTGGCCCGAGACGGCGGGGCGCTGCTCGCGGTGCTGGATGGTCGCGTGTTGTGCGAGCCGGTGGCCCAGGCAATGGCGTTGCTGGCCACGGTGCTCGGCCAGGACCTCGAACAAGATGAGGTGGGGGTGCTCCGGATCGCGCGCCGCGTCGCGAGGGATCGGGTGATCTCCACCGTGGACTCGCAGGCCCGGCACGGACGCAAGACCGTCGCACACGGGTTCGACGGCTACAAAGGTCACCTCGGCATCGACCCCGACAGTGAGATCATTACCGCCACCACGGTCAGCCCGGGCAACGCCGGAGACGCCAGCGTCGCCGAAGACCTGATCAGCGACTTGCTCGACGAACCCACCGCCGACATCGAGCAGGCCGACATCGAGGCTGCCGATGCGCAGACCAGTCAGGTTGACGGCGTCGGCAATGACATGACGGTGAGGACAGCGCGAGTGTCTACGGCGACAACGCCTACGGCACCGGGGCGTTGCACGACCGTCTCGAGCAGAACGGGATCGAGTCGAAGTGCAAGACCCAGCAGCCGGCTAACGCCGGTGGGTTGTTCGCCAAGGACCGCTTCGACATCGACCTGGCGCACGACACCGTCACCTGCCCGGCCGGGAACAGCGCGCCGACGCGGCGGGCGATGCCGCCGTATGGCTCGTCGACAGCGGCCCGGTCCGCCTCCTGCTGGAGCCGTTCCACCGACCCGACCATGCTGGCTGGCCTGCGAGCGATGGGTAGGCCAGGACCTCACCGCCGGGGTGAGCACCGAACGCTACGACGAGATCGGCGAGATGGCCAACGCCCCCAACTACGCAGTGGCGTCGATCGCGCGACATGCTCACCGTGATGAGCACTTGATGAGTGACGGCTTCAGCCCAGTATCGAACTTGCGCTCCTCTAGCAGGTGGTCGCTCAGAACGCACTCTTTCGGCCGCTGTGAGCGCGGTCGGATTAAGGCAAGTTCGCTGCTGGGTAGGCCTCACATTGATGGCTTCGTCCCACGAGTCCGAGGTGAAGGTGCTGCTCGACCGCATCGGCCACACCTCCGCGGATCAGGAGCCTTGTGCAAGCTCGGCGACGGCGCAGGCGGGGATCCTAAGCGAATCCGTAAGCTGCTCACCGGGTTCACGGGCATGGTCCGGTGGACGCGGACGTCTTCCTCCGCGAGGTGGCGAGCGGTGTGGCCGGATGGCGGCGCCATTAGATAATGGCCTGTCGCTACGACCGTTTGAGCCCAAAGAAATCTTCCCTATCTCAGCTGAGACCAAGCTTGTCAGGTTGGGCTCAGCTGAAGCGCTTCGCGAAGCAGCTCATCAAGCTCAGCGCCTTGCACCGCATCGGTTTCCAACAGCCGGACTGCGACGAGCTCAAGCCGTACCTGCTGATCCCGGAGATAGCTTTCGACTTGATCTCTGATCTCGATGGTATCGGTAATCCCCATTTGGCGACATAGGCCATGCGCCACCAGTAACTCATCAAGTTCAGGCGGTGTAACGGTAGCCCCCCATGTTCTGAAGACCACTTTTTCCGCGAATGGACCGCCATACAAAACCCATACCCGGTCGAGTTCTGATGGTGTTTCGCGCAGCCGCATGGTGCCCGCACCGTCGTTGCGGTGCAGCTCAATGATGGCGACGGCAAGCCCTCGATAGGAGGCTAGGAGGGCATGCCCCGCTTCATGCACGGCCGCCCTGTTCCGTTCCGTATCAGCGAAGCCCATGCGCGGAGCCTAGCCTTAGCAGCATCATCACCGTCAGCGGATCTCATCGGTGCCACTGTCAGGAACTCGGTATCTGGTTGTTCCGCTCTGGTTAACGAGCGACCGGCGGCGAGTTGGTTTCCCGAGTGCCGCAGTCTTGCGAGCCGGTGCCGTGGCCGCTCGGTGTCAGCCGTTGCGTCGATTTCGCGGACAGCCTACGGGACGTCGCGGCTGCGGCTCGTCGCGCTCGCCTGAACTGACCTGCCTGGCGCCGCGGAGCTGGTGAGCCGGACTGGGATCTCGTCGTAGCCGCGGAGGACCCGGGTGGGGCGTCGGTGTGGGGTGTCGGCGAGCGCGAGATCGGGGAACCGGCGGAACAGGGTCTGTAGACCGACTTCGCCTTCCATGCGGGCCAGGGCGGCGCCGATGCAGTAGTGGGTTCCGCTGGAGAACGCCACGTTCTGGTCTGCCTCGGGACGTTGGACGTCGAACCGGTGGGGATCCGGGAAGATCCCGGGATCCCGGTTCGCACCGCCCAGCAGCAGGATGATCAATGAGCCGGCCTTGACCGGACGGCCGGCCACCTCGGTGTCCCGTAGCGCGACGCGGCCGGTGCGCTGCACGGGCGACTCGTGGCGCAGGATCTCCTCAACGGCGCCGGCCCACCGCTGCGGTTGGGCTCGCAGTACGGCCAATTGCTCGGGGTGGCGCATCAGCAGGACGGCGCCGTGGCCCAGCAGGTTGACCGTGGTCTCGAAACCGGCGGCGAGCAACAGCATCGCGATGCTGCTCAGCTCGTCAATGGTCAGATTGCCCTGGTCGTGGGCTGACACCAGGGTGCTGAGTACGTCGTCCCGGCGGGCGCGACGAACGTCGGCGAAGTGGCCGAGCATCCATTGGTGCAGTGCAGCTATGTCGAGTTCGGAGCGGCGGAAATCCCGGTAGCTCAATCCGATGTCCAGAGACAGCGCCGCGCCCGCCCCCCAGTCGAGGAACTGGCGACTCATCGTGACCGGCGCGCCGAGCATCTCGGCGATCACGGTGGCCGGCAGCAGGCTGGCGTAGCGCTCCACCAGATCTACGGTCGAGCCAGCGGGCGCCGCCCGGGCGACCGCGTCGAGCAGATCCTCGGCGATCTCCTCGACGCGGGGACGCATGGCCGTGATGGCCCGCGCGCTGAACGCCCGGGTTACCAGCTTGCGGTAGCGGGTGTGCTGGGGCGGGTCGGTCACCAGCATAGATGGTGGTTCGATCGGCCCCAGCACCGAGCGACCACCGATCTTCATGCCCAACTTGAGGATCCCGGGGCGCAGGTCCAACCGCATCTGGCCGAAGTCCGGGCTCCGTAGCACGGCCAGGCAGACGTCGTGGTGCGCGGACATCATCGCGAGTCCGCTCGTGACGATTCGACCCTGCGAGCGCAGCTCGTCGTAGTACGGGAAAGGATCCTCGCGGATCGCCGGGTCGATCATCAGCCGCGAACTCAGGTCACCGGAGCGCACCTGGCGTTGCACCGTCCGCCTGATCAACCCGTGCCGGACCACCCACCGGATCCTGCGTCGTAGCGCCATCGTGACCTCCACCGCCCGACCCCCGCGACGACGATACTACGAGTTTAGACAAACGTATGTATAAGGTAGACCGGTTCCGCGTCGCGCTGCGACAGCTGCGGCTCGGCGGCAGCCTCGTACGATTGGGGCATGCTGGCTGATCATGTGCGGCGCATCAAGGCCAACCATGGCTACGACCTGCCCGAGGTCGTCGCGACCCCGATCACCGGCGACAGCGCTGAATACCTGTCCTGGTTGGTCGCAGAGCCGCGCGGTTGAGCCGTTGAGAGCTACGCAACGTAGCCAGCAAACGTCAGCATGCGATCTGAAGCTCGGAAAATCCCGCCAAGTAGGTGATTGTGCAGCCTAACCTTCCCTTCGTTAGGTGATGTCTGGCAGGTTTTTGAGAGAAATATCTAGCCTAATCCAACCCAAACGGATGACGAACTCTTGGCATTCGGAGGCTTCGATGTTGACCATTAGGTGGCGAAGCGCAAGTCTGATGCTGGTGGCTATCAGCGTTGTTGGACTTCCAAGCTGCTCCGGTGGTGGCGACACGTCGGCGGCGGCTACGTCGGTTGCCGCAGCGCCTGAGCGGCCGGCGACGGCGGCGGAAGTCGCGACGAATATGCGCAAGATCGAACGGATCGCCAAGCAGATCGCCGAATCCGCGGGTACTGACAAGGCCAAGGCGGCCAGCCTTGACGCTCAGCTCGAGCCGATATGGAAGCCGATTGAGGACACCGTCAGGCACAACGACGAGGACACCTACCTCGCGATGGAGGACGGCGTCGCCGTGCTGGAGAAGGCAGCCGACGAAGGGAATGCAGCGGCGGCGGCCCAGGGTTCCGCCAGCATCACGTCGGCGGTGCAGCCTTACCTGGCGAAGTACTCGGGATGATCAGACGCCGACTTCTCGGGTTGCTGCTGGCGCTCGCCGTACTGGTGCCGGTCGTCACATCGCTGTGCGCTGCACCCGCGATCGCGGCACCGCAGTCCGCGGCCCAGCAGCAGGCGATCACGCGTGAGGAGGCGATCCGCCAGCTGGCCGGGGTGCGCGCGTCGATCGACCAGACTCTGGAGCTGGTCAAGCAGGGAGATATCGAGCAGGCCTACGCGCAGGCCAGGACCGGATACCTGAATCACTTCGAGTATGTAGAGGTGGCGCTTCGGGTAGTGGCTCCCGATCTGACCGCCGACGCCGAGACGAAGTTCGCGGAGATTCGCGGCCTGATCAAGTCTGGCGCGCCGGTCGACGCCGTGCGGACCAATATCGTCGAGTTGCGACGGTTGATCGATGACGCCGAACGGCGACTGACTGACACCGGTTTCGACGCGGTTGCCGTGGTGGCCGGACAGTCGTTTTTGATTATCTTTCGGGAGGGTCTCGAGGCAGTGCTGCTGCTGACCGCCTTGCTGGGCTATCTGGAGGCCACGAAGGCCACCCGGTACCGCAGGCCCATCGCGTGGGGTGTGGGCATCGGGCTGGCGGCCACTGCAGTGACATACCTGATCCTGCGGTTCGTTCTCTCGGTGCTGCCGGTCGGGCGGGAGGTTCTCGAGGCGGTCGTCGCCATCGCCGCGGTCGCGGTGCTGCTGTACATCTCGTTCTGGCTGATCGCCCGGCTGGAGCACCGCCGCTGGATGGAGTTCCTGCGCAGCCGGCTGTTCAACGCGGTATCGGTCGGGTCGACCACAGCGCTGGTGTTGGTGGGGTTCACCGCGATGTATCGGGAGGAACTGGAAACCGCGCTGCTCTACCAGGCGTTGGTTGAATTCGGCCAGGGACTGGGCTGGTGGATCCTGGTCGGGCTGGCAGCCGGTCTCGCCGCCTTGGCGGTCGTCTCCTACCTGATCTTCCGGCTGGGTCGGCGGCTGCCGGTGAAAACTTTCCTGGTGGGCGCCGTGGTGTTGTTGATGGCGACGTCGGTGGCCTTTCTCGGTAACGCGGTGCGAAGTCTGCAGACCGCAGATCTGATCGGCCTCACCCCGCTGTCCGGAGTGCCGCGCGCGCCGATCTTCCTGTCCCAGGCACTGGGTTACTGGCCCAGCATGCAGACGCTGGTCAGTCAGGTGGTGCTGGTCGCCGTCTATGCAGTGGGGGCGGTGTGGTTGCTGATGGGCGCGGCCCCGCCGGGCGCGGGAGGCGCGATGGGTGTCCGGGTAGGCGCCGACGTAGGAGGCACCTTCACCAAGGCGGTCGCGATCGATTCGGTGACCGGCGAGCTCGCCGGCCGTGCGGTGGTCCCCACCACCCACGACCACCGCGACGGGGTGTCGGCGGGCGTGGTCGACGTGGTCGCGAAGCTGGTTGCCGAGGTGGCCGGCGCGCTGCGCATCGGTGACGGGGTGATCGTCGAAGTCGGCGGCACGTCCACCAACGTCGCGGCGATCACCGCCGGTCGTCCCGCGCTGTCCTACGTTCGGGTTGCCGGCCAGGCCACCGCAGTCCGGGCGTTGGACGTGCGGGTGGCTGGGGTAGCCGGGGGATCGATGCTCCGGGTGCGACAGCGCAGGATCTACGGTGTCGGGCCGCGCAGCGCGCACATCGCGGGGCTCACGTACTCGTGCTTCCTGGCGCCCGGGCGGCTGTCCGGAGCCCGCCCGGAAACCCTCGCGCCGCGGCCCGGGGACCCGGCCGACTACCTGGCGTTGCGGCTGGCCGACGGCACGTTGGCCGCGCTGACCAACACCTGCGCCGCCAACGCGCTCGGCCTGGTTGCCGACGGCGACTACGCCGCGGGTCACCGACGCTCCGCGACGGCGGCGCTGGATATCGCCGGGGCGGCGGTGCGCCTTTCCGGCAGCGAACTCGCCCGCCGGATGATGCAGGCCTCGACCGAGGCGCTGGCCGACCTCGTCACCGCGGTAGCCACGCAGCACTGCCTCACCCAGCCCACCCTGATCGCCGTCGGTGGCGGCGCCGGCGTGCTGGGTCGCCCGCTGGCCGGCGTCCTCGGGCTGGACTGCCAGATACCCCCAGGCGCCGAGGTGATCTCCTCGATGGGCGATGCGCTGTCGCTGGTTCGTGCCGAGCGGGAACGGACCGTGTCCCGGGCCACCCGGGCCGACGTCGACGCCCTGATCGCGGAGGTGGAAGCCGAAGCCCTCGCCGCTGGGGCATCGCCGACCTCGCTGCAGGTGCAGGTCAGCCAGATAACGCAACGCGGCGCGATCCGACTCGTGGCGGTGGGAGCCCTCGTGCTCGGCTCGGGTGTGGTGCCCGGACGGCCACCGCTGAGCCGCGAGGCGATCATCGACGTGGCCCGTGCCGCGGGCGGCTCGGAAGAGGTCGACCCGGTCGGACGGTTCTGGCTGAGCTCACTGGATGGCCGGGTACTGCTCTTCGACCGGTTCGGGGACCCCACCCTTGACGTCCGGGGCGAAGCGATCCCGGTGGACGGCTCGCCCGGTGCGGCGCCGCTGGAGGCGACCATTGGATCTGCGGTCTCCCGGCATGTCCGCAATGTCGGGCCGATCACGGTGCAACCGACCACCTGGGTGATTCAGGGCGGCCGGATCCTGGAGCTGGCCGACCCGGATGCGATCGCGGCCACCGTCGGCGCCGGCGCCGCCGCGGTGATCGTCGGGCGGATCTGACCATGGCCCTTTACACGCCTCAGGCCCAGCGGCGCCGGCAACTGGCGATCCTCGCGACAGCGACGTTCATCCTCGGTGGCGTGCTGGGCGGGTTCGTGGACCGCTTCACCGCACCGGCACCCGCAGACCGGGTGGCGGAGGTGCGCGAGCAAGCCCGGCAGACGTCTTCGCAGCTCCGCGTGTTGTCGTTGCACGTCGAAGCCGGCGCGGCGTCGTTGGGAACAGGCGGCGACGCCGGCGCCGCCCTCGCCCTGCAGCGCGCCGACACTGACCTCACCCAGGCGCTGGAGCAGGCACCGTGGATCACCGCGCAGAGCCGCACCGCGCTCAGTACACACCTGCACGATCTGGAACTCACGGCAAGCTCCGGAGCCGCGACGAAGGCGTTTGCCGCCGATGTTGACAGCCTCGCCACCGAGATCGACACCACGTTCGGCCTCAGCCCCGCGTCCTGAACTGGGGCTGCCGTACGGCAAGAGCGGGAATGCGCCTGCCTGCGCCACTGATTGAGCACTGTGCTGCTCTTAGTGTGGCTAACAAGATCGGGACAGGGTGGGGTTGTGGACGCGGAGTTGGAGCTGACGTCCACGGGCGCACCGGCCGCTTCCTGGCTGCCTCACGAGGTCTGGGTCCTGGTCACGGTCAGTCTCGTGATCGCGGTCCTACGCTGCGGCCTTCGTGCTGACCGGCATCGTCTCGCTGCTCGCCGCGGTGGTCTGGCTGCGCTCGCCTGAGCCGCTAGGCCCCACGCAGACTCAGCGCGCGCCGGCCCCGATCAGGGCACCTACCAGGTAGGTCGCCACTGCGGCGATCGCGCCGAACCCCACCTGGCGTAGGCCTCCCAGCCACCATGAGCGGGTGGTGAACCGCGACGAGACCGCCCCGGCCACCAATAGCCCACCTGCGCCGGCGGCGAGACCTGTGAGCAGTGAGGCGAAGCCGAGCAGGTAGGGGATCAGCGGGATCAGCGCGCCGATCGCGAAGCAGAGGAACGACGATCCGGCGGCTACCCACGGAGAGGGTTGTTCGTCGGGGTTGACGCCGAGTTCCTGGTTGATGTGCACCCGGACCGCCAGTGACGGGTTGGCGTGTACTTCCTCGGCCACCTGCTTCGCGGTTTCGCGAGTCAGCCCCATCTGCACGAAGGAGGCGACCAGTTCGGCCTGCTCCGCGGCCGGATGCCGGCGTAGTTCGTCGTGTTCCACCTTGACCTCGGCGCGCACCGAGTCGTTCTGCGTCTCGACCGACACGTACTCTCCGAGCGCCATCGAGAATGCGCCGGCCACCAACCCCGCCGTCCCGGTCAACACGATCAGGTGCGCGCCCGCACCGCTGCCACCCACTCCCGCGATCAGTCCGATGTTGGTCACCAGGCCGTCCATCGCGCCGAATACAGCTGGTCGGAGCCACCCTCCGGAGACGTCCTGGTGGACGTGACCGATCTCATCACCCGGCTCGACTGCCATCATTGATCACCGCACCTCAGCGACACCCTTGTCACCACGGTACGGAGAGCGCCGCGCGACGGCCGTACTCAGGTTCGCCTCGCGATGGGCAGCCTCGCCTTGCCTGCGAGCGAGTGGATAGTCTGATCGGGTGGCTCGCCTATCCCGCTCGGCCGTCGATGGGCTGGGCACTCTGGTGCGACTGGGACTCGCCGCGGTGTTTCTGGTCTCCGGAGCACTCAAGGCGGTAGACCCGGCTCAGACCCGGATCGCCGTGCGCGCCTACGAGCTGCTGCCGCCGAATCTGGTCGGGCCGGTGGCCACCATGTTGCCGTTGGTGGAACTGGTACTGGGAACCCTGCTATTGGTGGGTGCAATCACCCGGTGGGTAGCCCTCGCCTCGGGGATGCTGCTGGTAATACTGATGACGGCGGTGGCACAGGCCTGGGCTCGCGGATTGTCCATCGACTGCGGATGCTTCGGCGGTGGGGGGGCTGTGGCCAAGGGGGACACGCGCTACCCGCAGGAGCTGGCTCGCGACGTAGGTACGTTGCTGCTGGCGTTGTGGCTGGTGGTGCGGCCCAGGACGGCGCTGAGCGTTGACGGGTGGCTGCGCGCGGATCCTGGTACCGCGGATCCGGGTGTCGCGGATCCAGATGCGCCGTGGCGCACCGCCGGGAATCCGGTCAAATGAGCAAGAAAGGACGTCTCGTGGGCGGCGGGGAGAAGGGCGAGGACAAGCGCAAGCGGCAAGGCGCGCAGGCGGTGACGGCGGCCCGCGTGGGCGGTCGCGGGAACCGCGGGATGATCGCGGGGATCGCCATCGTCGTGGTGCTCGCCGTTGTCATCGGGGTCGGGCTGTGGCTGCAGAACCGCAACAAGCCGGGTGCCCTGCCGGTGGCGATTCCGGTCGTCGCTGCCGGGGTGCAGTACCCGGTGGCTGCTCAGGGCGACGCCATCGTGACCGGAAGCCCTCAGGCGCCGACGACCATCGATGTCTACGAGGACTTCATGTGTCCGGTCTGCGGGCAGTTCGAAAAGCTCTATCATCAGCGGCTCACGCAAGCCGCTGCTGACGGCAAGGCCAAGGTGGTCTACCACCCGGTCGCGATCCTCGATGAGCTCTCGGTCCCGCCCGGGTACTCCACGCTGGCCGCCGGTGCGACCTACTGCGCCACTGCGGCCGAGATCTTCCCTCGCTTCCACGACAGCCTGTTCGCCGCGCAACCGGCGGAGGGCGGTCACGGGTGGACCATCGCCCAGCTCCAGCAGCTCGGCCGCTCGCTGGGAGCCGGTGACGCCTTCGCGGGTTGTGTGCAGGCCGGTGCGAAGCAGCGCGTCGCCACCGCGACAGCGAACGCCGGTCAGTACATCCGGGGGCTGCGACCCGATCACCGATTCGGCACTCCGAGTGTCGTCGTCAACGGTGCCATCATCGACATCAGTGACGAAGGATGGTTGGACCAGGCACTCAGCGCCAACCGACGCTGACCCAGGGTCCTGTTCAGGGATCACCGCTGGCCTCGTGTACCGTGACCTACGCGCCGCGGTGGGTATTGGTGATCGCTTAGGGGCTGTAGCGCAGCTGGTAGCGCACCGCACTGGCAGTGCGGGGGTCACGGGTTCGAATCCCGTCAGCTCCACCAATGTAGTCGGTGTGCGAACCGACCCCTTTGGGGTTGTTTGCGCTGGTGGGATGGTTGCGGCTTGGTTGTGGGTGTGGGGGATGCGGAAGACCGGGATGAGTCGGTCGGGTCCGGTGATGGTGACGTGATCAACGAGGTTTTCGATCAGGGTTTTACGTTGGTTGGCGCTGCCGGTGTTGATGATTGTGGTGATGTGCTCGGTGATTTGATCGAGTGTGGCCGTGCTGGGGGCGGTAGGGGGAGCATCCAGGGTGAGGGTCAGTTCGTCGTGGCGGATGCGGAGTTGTTTGGTCTTGTCGCGTAGTTGGATGAGCCGGTCAGCGACGAGTGTTTCGTCTATGGTGCCGCGCTCGAAGGCTGTGAGGTAGCGGTCGGTTGCTTGGTTGGTTTTGGTCAGTTCGGCTTGGATGGTGGCCAGCTCGGTGCGGCGGTCGTTGTGGGCTGCGTGGTGTTGGTGTTGGGCGTCGGTGATGGCGTCGTGGATGAGGGTGTGGTGGTTGCGGTAGAAGCCGCCTAGTACTACAGCCGCATCTTGGGATGTTTGATGCGTTGTCGCTGGTAGTGGCTGCGGCGGGCGCGGGTTTGGTGGCGTCGTCGCCAGTCTGACCAGTGATCGGCGTGTGTCTGAGAGTGTGTGT
>JBOHFC010000361.1:0-7382 GCA_050701375.1 Pseudonocardiaceae bacterium
GCCGTCCAACAACAAGGTCACCGACAGCGCCCCCGCCGCAGTTCCGACCAGCAGCGATCCGATGAAACCTTCCCAGGATTTCTTCGGACTGATCGAAGGCGCCATCAGGTGCCGCCCGCCGAGCACCCCGGTGGCATAGCCGCCGACGTCCGAACCCACCCCGGCGAGCATCAGGCTCAGGACCCGCGCCGCGCCGTCGTCGGGTACCACAAGTAACGTGGCGAACGCGGCGAAGCCTGCCACGTAGGCCGCGCTGAACACCGACGCACTGACGTCGCGGACGTATCCTGCCGCGCCGCGGGGAAACCGCCACACCAGGCAGACCAGCACAGTGATGACAAAGGCGACGAGTATCCCGTCGCGGCCGAACGGCCAGGCAAACCACACCATCGCCTGGCCGCCGAGCAGTACCGGTGGCAGGGCGACCCGGATGCCGGCCCGGCGCAGCACGTCGGCCAACTCCCAGCTGGACAGCGCCACCGCAGCGGCGACGATCCCGATGAAGACCTGCCGCACGGTGAACAGAGCGACCAGGACCCCTGCACCCATCAGCAGCCCGACGGCTATCGCGGCCCCCAGGTTGCGACCCGCCCGCGGGCCGCGGGGGCGCGGCTCTGGTTGCACAGCGGAATTGGGTTGCTCGGGCGGTCCGCTGGCAGCCATTCAGACCTCGAGCAGTTCGGATTCCTTGTGCTTGACGAGCTCGTCGATCTGCCCGACATAGCGGTGCGTGACGGCCTCGAGTTCTTTCTCTGCCCGTGTCACGTCGTCCTCACCTGCCTCGCCGTCTTTACCAATACGGCTGAGCTGTTCCTTGGCCCTGCGGCGGATGTTGCGAATGGATACCTTGGCTTCTTCGCCCTTGGTATGCGCCACCTTGACCAGGTCCCGACGGCGTTCCTGGGACAGCTGCGGAATGAGCACTCGGATGATCATGCCGTCATTAGTGGGATTGACCCCCAGGTCGGAGTCCCGGATCGCCTTCTCCATCGGCCGTAGCTGGCTGGGGTCGTAGGGCTTGATCACGGCCATCCGGGCTTCTGGAACCGAAACGCTGGCGAGTTGGATCAACGGCGTGGCCGAGCCGTAGTAATCCACGACGATCTTGGAGAACATCATGGGACTGGCACGACCGGTACGCACCGTGGCAAGGTCCTCCTTGGCCACTGATACGGCCTTCTCCATCTTCTCCTCGGCGTCGAAGAGGGTATCGTCGATCATGGCTGCTCCTTGTGAACTAGCGTCATGCCACAGAGCTGACCAGGGTGCCGATGGGCTCACCACGTACCGCCCGGGCGATATTACCCTCGGTGAGCAGATTGAACACGATGATCGGGAGCTTGTTGTCCATGCACAGGCTGAACGCGGTCGCATCCGCTACCTTCAGGCCGCGTTCGAGTACCTCTCGATGGGTGGTGTGGGTGAACATCGTGGCCGAGGGATCGATCTTCGGGTCGGCGGTGTACACCCCGTCGACGGCCTTGCCCATCAACAGAACCTCGCAGCCGATCTCCAGTGCCCGCTGGGCGCCGGTGGTGTCGGTCGAGAAGTAGGGCATCCCCACGCCAGCTCCGAAGATCACGACCCGGCCCTTCTCCAGATGCCTGATGGCCCGCCGCGGGATGTAGGGCTCCGCGACCTGGCCCATCGTGATGGCCGTCTGCACCCGCGTGTCGATCTTGTGTTCGCGTTCCAGGAAGTCCTGCAGGGCTAGGCAGTTCATCACCGTGCCGAGCATTCCCATGTAGTCGGCGCGAGAACGCTCCATCCCGCCCTGCTGGAGTTCCTCGCCACGGAAGAAATTTCCCCCGCCGATTACCACTGCCATCTGCACCCCGCTGGCAACCACGTCGGCGATCTGCCGCGCGACAGCCTTGACTACCTCGGGGTCTACTCCGACTCCACCCCCGCCGAACATCTCCCCGCCGAGTTTGAGCAGCACTCTGCGGTATCCGGGAGTCTCCAGCCGATCGACCTTCATTGTGCGTCAGGCCTGGCCGACCTCGAAGCGAGCGAAGCGGCGCACAGTCACCCCAGCCTCATCTAGAAGCGCCTTAACGGTCTTCTTGGAGTCCTGCACGGAGGATTGTTCCAACAACACCGCATCCTTGTAGAAACCGTTGAGGCGACCTTCGACGATCTTCGGTAGCGCCTGCTCCGGCTTGCCTTCCTGGCGAGCGGTTTCCTCGGCGATGCGGCGTTCGTCGGCCAGCACGTCCGCAGGCACCTCGCCGCGGGTGACGTAGCGCGGCTTCATGGCGGCCACCTGCATCGCCACCGCGCGCGCGGTGTCCGCCGAACCACCGTCGTACTCGACGAGCACCCCCACCGCAGGCGGCAGGTCGGAGGCGCGGCGGTGCAGGTACGTCGCCACCTCGCCGTCGAAGGACACGGCCCGGCGCAGCTGAAGCTTCTCGCCGATCTTGGCCGAGACGTCCTGCACCGCGTCCTCGACCGTGCCGCCGTTGAGCTGCGCCTGCGCGAGCGTCCCTGCGTCGGCCGGCCGGGTCCGGATCGCCTCAGCGACGATCTTGCCGGCGAGCTCCTGGAAGTCGGCGCCCTTGGCCACGAAGTCGGTCTCGCAGTTGAGCTCGATCATCACGCCACCCTCGGCCGCCACCAGCCCATTGGCTGTGGCGCGCTCAGCGCGCTTGCCGACATCCTTGGCGCCCTTGATCCGCAGCAGTTCAACCGCCCGGTCGAAGTCGCCGCCGGACTCTTCCAGGGCCTTCTTGCAATCCATCATCCCGGAACCGGTCAGGTCCCGGATCCGCTTAACATCGGCGGCTGAGTAATTCGCCATCGTGACTTTACCGTCCTGGAGATTTCGTTATCGGATCGAAGTAGGTCGGGCAGCCGATCGCTTAGGACTACGGCACTCCGTTGCTGGCAGCCACCGGCTTCGCCTGCGGCGGCTCGGCTTGCTGTTCCCCGACGTTGACCGAAGCAGTATCGTCGGACACGGGTTTGCCGGCCGCCGGGTTGCCGGGCACAACGGCACTCGAAACCATCAGCTCCTGCTCCCACTCCGCCAGCGGCTCGTGGACGCTGGCCCCGACCTCGGGCTTGTCCGAACCGTCGGCTCCGGCGGAGCGTCCACCCCGCGACATCAAGCCGTCGGCGGTGGCGTCGGCCACCACTCGGGTGAGCAGCGCCGCCGAGCGGATCGCATCGTCGTTGCCCGGGATGGGGTAGTCGACCTCGTCGGGATCGCAGTTGGTGTCCAGGATGGCCACCACGGGAATACCCAGCTTGCGGGCCTCGCCGACGGCGATCTGTTCCTTCTTGGTGTCGACTATCCACACCGCACTGGGCACCCGCTGCATGTCCCGGATCCCACCCAGCGTCTTCTCCAGCTTGTCTTTCTCCCGGGTGCGCATGAGGATTTCCTTCTTGGTCAGCCCGGAAAAGCCGCCGGTCTGTTCCATCGACTCAAGCTCCTTGAGTCGCTGTAGGCGCTTGTGCACGGTGGAGAAGTTCGTGAGCATGCCGCCCAACCAACGGTGATTGACGAAGGGCATGCCGACTCGCTGCGCGTGGTGCGAGATCGCTTCCTGAGCCTGCTTCTTGGTGCCGATGAACAGGATCGAACCGCCGTGGGCGACAGTCTGCTTGATGAACTCGTAAGCCCGGTCGATATAGGTCAACGTCTGTTGCAGGTCGATGATGTAGATGCCGTTGCGCTCGGTGAAGATGTAGCGTTTCATCTTCGGATTCCAGCGGCGGGTCTGGTGCCCGAAGTGCACGCCGGAGTCGAGCAGTTGCTTCATGGTGACGACGGCCATAGCCGGTGGACACCTCAATGTGTCAGGCGCGTCGGCTTCCGCCGGCACGCTCATGCGGTTGTCACGGCGGGCCGGGTTGGACCGCCGCCCTGGCGCCAGGCCAGCGACCGGACCCCGCGCGATCAAGACCGCGACGAGGACCGCCGGACGCTGAGGCCCCGCAGGGCATAGCGCTGGCGCGCGAAGTCGACCCGCATGCGAGTCGCTTGTTGTAGTGTACGGCCTGGCTACGCCCCACCGCAGCCCAGGTGGTCCCGCCGTCCGCAGCTGTCCACAGTGCCCGCACTATCCCCAACCATCGGTCTCGTAGCTGGGCAGCCGGCGTCGACGCGGTGACGCTATCGGTATGTCTCGGACCCTGATCGCCACCACGCTCATCGCCGTTGCCTTCAGTGGGCCGGCGGTGCTGTCCCACCTACCCACCTGGCCTGATCACGCGGTCTCGACCGGCCGAGCGAGTGACGCACCTGCTCTGGCGTACCGGACCAGGCCTGATGCAATCGGCGACGGACCCGCATCGCAGTTCGGCTGGCCACTTCCCGGTTCCCCGACCGTGCTTCGGGAGTTCCACCCGCCGGCGTCGCGCTACGGTCCAGGACATCGCGGCGTTGACCTCGCCTCAGTGGCCGGTGCTCCAGTGCTCGCCGCCGGCGCCGGAACGGTGGTCTTCGCCGGCACTGTGGCTGGCCACGGGGCGGTATCAGTGGATCATCAAGGGGGCCTGCGCACAACGTATGAGCCAGTGTCACCAACCGTCGCCGCCGGCGATCGGGTGGCCAGAGGTCAGCGGATCGGCACTGTGCAGCCCGGCCACCTGGGCTGCCCCGTCACCGCGTGCCTGCACTGGGGCGTCCTGCGCAGCCCTGGACGGGGCGGCGCTGAGGACGCAGAACAAGACCGGCAATACCTGGATCCGCTGCGGCTGCTCGCCGGAGCGCGGGTGCGCCTGCTGCCGATCGACGACCCAGCGGATCACCAGTGACATACGCAAGGAGGCTGAACGCAGGTGCGTCAACCGGCGGACGCTTCCAGCATCTTGCTTCGGAGGCGTAGCACCGCCCTGGTGTGCAGCTGGCATACCCGTGATTCCGTCACCCCTAGCACCCGGCCGATTTCGGCGAGGGTGAGGTTCTCGAAGTAGTAAAGCGAGACCACTACTCGATCCCGATCGGTGAGCTGGGAGACCGCTTCAGCGAGCATGCGCCGGCTTTCCACGGAGTCGAGGAGTGCGCCCGGCTCCTGCGTGGTGTCGTCGGGCAGCGTCTCGGCGATCGACCTGCCGCCGCGGCCCACGGCCATGAGTTCATCCAGCGCGATCACACTGGTGAGCTGTAGCTGGGCGTAGAGCTCCCGCAGCTCGGCGACACTGACACCGAGCTCCACAGCCACCTCCGCATCGGTAGCCGAACGCTGCAACCGGCTCTCCAGGCGTTCCAGCGCACGCTCCACTTCGCGGGCCCGGCTGCGCACCGAACGGGGCACCCAATCCTGTGCGCGCAACTCGTCAAGGATCGCGCCCCGGATCCGCTGCATCGCGTAGGTCTCGAACTTCAAGCCGCGCTCCGGCTCGAACCGGTCGATGGCGTCCCATAGGCCGAACACGCCCGATTGCACCAGGTCCGCGATATCCACATGGGCGGGCAGTCCCGTTCCAACCCGGCCGGCCACATACTTGACCAAAGGCGCGTAGTGCAGTATGAGCCGGTCACGCAGGGTCGCTTCGCGATGCTGCCCGAAGGCTTGCCACAACGCGACGATGCCGGCTTCCACCTCCCCGACCCTGCCGCCAGCAGTCCCGCTGCTGACCGCGGAATCAGCAGGAGATACAGCGGTCAGCATGCGGTCACGACCCCCGGGGTAGTCAGGAACGGGGGTGGCTCCGGTCATGGATCGCCTTCAGCCTCTCGACAGTGACATGCGTGTAGAGCTGCGTTGTGGCGAGCGTAGCGTGACCGAGTAACTCCTGAACGGCCCGCAGATCTGCGCCCCCCTCCAGCAGATGAGTCGCGGCGCTGTGCCGCAGGCCGTGCGGTCCCATATCCGGCGCGCCCGGTACCGCACCGACCGCGTCGTGCACGACAGCGCGGATGATCCGCTGATCAACTCGGCCGCCCCGCGCTCCGAGAAACAGCGCCGCCCCGCCATGCGGTTGCGCTAGTGCTGGGCGCCCGTGTTCGAGCCAGCGCAGCAGCGCGCGCTCTGCGGGCAGTCCATAGGGCACTGCTCGTTCCTTGGCGCCTTTGCCGAGTACCCGGACCAGACGCCGCTGCGTGTCGATATCGCCAAGATCAAGATCACAGAGCTCGGCCACGCGTATCCCGGTCGCGTACAGCAGCTCTACCACCGCGTGATCACGCAACGCCATCGGATCCGCTTCGGCTGCGCCGCGTTGCGATGCATGCAGCGCGGCGGCAGCCTGTTGCGGATGCAGCACTGCGGGCAGGGCTCGCTGCGGGCGCGGCGTGACCAACTGCCACCCGGGGTCGCTGTCCAGCACACCGGCTCGAGCGGCCCAGGCGGTGAACGCCCGGGCCGCCGCGGCCCGCCGCGCCAACGTGCTGCGCCGGTGCCCACTTCGGTGCTGCGCGCCCATCCAACTGCGCAGCAGCGGAAGGTCCAACTCCGCGAGATCATGGCGACCCGAATCCGCCAGGTGCTTCAACAACGCGGTGACGTCACCCCGGTAAGCCCGCACCGTATGTGGCGACAGCCCGCGCACTGATCGCAGATGGGCCACGAAGCGCTCCCGAGGCGCGGTCAGGGCGTCCGGTAGCGGCTCAGGCCCTGGAGGATCCTCGCTCACCCGCCGGACGCTGCGCTCCTGACGGTGCCACGTCAAGCACCGCCACGCCCCGTTCATGGATCATTGTCGAGCAGTACCCGGTGCCAACCGCTGACCCCGCAGCCCACGAGGCCCTGCAGCTCCAACAGGGGCAGCGCGGAGCGCACCCGGGCAAGCGGCACTCCGGACTCGCGCACCAGCTGCTCGGGATGCCTGGGAGCCCGCGCCGGCAATGCCTCGTACACCGCCATTACCTCCGGGCTCAGCCCGTCGGTCCGGCGGGACGTCCCCAGCGGGGGTGCGAGGTCCGCCCCGATCCGCCCTACCGCTTCCACTACTTCCGCCGCCCGAGTGACCAACACCGCCTGCTCGTCGCGTACCAGCAGGTGGCATCCGACCGACAACGCCGAGGTGACCGGACCCGGCACCGCCATGACGACCCTGCCGAGCGCGGCTGCGGCGGTAGCGGTGCGCCGGGCTCCGCTGCGGACACCGGCCTCCACCACGACGGTGCCAGCCGCGAATGCCGCGATCAGGCGGTTACGTACCAGGAAGCGGTGCCGGGCGGGCCAGACACCAGGTGGATACTCGCTGACTACCGCGCCGTCCTCAGCGATCCGGTCGAGCAGCCTGTGGTGGCCTGCCGGGTAGGCCCGATCCAACCCACAGGCCTGCACCGCAACGGTGCGACCGTCGGCGGCGAGCGCGCCGCGGTGCGCGGCACCGTCGATGCCGAACGCGGCGCCCGAGACCACCGCGAAGCCGCCTTCGGCCAGTTCGTAACCGAACTCGGCCGCGACGTGCTCCCCGTATCC
>JBOHFC010000362.1:0-9959 GCA_050701375.1 Pseudonocardiaceae bacterium
CCCACTCACGGGTGCTCATCTCGGCGCCCGCCTCGGGCGCCGGCAAGACCACCGTGGCCACCGGGTTGATGGCCGCGCTGCGCCGCCGGGGTACCACGGTGGCGGGGTTCAAGGTCGGCCCGGACTACATCGATCCCGGTTACCACGCGCTTGCGACCGGGCGACCCGGTCGCAACCTCGATCCGGTGCTGGTCGGCGAGCAGCGCATCGCGCCACTGGCCGCGTACGGCGCTGCCGGGGCGCAGCTCGCGATCGTGGAGGGGGTGATGGGCCTGTTCGACGGCCGCGCCGGGACCGAGGGCCACGGCTCGACAGCACACGTCGCGGCCCTGCTGGGGGCTCCCGTACTGCTGGTCGTTGACGTACGCGGCCAGGGCCGTAGCCTCGCTGCGCTGTTGCACGGGTTCCGATCTTTCGACGAGAGCGTCCGGATCGCCGGGGTGGTGCTCAACCGGGTCGGATCGGCGCGGCACGAACAGATCTGCCGGCAGGCCTGCGTCGAGGTGGGTCTGCCGGTACTGGGTGCCCTGCGCCGGGATGACGCTCTGGCGGTGCCGTCACGCCACCTGGGTCTGGTCACCGCCGCCGAACACGCCACCGCGGAGCGGGTGGTCGCGCGCTGGGCCGATGCGGTGGCCGCCCCGGTCGACCTGGACGCGGTGATGTCGTTCGCCGCGCCAGCCGCGGCGACGACGCGGTGGGAACCAGCCGCTGAGATCGCCGCGGTGGCGGGAGGGCCCGTGGTCGCGCTGGCGGGTGGGCCAGCGTTCACTTTCGGCTATCCCGAGCAAGCTGAGCTGCTTGCCGCCGCCGGTGCAGAGGTCGTGGGCTTCGACCCATTGCGCGACGAGTCGCTGCCTCCAGGCACCGCAGGCGTGGTGCTACCCGGTGGATTCCCGGAGTGCCACACCGACGAGCTGTCGGCCAATGCGGCCCTGCGCGCGGAGATCGCCGACCTGGCGCACAGCGGGGCTCCGGTGCACGCCGAATGCGGTGGGCTGATGTACCTGTGCCGCTCGGTGGACGGCGCACCGATGTGCGGCGTGCTCGACGCGGAGGCGGCGATGACCGCGCACCTGGTGCTGGGCTACCGCGACGCGGTGGCGTTGCGTGGATCGGTACTGCACCCGGCAGGCGCCCGGGTGACTGGTCACGAGTTCCACCGCACCACCGTCACCCCTCGCGCGGGCGACCCCGCCTGGGCCTGGACCGGTGCACAACCCGAGGGATTCGTACAGTGCGCGATACACGCGTCGTTCCTGCATACCCACCCAGTCGCGCAGCCAGCAGCAATGGCACGCTTCGTAGCGAGCTGCGGGAAAGGGGTGTAATCACCGTGGAGCTGGTCGGGATCGGGGTGGGTCCAGGAGATCCGGATCTGCTGACCGTCGCCGCGGTACGCGAGCTGTCCCGCGCCGGGCGGATATTCGTGCCGGTGATGGCCGCTGACGTGGCGGGCCGCGCCGAGGCAGTCGTGCGGGCGCACCTGACCCACAACCGGCTGGAGCGGCTGGTGTTCGCCCTCACCGACGATGTCGCCGGGTCGCAGCGGCGGCGGCACGACTGTTGGGACGCCGCCGCCGCGCGGGTGGTGGCGCACCTGCGCGAGCTCGGCGGCAGCGCCGCCTTCGCCACCCTCGGTGACCCGTCGGTGTACTCCACCTTCGGCTACCTCGCCAAGACGGTCCGCGAGCTGCTGCCCGACATCCGGATCCGCACCGTGCCCGGCATCACCGCGATGCAGGCCGCCGCCACCGCCGCCGGCCTGACCTTGGTCGAAGGATCCGAACCGCTCACTCTGCTCCCGCTGACCCGTGATCTCGCCGCCTTGGATGACGCGCTGGCGCGGGATGGGACGGTGGTCATCTATAAGGGCGGCCGCCGGTTGGCGCAGTTGCGCGAGCGGGTCGCCGCCGCCGGTGCATTGGACCGCGCCTGGTGCGCGGAACACGTCGGCACCCCAGACGAGCGCGTCACCCGACTAATGGACACCGACGCGGCGGCCTACCTGTCGACGGTGGTGGTCCTGCCGCCGCGCAGCGGCAGAGGTGCGCAGCTGTGACGGGGTCACCGCCGCGCGAACCGGGGCCCCCATTACGCGAGCCGGGGCCTCCATTGCGCGAGCCGGATTTGCCCTGGACCGCGAAGATGCGCCCTGCTGCGTTGCGTACCGGGTTCAGCACCGGTGCCTGCTCAGCGGCGGCGGCCAAGGCCGCGGCGGCAGCGCTCAGCGGCACCCGGTTGTCCACTGTGAACATCGGGTTCCCGTCGGGTGATAGGCATACCTTCCCCGTCCATTCGCTGCGTTGCGAGGGGGCCACCGCCACCGCCGTCGTGGTCAAGGATGCCGGCGACGACCCGGACGTCACGCACGGTGCGCACCTCACGGTGACCGTCTCCTGGCGTAGCGACGGCCAGGTGGTGCTCTACGGCGGCGACGGGGTGGGTGTGGTCACCCGTGCCGGGCTGGGGTTGCCCGTCGGGCAGCCGGCGATCAACCCGGTTCCCCGACAGATGATCACCAACGCGGTATGGGAAGCATCCGGCGGGCGGGGTGCTGACGTGACGATCAGCGTGCCCGGCGGGGAGCGGATGGCCCGCAAGACCACCAACCGCCGGCTGGGTATCGAGGGTGGGATCTCCATCCTGGGCACCACCGGGATCGTCCGCCCGTTCTCGACCGCCTCCTGGCGCGCCTCGGTGGAACAGGCGGTGTCGGTGATGGCCGCGCAGGGTGTGCCAACGCTGGTGCTCGCCACTGGTGGGCGGACCGAGCGGGGCGCGATGCGGTTGTTGCCGCATCTGCCGGAGGTGGCGTTCGTGGAGGTCGGCGACTTCACCGGAGCCGCGCTGCGCCGCGCGGTGGAGCACGGCCTGACCGAGGTGGTCTTCGTCGGCATGATCGGCAAGCTGACCAAACTGGCCTCCGGGATCCTGATGACCCACTACACCAAATCCAAGGTGGACACCGGCCTACTGGCGGAGATCACCGCCGCGCACGGCGGCGGCCCAGATGACATCGCGGAGATCCGCGAAGCACCGACCGCCCGCCGAGCCTACGAGATCTGGGCGGCCAGCGGGTTGCTGCGAGCGTGCGGCGACGACGTCTGCGCCCGAGTGGCCGACACGCTGCACCGGTTCAGCGCCGAGGTCGGCCGCCCGCTGCACGCGAAGGCAGCCATGGTCGACTTCACCGGCCAGCGAGTGGTGGCTGCAACCGAGCAGGACTGGGTTGGAGAGTGACCGTCACCGTCGTCGGCCTGGACGGTGCCGCGCTGCCTCCCAGCGCGGCGGAAGCGCTGGCCGGCGCACAGGTCGTGGTAGGCGCGCCCCACCAGCTCGCCGCTGTCGCAGTGCCCACCGGCGCCAGGGTCCTCGGTCCGGCCGAGTTGGACGGCCTTCAAGACGCGCCAACCGTGGTACTGGCCAGCGGCGATCCCGGGTTCTTCGGCGTCGTGCGGGCGCTGCGTGAGCGCGGCCTGCGACCAGTGGTGCTGCCGGCGCGGTCCAGCGTGGCGCGGGCGTTTGCGCTGCTGGGCCGCTCCTGGGACGACGTCGCTGTGGTCTCCGCGCACGGCGACAGGTCCCTGCGAAGGGTGCTCAACGTATGCCGGGCGCACCCTGCGGTCGCGGTGCTGACGGGACCGGACGCTGGCGCCGCGGAGATCGCCGCCGGGCTGGCCGGGGGGAGCCGCAGCGTGCTGGTCGCCGAGGACCTTGGCGGTCCCGACGAGCGGGTGCGCCGCTTCGACGGGGGCCCGGTCCATGATCTACATGTCGTGTTGTGCCTGGCCGATGAGGACGCGGTGCCTACTAGAGGCTGGATCGCCGGCGGTGAGCCGGTGCCCCCCGCAGTCGGCTGGGCGCTGGACGAGGCGGAGTTCTCCCACCGCGATGGGATGATCACCAAGTCGGAGGTCCGGGCGCTGGTCCTGGCGCGGCTGGCCCCCGGACCGGGCCGGTTGGTGTGGGATCTGGGGGCAGCGTCGGGCTCGGTCGGGGTGGAATGTGCCCGGCTCGGGGCCTCCGTCGTCGCCGTCGAGCAAAATCCCGCGCAGTGCGCCCGCTTGGTGGCCAACGCCAGCGCGCATCAGGTCGACATCCGGGTGATCGAGGGACACGCGCCGGAGGTGCTGGACGGGCTGCCCGAACCCGACGCGGTGTTTGTCGGTGGGGGAGGGCCTGATGTGGTGCGGGCCGCGGCGGCGGCATCGCCCCGCGTCGTGGTCGCGCTTGCGGCGTTGGACCGCCTCGCGCCTTGCCGCGCGGCGCTGCAAGAGGCGGGTCACCAGGTCGACGGAGTGCAGCTGGCGGCGTCGCGATTCGCGGAGCTGCCTGACGGGTCGGTGCGGCTGGCCTCGACGAACCCCGTGCTGCTGCTGTGGGGGTGGCGGTGACGCGCGAGACCTGCTCGCAGGGTCGAGCCATTGACCGCGAGACCTGCTCGCAGGGTCGAGCCATTGACGCTGTGGTCGTCGGGCTCGGCTCGTCCCGGGGGGTTCGTGCGGCGGCCGTGTGGTCGGTGCTTCGATCGGCCGTACCGGATCTGACGGCGATCACCGCGTTCGCCACCATCGACCGGCGTCGCGATGAGCCCGGGCTGCTCGCCGTGACCCGGGAACACGGTGCGCCGCTGCGCTGCTACCCGGCGGCTGAGCTCGACGCGGTGGACGTGCCGCATCCCAGCGAAGGCGTCCGCGGTCACGTCGGCACCCGCAGCGTCGCCGAAGCCGCCGCCCTGCTCGCGGCCCGCGACCTCGGCGGGGGGTCGCTGATCGTGCCCAAGCTGCGCGGCGAGCACGTCACCGTCGCGGTCGCCTCCCTGGCTCCCCGTGCGAGTCCACTGTGGATCAGTGCAGCGTGTACCGCCTGCGGCGGCTGCCTGCGCACCTGCCCGGAGCACGCGCTGCGTCCAGCTCCCCAGCGTCCGACGGTCATTGCGGCACGATGCTCGTCTTGCGGCGAGTGCGTCGAGATCTGCCCCACCGACGCGATCACGCTGCGTGATTGGCCTGCGCCATCCGATGACACTTAGAAAGGCGGTGGTTCGGGGTGTGGGTGACGGTCTAGGTGGATTTCGGTTCGGGGTGGCGCGCGGGCGAGCGTGGTGGCATCGGTGGCGTCGTCGGCTCGGAGCAGCGCCCACAGCGAGCCCATGCCGTCGGGGTGGGGGTGTAGTTTGCACGCGGCGGTCGTGGCGGGCCGCGCGGTGCCGGCGCTCGGCGGCGTCGGGATCGGCGGGCCAGCACGGCCCGGGACAGGGCGGCGCGTAGTTCCCCGACGGTTTGCGGGGGTGCCTTGGTCAGGACTCGGGTTTGCCCGGCGGTGGTGGCCGGTCCGTCGAGTACCTCGGTGGCGTCGCTGATCGTGTGGGCCTTGGGCAGGTCGATCGCCCCGGATTGCAGGGCGGTCAGGGTGTCGGGCAGTGGAGCCGACAGCCGGGTGGCCAAGTGCAAGCGGGCGTCGGCTGCGCTACGGGACAGGTGCAGCACCGGGACGAGTTCGTCGGTGCCGAACTCGTCTAAGTCGGTGCCCGCCCGGCAGCTGGCGAACCGGGCCAGCGCCCGCAACTGCTGGGCTTGCGCGTGGGCGATGAGGTGTTCCCACGCCCGCGGCGGTCTCCAGCTCATCGTCGGCATCGAGGCCATCGGTGTCCACACCCGATAGCAGGTCGGTGAGCAGGCCGGATGGTTGGAACTGCGACCAGGGCACGCTGGGGAGCAGCCCAGGCGGCAGAGTATCCGTATCGAACATGTGTGCGGGTATAGCGGAGGCCTCCGACAGAACTGGTGGCCGAGCTCGCAGCAGCGCCGGGCTGAGCTCGGAGCTGAGATACGCTACCGGCGGCAGCATTGACGAGGGTGACGACCTCGGAGCCGCCCGGTTGGTCACCGTCATCAGACCGCGAATGAGGCCGACTCACATGGGTCGGTGAAGGTGTGGTGGCACCGCGAGCACCCGATCGCCCACACCTCCCGGGTTAGGAACCGAGGAGGTGCGCAATGCAACGAACAATCAGTACGGAGCTGTCTGCGAAGGTCGGGCGACGCGCGACCGTTCAAGGATGGGTCCACCGGCGCCGACGATTGTCAGCAGTCTCATTCCTGATCGTCCGTGACCGCGGTGGTCTCGCGCAGGTCGTCGTCCGCGACGAGAAGGGACGCGCGCAGCTTGACGGTCTCACCGAAGAGACCGTGGTTTCCGTTGACGGTGTGGTCACGGCCAACGTCCAAGCGCCTGGTGGTTTCGAGCTGACCGACCCGCACATCACCAAGCTCAGCTCACGGGCAGCCACGCCACCCGTCGAGCTATGGCGGCCTTCCCTGAACACCAGCCTGCCCACGCTGTTGGACCACGCGCCGGTGCTCTGGCGGCACCGCACCCAGCAAGCCATCTGGCGATTGGCGGCGGCATCACTGCGCGGATTCCGCCGCGTCCTCGACGATCAGGGCTTCACCGAGATCCAGAGTCCTAAGCTCGTCGACAGCTCGACCGAGTCCGGGGCCAATGTCTTTATCGTCGACTACTTCGGTCGGCCAGCATATCTCGCCCAGTCACCTCAGTTCTACAAGCAGATCATGGTCGGAGTCTTCGAACGCGTCTACGAGACCGGACCGGTATTTCGTGCTGAGCCTCACGACACCGCGCGCCATCTCGCTGAATACGTCTCGCTCGACGCGGAGTTCGGTTTCATCACCGACCACCGGGACGTCCTTGCCGCGCTCCGTGACGTCCTGGCCGGAATGATTGTCGAGATCCGGCGTACCGCTGCCGACGACGCCGAGCTTGCTCAGGCTGGCCTGCCCGACGTGCCGGACGAGATTCCGATCGTCCATTTCCGGGACGCCCTGCAGATGGTCGGAGCGGACCCCGAGGAACCGGATCTGGCGCCGGAACATGAGCGGCACCTGGGCCGGTGGGCACGGGAGAAATTCGGGTCCGATTTCCTGGCCGTCGAGGGATATCCGGCCAAGAAGCGCGCATTCTACACCTGCCCGCAGCCGGACGACCCGTACTGGACGAATTCATTCGATCTGATTTTCCGCGGTGTCGAGCTGGTGACTGGTGGCCAGCGATTGCACGAATATGTGGACTATGCGCGGGCTCTGGCCGACCGTGGTGAAGCAACCGAGCCGTATGAGTCATACCTGCAGACATTCCGGCACGGCATGCCGCCACACGGCGGTTTCGCCCTCGGTTTGGAGCGGTGGACCGCACGACTGATCGAGGTTGACAACATCCGGCGAACGACGCTGTTCCCCCGCGACCTTCACCGCCTCACGCCGTAGCGCTCATGCGCCCAGCGGGTTGAAACCCGCGGGCAGCTCCAGTCGGTGCGCGCTCATGAATCCGGTGTCGGCGAGCAATTCGCGGGTGGGACCGTCGGCGACGATCTGCCCGTGGTCGATCACCAGCGCTCGCGGGCACAATTCCAGCGCGTAGGGCAGATCGTGGGTGACCAGCAGCGTCGTCATCCCCAGCCGCTTGATCAGATCGGCGAACTCCCGCCGGGCCGCGGGGTCGAGGTTGGCGGTGGGCTCGTCGAGCACGAGCACCTCGGGGTGCATGGCCAGCACGGTGGCCACTGCCGCGCGCCGCCGTTCGCCCAGCGACAGCCGGTGCGGTGGGCGGTCGGCGGCATCCGCCAGACCCACATACGACAGCGCCTCAGCGACCCGATCTTCCAGCGCACCGCCGGCCAACCCCAGATGAGCGGGTCCGAACGCGACGTCGCGCCCCACCGTGGGACTGAACAGCTGATCATCGGGATCTTGGAAGACCACGCCGACGCGCCTGCGGACCTCGGCCAGGGTGCGCCGCTGGACCTGCACACCGCCGATGAACACCGAACCAGCCGATGGCGTGAGCACCCCGTTGAGCTGCAACACCAGCGAGGTCTTGCCGGCGCCGTTGGGGCCGAGTAGCGCGACCCGCTCACCGGGCTCGACGCGCAGCGAGACCCCGGACAGCGCCTGGCGCCCGTCCGGATAGGAGAAGTCAAGCTCGCGTACCTCGACCGCTGCGTGGCCGTCGGCAGCCCGCGAGCTGGCCGGCGAGCCGACGAACCGGCCGCGACGGATCTGTGGCGCTGGCACCGGTACGCGGGTGGCCCGGCGCGGTCGGCGGGAGCCTCGAGCTGGGCCGTCGCCGTGCGGGGTCAGTGAGATCGGTGTGCCGACCTTGGACTCGTACCCGGGCAACTGGACCCGGTAGGCGCACAAGTCGCAGTTCATCCGCACGTCGCCGGCCTGCGCTTCCCGGTAGCGCTCCAACACCAGGCGGGCCAGCCGCGGATCGGGACCGAGGTGGTCGGCGCCGCGGACCTCGACCTCTGGGTGCTCCTGCGCCCAGGCAGCTGCCTCCCGGTAGATCCGGTTACGCAGTACCCCGGAGAACAGGAAGAACGGCGCGACCACAGCGGTCCCGGCACCGAGCAGCCGGAGCCGCTCCAAAGTCTCGGAGATCGATGGGGTGGCGATCGAGACGAAGCCGGGCTCCACGGTGCCCAGTCCGCGCCCGTCGGCGAGCAACCGGCTGATCTTCCAAAGGTCGGCGCAGGCGTCCGGGTCGCTGCACCCTCGACCGATCAGCGCCACCCCCAACTTCTCCGGGTCGGCGTCACCGGCCGCGTCCCGGATCCGATCCGCGACGATCTCCAGGACGCCCGGCTCGATGCCCAGATCACGGGCCAGCGAGAAGTGCACCTCGGGATGCCGGGCCCGGGCTCGGGCCAGTGCCGCGGGACCGTCGTTCTTCAGGTGCCCGGCGGCCAGCAGCACCAGCGGCACGCTGACGATCTCGGTGGCGCCTCGGGCGACCAGGTCGTCGATGGTCCCGTCGACAGTCGGCGTGGCCATTTCGATGAAGCCGAACCCGGTCAGCAGATCACCTGCGGCGGCGCGGATGGTGCCGGCCAACGACCAGAACTCGTCCACCCCGTCGGCGTCGCGGCTGCCGTGCCCCACCACCAGCATCGCCGGCCTGATGGCTCGACCCTGCGAGCAGGTCTCGCTACTCATGCCAGCGCCGTCCCGATCGCGGCCAGCGCCGGCACGGCAAGCGCCGCCGACCACGCCAGGCGCGACGCGTAAGCGCCGGTCAGCGCGCTCGGCAGGGTGCCGGTGTAGCCGCGGGATGCCATCGCCAGATACACCCGCTCACCGCGTTCGAGGGAGCGGACGACCAGCGCGCCGAGGCCCGCCGTCACATCGCGCACCTGCCAGAGCCAGCGCGGGTCGCCGCCCCGGCACAGCGCGGCGGTACGCATCATGGCCCACTCGGCGGTCAGCACCTCGGTATAGCGCACCATGAACGCCGCCACCGCAGTGAATACCCGCGGTACCCGTAACCGCTCCAACCCGGTGATGATCTCCGGCAACGGCGTGGTCGCGGCGAGGATGCCGGTGGCCAGCAGCCCGAACGTCGCCTTGAGCACGATGGTCGCCGCGGAGTGCAGCCCGGGTACCGACAGCGCGACCCCGAGCACCGTCGCCCGTGGTGGCCCACCAAGAACCGGTAGCGCCGCCACGAACAGCACGAACGGCACCTCTACCAGCAGCCGGCGCACCATGATCAGCGGCGGCAGCCGGGCCAGCGTGGCGACCACGGCGAGCAGCAGCAGGTACCACAGGTAAGGCCAGTACACGCCCCGCGCAGTGGCCGCGACAGCGAGCACGAACAGCACGGTGGCAGCAACCTTGCACTGCGGCGCCAGCCGGTGCACCGGGGTGTCGGCGGGGGTCAGCAGGGTGGTGTGGGCACTCACGAAGGCCCCAGCGGGAGACGTGCACAGTGCACCTCGCACGAGGTGACGTCCAGGGCCGCCACGTCGCCGATCACGACGGTCAGCGGGGCGGCCAACCGCGCCGACGGCGGCTGCGCCAGGGTGCCGCGGACGGTGCGCTGGTGCGGGCGGCGGGCAGCGCTGATCGCGGCGACCGGGGTGTCGGGCGCCATCC
>JBOHFC010000363.1:0-15122 GCA_050701375.1 Pseudonocardiaceae bacterium
GCGCAGGAAGTACTCGTTACCTTTCGCCGACGAGCCGAGGAGGTTGGCCCGCCACACGGTCAGGCATCGCGGGAAGTTCTCCGGCGCGTCCGGGTCCTCGCAGGCGAACCGCAGGTGCCCGGTGGACAGCCCGTCGACGACGTGTTCGGCGGCGTCCTTGCCCAGGCGCTGCGCCTCGTCGGCCAGATCCAGCGGGTTTCGATTGAACGTCGGGTAGCTGGGCATCCACCCCAACCTGCTGGCCAACGCGATGTTGTCCGCCGCGGTGCGCCCCGCGAAACGGCCTTTCGCCAGGGGTGAGGCCATCACGTCAGCGGTGAACGGGTCGTAACGCCACTGGTCAGTGGCCAAGTACCAGTAGATGGTGCCCTGCATCTGCCGCGGTGGGCGTTGCCAGTCCAAGCCGAAGGCCAGCGTCGCCCAGCCGGTGACCGGCCGGCATTTCTCCTGGCCGACGTAGTGCGCCCAGCCGCCGCCGTTGACCCCTTGGCAGCCGGTGAGCATCACCAGCGCCAGGAATGATCGGTAGGTCTGGTCGGAGTGAAACCAGTGGTTGGTGCCCGCGCCCATCAGGATCATCGACCGGCCGCCGGAGCGTTCGGCGTTGTCGGCGAACTCCCGGCCGATGCGCTCGGCCGTGGCCGCCGGCACACCGGTGATCGGCTCCTGCCAGGCTGGGGTGTAGGGCTGCTCGGCATCGTCGTAGCCGGTGGGCCAACCGCCTGGCAGGCCTGGCCGGTGCACCCCGTACTGGGCCAGCAGCAGATCGAACACCGTGGTGACCAGCTTGCCGGCAACGGTCCGAGCCGGCACTCCCCGGCGCAGCACCCCTGGTTCAGCGGTATCGAACCGGGGAAAATCAACTTCGACGGTGTGCTCGCTGCCGTACGCGCTCAGCAGCGGGTCCACGGTGTGCAGGTCGAGGTTCCAGCGACCTTCCCCGGAGCGGGTGAACCTGTGACCCAGCGAACCGTTCGGGACTACGGGTTGGCCGGTGGCCGCGTCGAGCAACACGGTTTTGGACTCGGCACCTTCGCCATCATCGCCCAGGTCGGCTGCGGTGAGGAACTTGCCGGGAACATATGCGCCGTCTCGCTCGTCGAGGGCGACCAGGAAGGGCAGATCGGTGAAGCGTTTGACGTAGTCGGTGAAGCGTGGGGTCTGGCGATCGACGAAGAATTCCTTGAGGATCACGTGCCCCATGGCCATGGCCAGCGCGGCGTCGGTTCCTGGCCGGGCCGGCAACCACTCGTCGGCGAACTTCGTGTGGTCGCCGTAGTCCGGCGACACCACCACTACTTTCTGACCGCGGTACCGGGCTTCGGTCAGGTAATGCGCATCCGGGGTGCGGGTGACCGGGACGTTGGAACCCCACATGATCAGGTAGCCGGCATCGAACCAGTCGGCGGATTCGGGCACGTCGGTCTGGTCGCCGAACACCTGCGGCGAGGCCACCGGGAGATCGGCGTACCAGTCGTAGAAGGACAGCATCGCCCCGCCGATGAGCGAGATGAATCGAGCTCCGGCGGCGTGGCTGACCATGGACATCGCCGGGATCGGGGAGAATCCGGCGACCCGGTCGGGACCGTAGCGTTTGATCGTGTGCACATGCGCCGCCGCGGCGATCTCGGTGGCCTCCCACCACTCGGCCCGCACGAACCCGCCCATGCCGCGTGCTGCCTTGTACCGGCGCGCCTTCTCCGGATCGTCGACGACATCGGCCCAGGCCAGCACCGGATCCTTGAGCCGCTGCTTCGCCTCGCGGTACAGCTCCAGCAGCGTGCCGCGCACATACGGGTAGCGCACCCTGGCCGGTGAATACGTGTACCAGGAGAATGACGCCCCCCGCGGGCATCCGCGGGGTTCATACTCGGGCTTGTCCGGCCCGATCGACGGGTAGTCGGTCTGCTGCGCCTCCCAGGTGATGATCCCGTCCTTGACGTAGATCTTCCACGAGCATGAGCCGGTGCAATTCACCCCGTGGGTCGACCGAACCACTTTGTCGTAGGCCCAACGATCCCGGTAGAAAACGTCAGCCGACCGGCCACCGATCTGGTGTAGTGTGCGTAGATCGGCTGAGGCCTCCCCGCGCTGGAAATGCCTACCCATGCGCAGCAACGAATCGGCGAAGTCGGTGTCGATACCAACGCTCGAGCCTTCGTCGCGGATATTAGGCACGGACGCCACCTCTTCGGCTGATATTCACGTTCAGGGGCTAGCTCACTCACCCTAGACGGTGGTTTCCCGGCCTTCAAGCAAGGCGCTTTCTTCTCACGTCACCGTCGCGATGACGGTGCGCTTTAAGTAACATGACCTTCATGTGCCGCGGTGACCGAAGTGCTCCTCGTAGCGCTCTGAACTGGTGTTATGCCTCTGTTCGTCGGGCTGCGCAGGTCCAGCGAATGAGGTGCGTCATGCAGCAGTAACCGCAGTTTTCCTGGCCGTTCGCATACCGTAACACGCCGGTTACGTCACACCGTGATCAATCCTGCCGGGGAACCACGGCGATCATCGCGGTGTGAATGCGGTCCTTCTCCCCGACGTCGCCTCCGAAAAGAAATCGGACGACAACGCCGCCGCCGCACTACTTCCCGCTTCCCGAACTCAACAGTACTGCTGTTCGGCTGGCTTGGGACGGCTCTGGTGTTAAGTTCGCCGAAGACCGAAGCGGCGGCACGGTGCAGGAGTGTGTCCGGTTAATGATTAGCGCGGTAGCGGCGCATCGGGATCCGACCTCCCTCGGCCAGTACGCCTTCGGCGCGTAGCCGCGCCAGTTGCTCGGCGGCGAGGTGTGGGGCGGGGGTTCCGTCGGCACGGAGGACGCGGTGCCAGGGCAGGTCGTGGCCATCCTCGTCGTCGTCCATCGCCGGCCATCCTCCCGCACCGCGGGCTGTCGGAGTGGCATGGTTGCATGCGCTCCGTGCCCATCTTGGTTCGTTCCGTCACCGCCGCGGCTCAGGCGGCAGTGTGGGGTCCAGACGCTCGCGGGGTGTTGGAACACCCTGGCGGGCCGCTGCGGGTGCTGGGCGGCCCGGGCACGGGCAAGACCACCCTCGTCGCGCATACCGTCGCTGATCGGGTGCTTCGTGGGGTGGATCCCGAGCGGGTGCTGGTGCTCACCTCCAGCCGGCGGGCCGCCGCCGACCTGCGGGAACGCATCGTGGAGCGGCTCGTCGCGCAGGGTGTCACGCCGACCGTGCGCGAACCGCTGGTGCGCACCGTGCACTCCTATGCCTTCGCCGTGCTGCGCTTGCAGGCGGCGCTGCATGATCTGCCGCCCCCCCGGTTGCTGTCCGGCCCCGATCAGGATGTGGTGATCCGGGAACTGCTTGCGGGCGAGCGTGCGGCTGACGGTCGGGCCTGGCCGGCGCGGATACGTCCGGCGCTGAGCCTGCCGGCCTTTGCCGCCGAGCTGCGTGATCTGCTCATGCGCGCTGCGGAACGCGGGCTGGCACCGGAGGATCTCATCTCGCTGGGCCGCGCCCATGGGCGCGACGAGTGGGTGGCCGCCGGACGCTTCTTCCGCAGCTACGAGCAGGTCATGCTGCTGCGCGGGTCGGTGGGCACCGCCGCCCCGCAAGCCACCGCGCCTGCGCTGGACGCCGCCGAGCTCGTGTCTGCCGCGCTGCTGGTGCTTGACACCGATGCCGAGGTGATGCGCAGGGAATCCGACCGGGTGCGGCACCTGATCGTCGACGATGCCCAGCACCTCGACCCGTTGCAGGCCGCCTTGGTGACCCGGCTCGGCGCGGGCGCTCACGAGCTACTGCTCCTCGGTGATCCTGACCAGACGGTCTTCTCCTTCCGCGGCGCGGATCCCGCGCCGCTCACCAGCGGGGGGTCCGCGGTCATCCGGCTGTGCACCGACCACCGGATGGCTCCGGCGGTACGGGCTGCGGTATCCCGGCTCGCCGGCCGACTGCCGGGCCCACGTGCCAGCCTGCACGGCCCCGCCGGGCAGCAGCCCGATGGGGCCGTCACCGTTCGACTGTTCGGCTCCGCCGCCACCGAGGCTTCCTGGGTGGCCAATCAGCTCCGCCGCGCCCACCTGCTGGACGGGGTGGCCTGGTCCGATATGGCGGTAGTGGTGCGCTCCACCGGGCGGGTGCTGCCGGTGCTTCGCCGGGCGCTGCTCGCGGCGGGCGTGCCGGTGGCGGCGCCGCGGGAGGAGGTGCCGGTGGCCCGACAGGGTGCGGTGCTGCCGATGCTGTGGGTGTTGCGCTGCGCGGTACACCCTGGTGCCCTCGACGAAGAGACGGCGGATGCGCTGTTGACCTCTCCGCTGTGCGGGGCTGACCCGCTGGTGTTGCGCCGGCTGCGCCGGGAGCTGCGGCGACGTGAGCTCGCCGTCGAGGGCACGAGGACCAGCGGCGCTCTACTGATCGGCGTGCTGCGGGCGGACTCCGAGTCAGCTGAGGGATGCCCGCTGGATGGTCTTGACGAGCGCACCGCTGCGCCGGCCAGACGGCTGGCGCAGCTGCTGACCGCTGCGGCCAGGGCGGCTGCGCGTGGGGACAGCGCTGAAGAAGTGCTGTGGCAGGTATGGCAGGCCAGTGGCCTCGCGAAGCGCTGGGCCGGCACCGCGGCCCGCGGCGGCACGGCGGGGCTACAGGCCGATCGGGATCTCGACGCTGTGGTCGGGTTGTTCGACGCCGCCGCCCGGTACGCCGATCGCCTACCCGGCGCCGATGGCGGCCCAGCTGGCGTGCTCGGTTTCTGCGACTACCTCGCTGATCAGCAGATATCCGGTGACTCGCTGGCCGCGCGTTCGCCCCAGGGCGAGTCGGTCAGCGTGCTCACCGTGCATGCCGCGGCCGGCCGTGAATGGTCACTCGTCGCGGTGCCCGGAGTGCAGGAGGGCAGTTGGCCGGACCTGCGGCTGCGCGGTTCGCTGCTCGGCGTGGAACATCTGATCGACGTCACCACGGGCATCGACGCCACCACGGTGTCGCGTACCGCACCGCTACTGGCTGACGAACGGCGGCTACTGCTGGTAGCAGCCAGCCGCGCCCGGCACCGGTTGCTGGTCAGCGCGGTGCGCGGGGACGACGAACAGCCGTCACGGTTCCTCGACGAGATTGACTGCGCCGACCCACCGTTGCACGAGCGACCGGTCGCCCCTCGGGAACGGGGTCTGATCCTTCCCGAACTCGTCGCCGAGCTGCGGCGGATATGTTGCGATCCGGCCGAGAGCCGCGAGCGGCGGCGCAGCGCTGCAACCGGTTTGGCGCAGCTGGCACAAGCTGGGGTACCTGGCGCGCACCCCGATGCCTGGTATGGGCTGGGGCTGCCGTCAAGTGACGCTCCGCTGCGGGAGCCCGGTGAGCCGGCCCGGGTGTCACCATCGCTGGTGGAGCTGGTGTCGAGCTGTCCACTGCGCTGGTTGCTCACCCGTCACGGCGGCGAGGACGTCCGGACCCTGCCCGCGATCACCGGGTCGCTGGTGCACACGTTGGTCCAGGCGGCGGCGGCCGGTGCCACCGACGAGCAGCTCGACCAGGCCCTGAGCCACGCCTGGGCCGGCGTTGACGCGGGTGCCCCGTGGTATTCCCGCGCCGAGCAGCAGCGGGTGCGCCAGATGGTCGCGATGTTCCGCCTCTGGTGGCGGGAGAGCCGGGGCGAGCTCACCGAAGTCGGTTGTGAGCAGGAGATCGAGATAGCGCTGCCACCCGCTGACGACCCAGGTGGCGAACCTGCCGACGACACAGCTGTACTGCTCCGCGGGCGAGTGGACCGGCTGGAATGTGACCGCGAGGGCCGCCCCGTGATCGTCGATGTGAAGAGCAGCAAGATCCCGATCAGCAAGGAGGCCGCGGAGGATCACGCGCAGCTGGCCATCTACCAGCTTGCCGCTGCCCATGGTGCCTTCGCCGGACACGGCCTGTCTGCGGAACCTGGCGGGGCCCGCATCGTTCAAGTCTCCGCGCGCACAGCCACATCCGTGCAGCGCAACCAGCAGCCATTGGACGCACCGGCCCTGGCGCGCTGGCACGGGGTCGTGCGTGAGGCCGCCCGCCGCACGGCGGGACCGGAGTTCGTCGCTATCGACAACGGTGACTGCACGCGGTGTCCCTCGAAGATCGCCTGCCCGCTGCAGGACGCCGGCCGGCAGGTGACGGGATGACGACCGGTCCCGGCGGCTGCATCGGGCCCACCGAGCTCGCTGCGGAACTCGGCATCGCGCCCCCCACCGCGGAGCAGGCGGCCGTCATCGCCGCCGACCCAGGCGGCCCCACGCTCGTGGTCGCCGGCGCCGGATCCGGCAAGACCGAGACGATGGCCGCCCGAGTGGTGTGGTTGGTGGCCAACGGGTACACCACTCCCGAGGGCGTGCTCGGCCTGACGTTCACCCGCAAGGCGGCCCAGCAGCTCGCCGAGCGGGTCCGGACCCGGCTGCGCCGGCTCGCCGGTTCGGCGGTGTTGGATCGACTCGACGCCACCGGGCAGCGTAGGGCCGCGGTGCTGGCCGGCGACGCCACCGTGCTGACCTACCACGCCTACGCCGGCCGGCTGGTTGCTGAGCACGCGCTGCGGCTGCCGACCGACCCGGGGGCCCGGCTGCTCACCGAGACCGGCGCCTGGCAGCTCGCGCACCGGGTCACCGCCGGCTGGGAGCCGGATCTGGAGCTCGACGGGAAGGTGCCGCACACGGTCACCGGTTGGCTGCTCGGGCTGGCCGGGCAGCTTGCCGAGCACCTGTGCGAACCGGGGCAGCTGCGGGACTCCACCGAGGTGCTGCTCGCGGCGCTGCTCACGGCGCCGCCGACGGCACGCCAGCGGGGCCCGCTGCGCGCAGATCTCAAGTCGGTGGTGCGCAGTCAGCAGTCGCGGTTGGCGATTCTGCCGCTGGTGGAGCGCTACACGGAGCTCAAGCGGCGCGAGGCTGTGCTCGACTTCGGTGATCAGATGGGCATCGCGGCGAAACTGGCTCGGGACCATCCGGAGGTCGGTGCCATCGAACGGGCTCGCTTCGGCGCCGTGCTGCTCGACGAATACCAGGACACCGGGCATGCCCAACGGGTGTTGCTGCGGTCGTTGTTCGGCGGCATCGCCCCATCCGGGCGCGCGATCCCGGTCACCGCGGTGGGCGACCCGTGCCAGTCGATCTACGGCTGGCGCGGCGCCTCGGCGGCCAACCTGCCGCGGTTCACCACCGACTTCCCCCGCAGCGACGGGACCCCCGCCAGCACCCGCGGGCTGCTCACCAGCTTCCGCAACCCTCCAGAAGCGCTCGCGGTGGCCAATGCGGTCTCCGGTGAGCTTCGCAGCGGGCCGGCGCGAGTCGGCGAGTTGCGCTGCCGGGACGGTGCCGAACCCGGTGAAGTCCGTTGCGCGTTGCTGCCCGACGTCCGTGCCGAGGTGAACTGGGTTGCCGATGCTATCGCCGACCGCTGGTGCTCGGCGATCGCGGACCTGGGCTCCCCGCCGACCACCGCGGTGTTGGTTCGCCGCCGCGCCGACATGGCGGCGCTGGCCGCCGCGTTACACGCCCGCGATGTCGCCGTCGAGGTGGTGGGCCTAGGCGGGTTGCTGGCAACGCCAGAGGTCCGCGACCTGGTCAGCGTGCTGCGGTTGCTCGTCGATCCGCTGGCCGGCACCGCCGCAGCGCGGCTGCTGACCGGTGCGCGCTGGCGGCTCGGCGCGGCGGATCTGGCCGCGCTGTGGCATCGTGCCCGGGAGCTGGCGACGGGTCCCTGGACTCCATCGGGCGAAGACACCGACAGTGCGGGCAGCGCCCCGGAGGAGGTGCTGGCCGGCCTGCCCGGCGAGCTACCTGGGGAAGCTGTCGACCAGGCGGGGCTGGTCGATGCGCTGGATTCGCCCGGCGATCCGGCCCGGTACTCCGAGCTGGGCTACCAACGGCTGCACGCCCTGGCCGCGGAGCTGCGGGCGTTGCGGCACCGCATCACCCAGCCGTTGACTGATCTGGTTGCCGACGCCGAACGGACGCTACTTCTTGACATCGAGTCGTTGGCCCGGCCCGGCCCGGCCGGCCGGGCCCATCTGGACGCCTTCGCCGGCGTGGTTGCGGACTTCGCTGCGGCCAGTCCGGTGGCCGGCCTACCCGCGCTGCTGGACTACCTGACCACCGCCGAGGAAGCCGAAGATGGTCTGGAGTCGGGCGAGGTCGAAGTCGCCCACGACCGCGTGCAGATCCTGACCGTGCATGCGGCCAAAGGTCTGGAATGGCAGCTGGTGGCCGTCCCACATCTGGTGGATGGGGTGTTCCCGGCAGCCAAGAAGAGCTCGTCGTGGCTGCGGGCGGTCACCGAGCTGCCGGTCACTCTGCGTGGCGACCGGGTAGACCTGCCCGACCTCGCGTTGCCTGCCGGAGCTGACCAGAAGGAGTTCGCCGTGGCCGTCGCGGACCACGAGGCCGCCTTCGACGCCCGCAGGCTGACCGAGGAACGCCGGTTGATGTATGTCGCGCTTACCCGGGCAGAGCAGATCCTGCTGGTGAGTAGCCACCATTGGGGCGAGGGCACCAGCACGCCCCGGTCGCCGTCGGACTTCCTGTTGGAGATCCGTGACGTCGAACACTGTGTGATCGATCAATGGGCCGCGGCCCCCGCCGACGGCGAGCCGAACCCGCTGGACACCGAACCGCGGCGCAAGTCCACGCCGGCCGACCCGCTGGGCCCGCGGCGCGAGGCAGTCGCCGAGGGCGCCCAGCTGGTGCGCGACGCGCTGGTGCTGGCAACCGCCGATCGCCCCTCGCCCGGGGGCGGTGCGGCGGGTTGGCAGCGCGAGATCGACGTGCTGCTCGCCGAGCGGGACTCCCGCCGCGCTGCGCAACACGTCGTGCTGCCCGCGCACCTGTCGGTGAGCCAGCTTGTGGAGCTCGCTGCGGACTCGTCGGCGCTGGCCGCGCGGCTGCGCAGGCCGCTGCCGTTCCCACCGAATCCGATGGCCCGCCGCGGTACCGCCTTTCATGCGTGGTTAGAACGCCGGTTCGACTGCACGCGACTGATCGATCACGACGAGTTGCCCGGCGCTGCCGATGAGGGTGCCGCCCCGAACGCCGAACTCGGCTTGCTCCAGGCGGCTTTCCTGTCCAGCGAGTGGGCGGCACGTAGCCCCCACGATGTCGAGGTGCCATTTGAAACCGTGTTGGACGGGGTGGGCGTGCGTGGCCGGATGGATGCCGTGTTCGCCGATCCTGACGGTGGCTGGACAGTGGTCGACTGGAAGACCGGCGCTGTGCCCGACGCGGTCACGCTGCGCGCGGTGAGTGTGCAGCTCGCCGCCTACCGGTTGGCCTGGTCGGCGCTGGTCGGTGCGCCGCTGGGGCTGGTGCGGGCGGCATTTCACTATGTCCATGACAACCGAACGGTGCAACCCGCAGACCTGCTCGACGCCGACGGATTGCGCGATCTGTTGCGCACGATCCCGGTCGGCTGACCCGGCGCCGGCCGAGGTTGGCCTTCCGGGGCGGGCCCCGGGGGTCGTAGTCGGCGATGCGGCGTTGGTAACCGATGCCCGCGATCTCGGTAAAATATTTCTACTGACTACGTGTTAGAAAAGTGACTCCGCTGCTAGGTACTCGACCCAAGGATTTACGTGCGACTACCGATTGCCGCATGGCGTTACTTCTCGGCAGGGTGTGTGGTACTGAATCGGTAATTGTCACCGATGAGGTGGTTTCCTGTGCCCGGGTCACCGGGACTTACCTTTCCTAGGAGGACTTATGTCTGATGCACTGAGCTTTGCGGAGATCGACGGGCAGCACGTGGAGCTGCTGCCGGCCCGCACCGTCCTGTCGATGTTCAGCACCGGCAGCGGCTCCAAGGGCGGCGACGCCGGCAACGGCGGCGCCGGCGGCACCAGTGGCACGGGCGGCGCGGGCAGTGGCAAGGCGGAGCTGACCGGTGGCTGGTTCTACACCGAGGGCGACGTGTACAACAACCTCACCGGCGGCGCCGGTGCCGCCAGCGGCACTGCCGACGGCGGTCCCGCTACCGGTGGTGCCGGCGAGTCCGAGTCCTGAGTCGACCATTTTGTTCCAGCGCAGCAGCGCCATCGCTTCGGCGTGGGTGTTTAGGGGAGGGGCGGCCGCCCGGTTGCCCCTCCCGGTCTGCTGTGCTCGGCAGTACGTACACGCGCCGACGAAATGTACGGCACGAAATGTTGCTGACTACGTATTCGAAAGACAAGTTCACCGCCTGCGGTCCGTTGCATAGGTAGAACACTGGGACGAGTTAGGTGTTACTACTGATTGCCCTGTGACCATACCGGGGGCAAAGTATGTGTTGCCGAATCGGTAATGCCGCCGATGAAGCAATTATCGTCCCGGATCTCTGGGACCACCTTTCCTAGGAGGATTTGATGTCTGATGCGTTGAGCTTTGCGGAGATCGATGGGCAGCACGTGGAGCTGCTGCCGGCCCGCACCGTGATGTCGATGTTCAGTGCCGGTGAGGGCGGCGGCCGGGGCGGCAACGGCGGCCAGGGTGGCACTGGCGGCGTCGGCCGGGGCGGCCTGGGTATCAACCTCTTGAACCTCAACCTCTTCGGTGACCAGACCAACAGTGCCGGTGCCGGCGTCGGTGGCGCGGGCGGTGCCGCCGACGGCGGTGCAGGTGGAAAAGTTGGAAGCTGACTTGAGTTGGCGCCACTAGCGATCAGCTGATCGCGGCGTGCCGTTTAGTGGGAGGGGTGGCCAGGTCACGGCCACCCCTCCCACTGGTATGACGCCTCCTACTGCAACGGCACTTTGCGACCACCGGCGCTCAGCGCGCGGTCGCAGCGACATGAAGATCGCGGTTTGTGTGCCGACCACGACAGTATGCGTGGCCGTTGGCGCACAAGCCGTGATCGACCCTTGTTGAGGGGAGTCCAGCGACCAGTCCCACGTACTCCTGGGCGTTTTTCTAGGAGCATCGAATGTCTGAAGGACTGAGCTTTGTAGCGATCTGGGGCGACAACCACAGCTGAACCGTGTAGGCGCTGTCGGGGTGTCATCGGATCGGCGATAGATGGTGGCTGAGAGGGTGGGTGCCCCGCTGGCGTAGGTACTCTCAGTCGGCAATTTTCCGTAGTCTGTGCGGCCGTCTACGTATTCGCAATAGTAGCCAGTTCTACGTAGTGCTCTTAGTTGAGTTACGTGTGACTACTGATTGCCACGAACGTTACTGCGCGGCAGTGTATGAGTTACCAAATCGGTACTGCCACCGACCAGGTACTTGTGCCCGGCTCGCCGGGGTCACCTTTCCTAGGAGGATTTAGATGTCTGATGCATTGAGCTTTGCTGAGGTCGACGGTCAGCACGTGGAGCTGCTCCCAGCTCGTACGGTGATGTCGATGTTCAGCGCTGGCGGTGACGGCGGCGGCCGTGGCGGCAATGGCGGCGGGGGCGGCACGGGCGGCGTCGGCCGCGGTGGCCTCGGCCTCAACCTTCTTAACATCAACTTGTTCGGCGACCAGACGAACGACGCCGGCGGCGGCATCGGCGGCGCTGGCGGCAACGGCGACGGCGGCACTGGTGGAGCCGTCGGCAGCTGAGTCGAGCCGACGCCGCTAGGTGGTCACCTATTCGTGGTAGCGCCATAGGCTGGGAGGAGTGTCGACTCGCTTCCACTCCTCCCTGCTATTCTAGGGTCGCTACCTGCGGAGACCTGATTTTCCGGGTCTGTACCGTAGGTACATCGGCCTGCCGATTCCGTAGATCCGCAGAGAAACTAGGTACTCGGTTAGCTCAAATGGCGTAGGTAGAACACTCGTAAGAGTTAAGTACGGCTACTGATTGCCACATCGATCTCGTCGTGGGCAAGGTATGTAGCGCCGAATCGGCACTGCCACCGATGCGGTGTTTGCAGTCCTGGGGTCATCTGGAGGCCACGGGACCCACCTTTCCTAGGAGGATCTATGTCTGATGCACTGAGCTTGGCCGAACTTGACGGACAGCGCGTGGAGCTGCTGCCGGCCCGTACCGTGTTGTCGCTGTTCAGCGCCGGTGGTCCCGGACGTGGTGGCAACGGCGGCTCGGGTGCTCCTGGTGGGGTAGGCAGGGGTGGCCTCGGCCTCAACCTCATCAACGCCAACGTGCTCGGCGACCAGACCAACCTCACCGGTAGCGGTGTCGGGGGCCAGGGCGGCGGCGCAACTGGCGGTGCTGGCGGGGCTGCTTACAGCTGATTGCCGATGCCATCGGCAGTGCGGCTGTTGGGTGCGGGGGGGCGTGGGGGGTGGCCAGGCTACGGCCGCCCCTCCCCGCAGCGGAGCCCGTTCTTACGTAGTGGCGTCGGCGAAACTAGGTAGCGACAGCCGTGCCCGCGACGTTAAGCGTCGGTAGGCTGGGTGACATTAAGCAATGCTATTCGTGGCGTGTCTCGGGGCGGCGGTCTTTGATTCGAGCAGGTTTCGATTCGACCAAGTTTCGATTCGGCGGAGGGACGCGATTCGGCGGAGTGGACTCGAGTCGGGGAGGGCGTCATCGATACTGAGCGTGTAGAGGTTGATTTCGGATCGGCTGTGGGCACCGTGCCGCGGTTGGCTGACGGGGTCGAGCTGATCGGGGAGTACCAGGGCTCGGGATTTCAAGAGCCTCGCTACATAGTCCGTCGGGCCGACGGGCAGGTCATCCAGCTGCCCCGGTTGCTGTATCTGCTCGCGGCCAGCATGGATGGTCATCGCGACCAGGTGCAGGTTGCCGGCTTACTCAGCGCCGAGTTCGGCAAGGTGGTGCAGGCCGAACAGGTAGCGTTTCTGGTGGACAACCGGTTACGCCCGGCCGGGATTGTGGCGGATGAGCCGGGGGCGGTAGACCCGGAGACAGGACCGGCCGGCACGGCGCCGAAAATGGCGGTGAAGTCGGATCCGTTGTTAGCGTTGAAGTTCCGGGTCGGGGTCGTCCCGGAGCGGGCGGTGTGGCGCATCGCTGGGGTCTTCAGTCCGATGTTCTGGCCTCCGGTGATCCTCGCGACGTTGGCCGGCTTCATCGGCCTGGATGTGCTGATCATCGCCCAGGGCGGTCTGGGGCGGATCGTGCCCAGCGCGATCGCGTTGATCTACCAACCGGCGTTGACCCTGCTGGTGTTAGGTTTGATCCTGGCTTCGGCGGCGTTTCACGAGTGCGGGCATGTCACCGCATGCCGGTACGGGGGCGCTAAACCCGGGGTGATGGGGTTCGGTCTGTATCTGGTGTGGCCGGCGCTGTACAGCACGGTCACCGACTCCTACCGGTTGGGCCGGGTGGGCCGGCTACGCACTGATCTGGGCGGTGTGTATTTCAACGCGGTGTTCATCGCCGGGATGAGCGTGGCCTACCTGTATACCGGGGCGCCGTGGCTGCTTGTGGCCATCGTGGCGCTGCACGTCGAGACCGCGACGCAGTTCCTCCCGATGATCCGTTTGGACGGCTATTACATTCTCACTGACCTGATCGGGGTTCCGGATCTGTTCAGCCGGATGGGCCCCGTGTTGGCGAGCATCATTCCCGGGCGGGCGAACCATCCGCGGGTGCAGGAACTCAAGCCGTGGGTCCGTCGAATGATCACTCTATGGGTGCTCATCGTGGTGCCCTATCTGGGCTACTGGTTGATCGGATTTTTGATCGTGATCCCTCGGGTGCTGCCAGTGGTGTGGCACCGGCTGGTCTTTTTGACCCACGCAGTGGGGGAAGCGGCATCGGTCAGCCACTGGGCCGAGGTTTCGTTGGGCGGCCTGCAGATTGTTTTGCTGTTGCTGCCGTGGGTGGGGTCTTCGCTGATGCTGGGAATGATGGCGCGGCGGCCGCTCCGGTGGCTACGACGGCGGGGGACGCCAACGGCGGTCAACGCAGGAGGGTTGTAAGTGCTGGTCTGCTCGAACGGTGGCACCGAACGTGGCCGGGATCGCGGCACGGGATGGTGGACCGTCCGGCTTGGTAGGGGGGTGGCGATGCTGGTCGCAGTGGGGTCGCTGGTGGGCTGCCTCGGCACATCGGCCGGTGGTACCCCCGGCTCGGGTGGTACCGGCGGCCCCGGCCCCATTAACAGTGGCGGAAATGGCTACGGCGGCAACGGCGGTGACGCCAATGGTGCCGGGGGAACCGGGGGTAACGGCGGCAACGGATATGGCGGTTGGGGCGGCAACGGTTATGGCGGCAATGGCGCTGACGGCCGTGATGGTGTCGACGGTGCCGATGGGATAGGAGGAGCCGGGGGAGCCGGTTTCTCCGATCCCGCCGCGGTGGCCGGTTCTGGCCGGCTGACCACCTGGACGATCGATCTGGCCGGGGTCACCTCGGTGGTGACGGGGGCCAATTTCGTGGTGCACCTGCGGACGGGTCGCCCTCCACAGGCCCCTGGACAAGCCACCGTCACGATGGATGACAACCTGACCGATCGCGTCGAGGCCGCTGTCACCGGTGGCCAGCTACGCCTGGGGATCAAGCCGGGCATGAGCGTCCGGAATGCAACGTTGTCCGCTGACGTCGCGGTGAGTCAGCTCGATCGGCTGGCCACGGCGGGTGCCAGCCGGGTAATGCTGGACCCGGCACAGACCAGTCCCGCGCTCCACCTGGGCATCGCTGGGACCAGCGCAATCACCGGCCCCGTCGCAGTCGGTCGGGTGCAGGCCACCGTCTCAGGTGCCGGCACCCTGGCGCTGTCCGGGGATGTCCAGGAGCTCCGGTTCAATGCTTCGGGAGCCAGCCGGTTACCGCTGGCGGATCTCACTGTCCGTTACCTTGACGCGACGCTGTCCGGGGCCAGCCAGGCCACCGTGACGGTCACCGACACGCTGGCCGCGCAGGCCGCAGGCGCGTCGATGTTACGTTACCGGGGTAACCCGAACGTCACTCACTACCAGACATCGGGGATGTCGTCGATCGTGCGGGATTCACCGTAAGCAAGTGAGAGTCATTGCTGCGTGATCGAGCCTAGTTCACGTAGGCTCAAAAACACCTGAACGGAATGTCACCAAATGAACACACGCTGTTACCGGGCACGGATCTCACGATCCTACTCGCGCTAATATCTACATTACTTGACGTGTCGCCCATGGCGATTTCGTCACCGTTAGCTTATGCTGACCTCAAGGGGTAGTTGGTCAGCTATTGGCGCGACGCGGGGGGGCGTAGCCAATGTGTCAGAGGGGCTGGGGGCGGTCGGCTGTTCACACCATGCCATCAACTGTGCCCTC
>JBOHFC010000364.1:0-3367 GCA_050701375.1 Pseudonocardiaceae bacterium
GTGCATACCCACCACGTCACCCGGCCGCGCGGTGGCGGCCGCGCACTCGACCACCGGTAGCGACGAGGTGGTGGTCGCCAGGATCGCGCCCGGCTTGCACACCTCGTCCAGGGTGGCGAAAATGCCCCGCTTGACATCGAGTTCCTCGGCCACCGCCTCCACCACGAGATCAACATGCGCGAAGTCGTCCAACGAGGTGGTGGTGGAAATCCGGCCGAGGGCGGCGTCGCGATCAGACTCGGAGAGCTTGCCCCGGTTGACGGCCTTGTCCAGCGAGCGGGTGATCGCGGCGACCGCGTCTTTGGTGCGGCTGTCGCTGCGGCCGCGAACGATCACGTCGTGGCCGCCTTTGGTCAGCACCTCGACGATGCCGGTGGCCATCGTCCCGGTGCCCACCACGCCCCTCGTGGCTATCGGACGGATCTCGACACCGGATTGCGCGCCGGACGGGGCTGCGGCGTCGGGTACCACCGTCGAGGAATCCTGCCCGGCGTAGGTATAGAAGCCGCGACCCGACTTGCGACCGAGCAACCCGGCAGTGATCATCTGCTTGAGCACCGGTACCGGCGCGTGCAGCCGATCCCGGGACTGCCGGTACAGCGCGTCGAGGATCTCGTAGGCGGTATCCAGGCCGATCAGGTCCAGCAGCGCCCGCGGACCCAACGGGTACCCGCAGCCGTAGCGCATCGCGGCGTCGAGGTCCTCCCGGGTCGCATAGCGCTGCTCGAACATGTGCGCCGCGTGGTTGAGGTAGCCGAACAGCAACCCGTTGGCGATGAACCCGGCCCGATCCCCGACCACCACCGGCGTCTTGCCCAACGATTCCGCGAGCGCCGTGACATCGCTGATCACCTCCGGATCGGTGACCACCGTGCGCACCACCTCGACCAGCTTCAATACCGGCGCCGGGTTGAAGAAGTGCAACCCGATGACCTTGTCCGGCCGCTTGGTCTGCACCGCGAGCTCAGTGATCGACAGACTGGAAGTGTTGGAGGCCAGGACGACATCGCTGCGCACGATCCCGTCCAGCTCGGTGAAGATCTGGCTCTTGAGGTCCAGGCGCTCGGGCACGGCCTCCACGACGAGATCGGCGTCGGCCAGATCCGCCAGCTTCGTGGTGAAGCTGATCCGGTCCAACAGCTCGCGGCGGCTGGTCTCGTCGAGTTTCCCGCGCTCCAGGGCTCGGGCGGTGGAGTGTTCGAGATGGCCACGACCCCGAGCGACGCCGTGGGCGTCGACTTCGACTGCCACCACCTCGAGCCCGGTGCGGGCGAGCACCTCGGCGATCCCGGCGCCCATCGTGCCCATGCCCACTACACCGACCGTGTTGATCTGTCCTACCATCCGCGTACCCTCTCCAGACGTGGGCTCCGGCGCCCTCCTCAACGACCGTAGAGCACCCGGACGATCCGCAGTAACAATCGGATCGCCCAAGCTGGACGGGCGAAGGTAAGCACCTGCACCGCAGGCCGGAACCGGCGCCGCGTGACCGCCTTGGCCCGGGTGAACTCGCGCAGACCGTCGGCACCGTGGATGCGTCCGAAACCCGAATCGCCGACCCCCCCGAACGGCAGGGCCGGCACCGCGGCATAGGAGACCACGCTGTTGATAGCGACCATCCCGCACCGCAACCGGTCGGCGATCTCGGGACCGCGGCGCCCGGAGAAGACCGCGGCGCCCAGCCCGTAGCGCCCGGCGTTGACCCGCGCGACCGCGTCGTCGAGATTCGCGACCCGGTGCAGGGTGACTGTCGGACCGAAAGTCTCGTCGGTCACCGCGGTGGAGGTGTCCGGGACGTCGGCCAGCACGACCGGCTGCACATAGGGCGGGCGCACCGATTCGGCACCGCCGACCAGGGCCGTGCCACCCTGAGCCAGCGCGTCGGCGAGGTGATCACGAATCACGTCGACCTGGTCCGGCCTGGTGATCGGGCCGAGATCAGCACTCGGCTCGCCGCCGGTCCGCAGCCGCCGCGTCTGGGCAACCACCCGATCAGTGAACTCTTTCGCGACGTCGTCAACGACGTACACCCGCTCCACCCCGACGCAGGTTTGCCCAGCATTGGCCATTGCACCCCAGACCGCGGCGTCGGCGGCCGCGGCCAGGTCGGCGTCGGCGTCGACCAGCAGCGCGTCCTTGCCACCACACTCCAGCACGACCGGGGTGAGCGTCTCGGCGCAGGTCGCCATCACCTTCTTGGCAGTGACCGCGGACCCGGTGAACGCCAGCTTGTCCACTCCGGACCGGCACAGCGCCACACCAGTCTCGCCAAAACCCATGACTACCTGCAGCAACGGGTGCTCAGGCACCACCCGAGCGAGACTCTCGGCCAGCGCGCGGCCCACTCCGGGGGTCAGCTCGCTGGGCTTGAACACCACGGCGTTACCGGCGGCCAGCGCGTAGCTGATCTACCCCATCGGGGTGTGGGCGGGATAGTTCCACGGTCCGATCACGCCGATCACGCCGTAAGGTTGATACTCCACCGTCGATGCCTCCTGGAGCATCAACATCCCCGAGGCCACCCGGCGGCGACGCAACACCTTCTCGGCGTGGCGCGCGGCCCAGTCCAGGTGCGCGACCACGAGCACGCATTCCAGCCGGGCATCGTCGCGCGGCTTGCCGGTCTCAGCGGTGATCAGTCCGGCCAACTCGTCGATCCGCCGAGTCAGCGCCGAGCGCCACGACAACAGCCGGCGTCGTCGTTCGGGGAACCCGAGGCCGCCCCACCACGAAGCCGCCTCGCGGGCGCGGACGACGGCCTCCCGTACCGCAGCCTCGTCATCCACCTGGTGATAGGCGACGACCTCGCCGGTTCGCGGGTCAATCGAGGCGAAGCGGTTGTCCCCCCCGCGGGTCTGCGGCTGGCCGGTGTCCACAGTCTGAGCCATCGTCGTCCTCTCCCCACCTCGGCCTACGTCGAAGGGTACGGGCGTCCGCGCCGAACGTGCAGATGCATCCGTCGTGGTTCGCGGACGGGGAGGTAACAGGTTCGGTCAGAGGTCCTTGAGCTCTGGCGGGGCCTCCGACCCCCCGAGGGCGCCCTGGACGGCCCGCGACAGCCTCACACTGCATCGACGCTTGCGGCCACCAGCGCTCACACGCCGTCGTCTACCCAGGAAGATCACGACTTGTGTGTCGACGACGACAGTATGTGTCACCGTAGGCACACAAACCGTGATCAGCTCTTGCTGAGGGATACCCGGCGGCCTAAATCCAACGACCTGACATATTACCGCCGGAATTGTCAGGGGTGGGTGCGAGAATGGTTCCGTGATGGAGACGCTGCTGGATCCGAGGCAGGCGATGGTCGCGTGTCTCGACCGGTGGCGTGAGGCGATCGTCGGGTGCGACGATGCCGGGTTGCCGG
>JBOHFC010000365.1:0-8975 GCA_050701375.1 Pseudonocardiaceae bacterium
CCACACACACTCTCAGACACACGCCGATCACTGGTCAGACTGGCGACGACGCCACCAAACCCGCGCCCGCCGCAGCCACTACCAGCGACAACGCATCAAACATCCCAAGATGCGGCTGTAGTACTAGTCACTCCGCGCTTGTCTTGGCTCAGTAGCCGCCGGTCAGCCGAGGGCGGCCAGTGCGGTGTGCACCATGACCCGCACGCCGAGCGGCAGCGCGCGTTCGTCGAGGTCGAAGGTCGACTGGTGCAGATCCCGCCGCGCGCCTTCACCCGCCCAGACGCCCAAGCGGCCCATCGCTCCAGGCACTTGTTCGAGGTACCAGGCGAAGTCCTCGCCACCGGAGGACTGCTCGGTGGCAGCTACCGCATCCCCACCTAGCGCCGCGGCGACACCGTCGCGCAGCAGCTCGGTGCTGACCGCCTCGTTGACCACCGGCGGCACGCCGCGGACGTGACGCAGGTCGAAGCCCACCCCGGTGGGCGCCAGCAGGGCGGTGACCAGCTCCCGGACCAGTGGCTCCAGATCGGCCCAGATCCTGCGGTCCCCGGTGCGCAGGGCCCCACGAAGCAGCCCCTCCTGCGGGACGATATTCGCGGCTTCGCCGGCCTGCACCGCTCCCCAGACGAGCAGGGTGCCCGATCGCGGGTCGACCCGCCGGGACAGCAGCGCGGGCAGGCCGGTGATCACGGTTCCGAGGCCATGTACCAAATCGGCGGTGAGGTGCGGGCGCGCCGTGTGCCCACCGGGCGAGGACAGCCGTAACTCCAGCAGGTCCGATGCCGAGGTGATCGGCCCGAACCGGATTCCCACCTGGCCGACCTCCAGCCGGGGATCACAGTGCAACGCGAAGATCCGGTCCACACCGGTCAGACCGTCCGCGGCGACCACGTTCAAGGCGCCACCCGGTATCACTTCCTCGGCCGGCTGGAAGATCATCCGGATCCGGCCGGGCAACACCGGAGCCGACGCCAGGGCAAGCGCTGCGCCGATCAGGATCGCGGTGTGCGCGTCATGCCCGCACGCGTGCATCCTGCCGTCGACAGTGGAAGCGAAGGGCAGCCCGGTGCCCTCCGAGATAGGCAGCGCGTCGATGTCGGCGCGCAGCGCGACGCACCGCGAACCGGTGCCGATGTCGCAGACCAGACCCGTGCCATCGGGCAGCAGCGACGGCGCCAGACCCGCGCTGCTGAGGTACCCGGCGATCAGTCCGGTGGTCCGGTGTTCCTGGTAGGCGAGTTCCGGATTGGCATGGACGCACCTACGCCAGGCGACCAGGTCACCGCCATGGCTCGACAACCACCCATCCAGCCAGGACGGGCCTCGACCGGCGGCGATATCCAGCGGCACGCCGACCGGAGGGAGCAGACCAGAACCCAGCAATGTCACCCAGTACCTCCCGCGGCGGGTCGCTTACGCCTCGCGGCGTAGAGATATTGTGCCCATCAGTCGCGCACTGTGGTTCACCGAGTCGGCTAGAACCCCGCTGGCGGGACGTAGGTACCCCATACGTCGCGCAACGCGTGACACACCTCACCCACCGTGGCGCGGGCGGCGAGCGCCCGCTTCATCGGGTACAGCACGTTGCCGGCGACGTCCTTGGCGGCCAGTCGCAGCTCATCCAGCGCCCGATCGACCTCCGCGGCGGATCGCGACGAGCGCAGCGCTGCAAGCCGTTCCCGGGCGGTGTCCTCGATCGCCGGATCCACCCGTAGCGGCTGGTAAGCATCCTCGGTGTCGAGCCGGTAACGGTTGAGCCCGACCACCACCCGATCACCGGAGTCGATGTCCATCGCGGTTCGGTATGCGGTTTTCTCTATCTCAGATTTCTGAAAACCCACCTCAATGGCGCGCACCGCGCCACCCAACTCGTCGACTTTTTCGATCAACGCCACCGCCGCGGCCTCCACCTCATCGGTCATCGCCTCGATCGCATAGGAGCCGGCGAAGGGATCCACCGTGGAGGTCAGACCGCTCTCGTAGGCCAGCACCTGCTGGGTCCGCAGGGCCAGCCGGGCGGCCTTTTCGGTGGGCAGCGCGATCGCCTCATCGTAGGCATTGGTGTGCAACGACTGGGCGCCACCGAAAATCGCGGCGATCGCCTGGGCGGTCACCCGGACCATGTTGACCTCTGGCTGCTGTGCGGTGAGCTGCACGCCGGCGGTCTGAGCATGGAATCGCAGCATCATCGACCTGGGGTGTTGGGCATTGAAGCGCTCCCGCATCATTCGCGCCCAGATTCGCCGGGCGGCCCGAAACTTGGCGACCTCCTCCAGCAGCGTGGTGCGGGAGACGAAAAAGAATGACAACCGCGGCGCGAACTCGTCGACTGCCATCCCGGCAGCCAGCGCGGCCTGCACATACTGCACCCCATTGGCCAGGGTGAAGGCGATCTCCTGCGCCGGGTTCGCCCCCGCCTCGGCCATGTGGTACCCCGAGATCGAGATGGTGTTCCACTGCGGGATCTCGGCCCGGCAATAGGCGAAGATGTCCGAGGTGAGCCGCAGGGACTGCGCCGGCGGGTAGATATAGGTACCGCGCGCGATGTATTCCTTGAGCACGTCGTTCTGAATCGTCCCGGTCAGCTTCGAGCCCGGCACCGCATGCTGCTCGGCCACGAGTTGGTAAAGCAGCAGCAGCACGCCCGCCGGGGCGTTGATCGTCATCGAGGTGGACACCCCATCCAGCGGGATCCCGTCGAACAGCATCCGCATGTCGTCGATCGAGTCGATGGCGACCCCGACCTTGCCGACCTCGCCATGCGCGATCGTCTCGTCGGAGTCATAACCCATCTGGGTGGGCAGGTCGAAGGCCACTGACAGACCGGTCTGTCCAGCACGTAGCAGCTGGTGGTAGCGGGCGTTGGACTCGGCGGCGCTGCCGTAGCCGGAGTACTGGCGCATCGTCCAGGGACGCTCGGTGTACATAGCGGGATACACCCCACGGGTGAACGGGAACTCCCCCGGTTCGCCCAGCTGCAGCGCCAACCCGTCCGCGACATCCGCCGCGTGATACACCGGCTTGATCGCGAAGCCCGACTGGGCCGTCTTCTGGGCCGTCTTCTGGGCCGTCTTCTGGGCCTCCTTCTGGGCCTCCTTCTGGGCCGTTTCCTGGGCCGTCGTCCGGGCGGTTATCGGGGATGTCTTGTCCACCATCACATCTGTATGACACACCCGGGCGGTGACCACAACGCAGGGCATCATGGTGCCGTGACCAACGCCGCACCCCGCTTGGTGGCCGGGCGCTACCGGCTCGGCGCGGTGCTGGGCCGGGGAACCATGGGCACGGTGTGGTCAGCACATGACGAGGTACTCGGCCGGCCGGTCGCGGTCAAGGAGGTGCTGCTGCCGCCCGGAATCCCCGACGCCGAGGCGGACGCGCTGCGGGAGCGGTCGTTGCGGGAGGCCAGAGCGATCGCCGCGCTGTCGCACCCCAACGTGGTGACCCTCTACGACGTGGCCCGGGAGGGTGCGGCGCCCTTTGTGGTGATGGAACTGGTGGCGTCGGCCAGCCTGGCGGAGCTATTGCGCGACGGTGCCCTGCCGCCGGATCGGGTGATCGCTATCGGGGCCGCGGTGGCGGCAGCCCTGCAAGCCGCGCACGCCGCGGGCATCACGCACCGCGATGTCAAACCCGGCAACGTCCTGATGGCCCACGACGGCCGGATCAAGCTCACCGATTTCGGGATCGCCCGCAATCCGGCCGATCAGACGTTGACCGCCACGGGTCTGATGCTGGGCTCGCCTGCCTACATCGCTCCGGAGATCGCCTCCGGTGGGCCGATCAACCCCGCGTCGGACCTGTGGGGGCTAGGCGCGACACTGTTCGCCGCGGTCGAGGGCAGGCCTCCCTATGACGCGGGCAGCGCGATGGCGACGGTGGCCGCGGTGGTGCACGACGAGGTGCCCAGGGCCTCGTGTTCTGGACCGCTCGCCGAGGTGATCAGCGGGTTGATGGTCAAGAACCCCACCCGTCGGATGCCGCTGTCGCAGGTACGCCGGCTGCTTGGGGCGCCACCCGAGCGGGCTGATCACCGATCAGCTGTGCATGCCGGCGCGGCCACTGGCGCCCTCCCCCCGGCAGACTCCCCCCTGACCACACCCACGAGCACACCCGTGCGCGTCGCCGAAAACAACCCATCGGCGCCGGAGAAGCCGCCCCGACGGACCGGGCAGCTCGCCTCGGACCCGGGTCCGCTGCCCTTCGCGGTGGTGCCGGGCGTTGATCCGCACACCGCTGCGGGCCGCCCCATGGCACGTCGAGTCAAAGCCACCGGTGTCGGACGCAGAGCAATCCTGTGGATCTTGGCCGTGGTGCTGTTCTTCGGCGCCGCGATCAGCGGTTTCGGTGCCGTCCGGGTGGCCGGCGGACGACCCCCCGTGCCCGAGCTGGGAGCCAAGGCCGCAGTAGGCCCGAGCGCCGACGACGTGGTGCTCACGCCGAGAGAACTGCAGATCACCCAGCTCGACGGCTCCCCGCCGGAGCGGTTCACGATCACCGTTCCGCAGGACTGGCCGGAGTACCTCGAGCAACGGCCGCTCGGATCCAACTCGGACACCGTGCTGCGCTTCCTCTCCCCGGACGGCTCTGAGGTCATCGCCGTAGAACGGATCACCGGCGCGCTCGCCGGCGGCGGCGTCGACCCGTACCTGACCGGCTACCTGCGCAAGCTGGCACAGGCAGTGCCCGAGCTCGTCGAGACCCAGCAGCAGAACCTGTCCGGTGGTGCGCTGGACGCCACGTACCGCACCCAGGAGGGCGGTGAGCTGCGCCGCACCACGTACCTGCGGCTGCTCCCAGTCAGAGCGGACCTATGGATGATTTCGGTCACCGTGCCAACCGAGCGCGAGGGCGCCGGGCGGATGAAGCTGTTCGAGCCGGTGGTGGCGGAGTTCGCTCCCGGCCCGTAGCTGATCGGCGCTGTGACCCTAGGCTGCCGGTCGTGACTGACCCGGCACAGCTGGCCCGAGAAGCCGCGGCGGTGCTGGCCGAACGCACCGGGGTGCCCACGCACGACATCGCGGTGGTGCTGGGCAGCGGCTGGCGCCCCGCGGCTGACGCGCTGGGCGCTCCCGCCGTCGAGATCCCGGTCACGACGCTGCCGGGATTCGCCGTACCGCAGGTCACCGGGCACGCCGGAACAGTACGATCGGTGCAGCTCAGCGGGTCCCTGGGCCACCGACGGGTCCTGGTGCTGCTCGGTCGCGCGCATGGCTACGAAGGCCATGGTGCGGCGCAGGTGGCGCACGGGGTGCGCACCGCGTGTGCCGCGGGAGCGCGGGTGGTGGTGCTCACCAACGCCGCCGGCGGGATCACCGAGGGGCTGGCGGTCGGCCAGCCGGTGCTGATCTGCGACCACCTCAACCTCATCGCGACCTCCCCGCTGGTCGGGCCCCAGTTCGTCGACCTCACCGACACCTACTCACCCCGGTTGCGCGCGCTGGCCCGGGAGATCGACCCGAGCCTCGCCGAAGGCGTCTACGCCGGGGTGCCCGGGCCGCACTTCGAGACGCCGGCCGAGATCCGGATGTTGCGTGTGCTAGGAGCCGACCTGGTCGGGATGTCCACCGTGCTGGAGGCCATCGCCGCGCGCGCCGAGGGCGCCGAAGTGCTGGGCATCTCGCTGGTCACCAACCTCGCCGCCGGACTCACCGCAGGGCCCCTGGACCCGCACGACATCCTCGCCACCGCCGCCGCCGCCGCCACCCGGATGGGCACCCTGCTCCGCAACCTGCTGACCCGGGTCTGAGCCCCCTCCTCGCTTCCCCGCAGCCCCACCACCACGACGGCAGACCTTCGACGCTTGGCCGCCGAATTCCCCTCGGCACTGGAAGATCACGGTTTGTGTGCCGACGGCAACACACAATGTCGTCATCGGCACACAAACCGTGATCTTCCAGTGCGTCCAGGCGAACTCGGTCTGTGTCGGCGTCAGGCTGTTGCACTTTAGTCACGAGCGGACAAGTTCCATCACAGGCTGGGCTTGCCGGGGATGATTCGCCATCAGGCGCAGGGCGTTGAAGACGTTCTCCGTGACGTTCTCCGTGACGCTCTCCGTGGTGCGGAGGAACCGTCTTCGTGCACCGCGGGGATTCGAGCCATGGTGTCAGCACTTCTCGTCGCTCCAGCATGGACAGCGTATGATCAAGCGTTGCCCAACGCCATCCCAGCAATCCGGTAATGGGCGCTCGTACCATCCAAGAAACCTGGGGGTAGGGCAGCGCTGGCGTCCGCCCTACGATGAGGAGGTGCATGTGGAGAGCGGCGATGAATGAGCCACCCACCGAGACCGCGCTGGCAGCGGCAGCCGCGCGAGCGGCCCACCTCATCGTCGACGGTGATCCCAAGATCTTCGAAGATTCGGTAGCGCTCGCGTTGCCGAGCTCCGACGCTGACGAGCTGATCGCTGCCCATGGCAACACTGCGGAATCGGAGTTCTTCGCCGGGCTTCGGGTGACCATGGTGACCCGAAGTCGCTACGTGGAGGATCACCTTGCCGAGGCGGTGCGCCGCGGTGTCGATCAGTATGTCGTATTGGGCGCTGGGCTGGACTCGTTCGCCTACCGGTCGCGCTGGTCGGAGGGCTGCGGGTCTTTGAAGTCGATCACCCGGACACTCCGGAGTGGAAGGTGCGGCGGTTAGCCCGCGCGCGCGTCGCGGTGCCCACTGAGCTGGAGTTCGTGGCCGTCGACTTCGAGAACGACACGTTGCGTGATCGCCTCATCGAGGCTGGCTTTGATGTGACCCGACCGTCGTTCGTGACCTGGCTGGGCGTCACCCAGTACCTGAGCTATGACGGGGTCGCCGCAGCCTTGGCCACGCTCGGTGGGTTGGCGGCGGGCACTGAGCTGACGGTCGAGTATGTGTTGCCGGCCGAGACGCGAGATGATGCCGGGCGCGCCCTGGCTGACCGGGCCACAACCGCTGCCGCAGCACTCGGCGAGCCTTGGCTAACGTTTTTCTCACCTGCCCAGATAGCCGCTCTGCTGGACAGTTGTGGTTTCGCGGTGCTTGCGCAGGTAGCTCCGTATGAGCAGGTCGATGCCGTGTTGTGGGAGCGCTCCGACGGTCTGCGTCCGATCGAGCTTTCACAACTCGCGCGGGCGGTGGTCCGAAATCGTCGCGTAGATCCGGCCGTCAGATTGAGTTCCTGAATTTATTCAACTGATCAGAGAAGCTTCCCATCAACGCCTGCATTGTACGGAAAGATCAGTGAAGGCGCGGTCACGCACCTGAAGCGTGTCGTGGGGGCGGGGCACATGGCCCAAGCCCCCGCCGTCGAAAGGGTCTGGTCGCAGACGCGTGATACATTGTTATGAGACACTGTTGCGATAGAATCGTCCGGTGGCCCGACCGAAGTTGCACGACGATGCACTGCGCGTCCGTTTGCTCGACACCGCAGGGGAGCTGCTGACCTCCGAGGGGCCGGACGCGCTGAGCTTGCGCCGGCTCGCCGCTGCCGCGGGCACCTCGACCAGTGCGGTGTACGCCTTGTTCGGCGGCAAGCCGGGCATCCTCCGGGGACTGTTCATCGAGGCGTTCACCAGGTTCGCCACCCATCTGGACACGGTGACACCCTCGGACGATCCACTGGTCGACCTCCTCGCGCTCGGCCGCGCCTACCGGAGCAGCGCGCTGGCCAATCCGCACCTGTACGCGGTGATGTTCGGTTCGCCGGTGCCCGGCTTCGAACCCGCCCCGGAGGATTATGCGCACGCCGAGGCCACCTTCGCCCCGCTGCTCTACACGGTGCGCCGGGCGGTTGCGGCGGGCCTGCTGCGCGACGCCGATCCTTACCTCATCGCCACCGCGCTGTGGGCCAACGTGCACGGCCTGGTGTCACTCGAACTGGGCGGGGCGATGCCGGATGGCACCGGACCGCCTGGCGGGTTGTTCGAGGCCGCGATCCGCGCCAACCTCGACGGCTGGCGGGCGAGGCCCTGACCCGGGGATTACGCTGCCGCGCATGGCTGCGGACATTGTGCCGATCGAGCTCTCGGTGACCGCCGGGGATCTGGTGACGCTGTGGGCGCCACGCTGGCGGGCCGATGGTGAGGAATGGGAGGCGTTCCTCGGCGACGACGAGAACCTCTTCGCCTTCGCCGACGTCGCGGCGCTGGTCGGCTTTGTCCGAACCACCAGTACCCACGATCTGGTCGGCCATCCGGCCTGGGGGCTGGTACCGCGGTTGTCCGTGCCGGATCTGCGGCCCGCGGACTCGCACCGTTACGACCTGGTCGGCGTGCCCGAACTGGTCGCACAGTCCCCGGATACCTGGGTGATCGGCGAGCTCGCCGACGTGGTGTAGATCGCCCGGTCGCTGGCCGATGTCTGCGGCCTGGACGTGGTCCACGAGGTGCTCGACTCCACTGCCGGGTTCACCATGCTCGACGGCGGCACGCTGGCCTTCGGCGGTCGGGAGGGTGCCCGGCGCTGGGACGCGCTGTGCACCGTGATCGCACAGCGGTGGGACGAGGTGATCGATGCCGTCGACGGTGTGATTCGCAGTCCCGAGGTCGACGCGGCGGCGCTGGACGCAGCGACGACCGAACTATCCGAAGCGCAAGAGGCCGGGGCTCAGTCCGCCGTCGTGGCACAAGCCACCGAAGCTGAGAGAGCCGGCGATCCCGCGCTGGCGTTCTGGTCGGAGGTCGGCATCGACCCGATCCGGATCATCAGTGATCTGGGCGATCACTACACGCTGCGCTGCTACCTCGACGACGCGCCGGTCTTTCTCGGCAGCGGCGGGCGCATCGACGTTTTCGCCTCGCCGCGCGCGCTGGCCCGCCACCTCACCGAACACCCGCAGGGCCACGACCTCGACGCCGTGTCCACCTGGCCGCAGGTGACCAAGCGCGCGCAGGACCGTGAGCTGGTCGTGGCCGTTGACGAGGGCAACAGCTACGTGCTCGCCGGCTTGGCCGACGACCTCCCCGGTGGTCCCGAGACGGTGGATCCCGGCCAGCTCGAGCTGG
>JBOHFC010000366.1:0-3539 GCA_050701375.1 Pseudonocardiaceae bacterium
TCGAGCCGACGACGGCTTCGCGGGCGTCGGTGGCGACCCGCAGGTGCGCGGTCTGGCGGTGCGCTTCGGCCTGGACGTGCCACCGTGTCCAGTGGCTGTAGTGGTCGGACACCACGAACCGGACCTGCTCGGCCAACGCGTCGATATCCACAGCGGATAGCGGCTCACCAGCATTACTGAAGACACGCGCACCGAGGGTGTTGAGCTGCTCGGTATCGACCAGGCCGCCGGCGAAGGCGCGCCACCGCGCCAGATGCTCGGCCAGGGTTCGGGGTGCTTGCTTGGCGGCGCGGGTGCCGTACTGGGCGCGACGCCCGATCTCCAGCAGCTCTTTAGGAGAAGGTTCGTGACCGTGCTCGGCGCGGAAAGCGACGATGCGCTCGGCGCGGTTGGTCTCGACCTGCCGGGCCCGCTGGGAGAACCCGATCAACAGTTCGTCGGACACCCCGGCCAGCTCCCAGACCGGGCGTTTGAGGTCCACGCCTTCGGCGGGACGCTCGGCCCAGTCGGCGCCGTGGTCGCGGAATAGGTCCCGCAGTCGCGAGTTGTAGTGCTCGGACATCGCCACCGCGGAGGCGTGGATGGTGCGGCTGTCCAGCGTGGTCCATTTGCCGTCTTCCGCGCGCTTGACCTTCGCACTGATCGGTACGTGGGTGTGCAGGTGCGGGTCGCCGGTGCGGCTGTCCCAGTGCTCGAAGATGGCCGCGGTGATGCCCGCGATGTCGACCTGGGCTTCGCCCCAATTGCCCTGGCGGGTGAACGCGGCGTTGTTTTCCAGCTGGGTCAGGGTGTCCTTGACCGCCTGGCGGTGCAGGCTCACGATCAACTCGCGGGTGTCGTGATCTCCTAGCGCCCAGGCCACTGAGACGCTCTTGGGTGGGGCGAATATCACCTCGTAGCCGGCGACGGCGGACTTCATCTGCCGCTTCTGCTCTGCTAGCCAGCGGGTCAGCTCCGCGTTGCCAGCGGGCTGGCGACCGTGGTTCGCGGCGACGAATGTCTGGGTCTGCACCCGCAACCGGATCGCACTGCGGGTCTGCTCGTCTAAGGGTGCGCCTACGGGTCGATGGTGGTCTCGGTTGTACCGCTTGTAGGCCTCGCCGACCTTGCTGCGTAGCTCGTCGGCGCCGCCGTACTGGGCGAAGCGGCGACCGAGTTTCGTCGCGCGCAGCGCCTCCTCGGGACTGGCCCCCGCCGCGATCATCTCCGCTTCGATGCGATCCGCGTCGGGGTGTCGACCCTCCCCGAACAGGGCGTTCATCTGCGCGGCGGAGACCTCACCTGACACCCCGAGCACCGCGGCTCCGGCACCGAACCATTCACCTGGGGGGTAGCCGTGGGCGAGGTAGTAGTCGCTTAAGGACTCGCCCGCTTCGAGGTCACGATCGGCGCAGGCCACCGAGCCGGTCAGGTACTCATACCCGCCCGGCGACAGCCGCCGCAACGCCATCACAAGATCAGACTGTACCGGACTCAGAGGATCTGCCAGAGGTGCTGTGTGACGGGGAGGGCCTGGTGCTGGCCCGGAGGAGTCTGCGGTGGGAGTGAGTGGCTACCGGGCCGGCGGGCCGGCGGGCCAGGACGGTAGGGCGCGGCGGTCGGCGGCTGGTCGGGGGTAGGGTCTCGGCAGTTTGGCAACCGTCAGGAAAAGGGGGGTTGTGTGATGACCGAGGAGACCACCGCTAAACGCCTTCGGGCGCGCCGCCCGACCGAGGCGGCAGCACGGCTGGAGCGGCTGCGTCAGCGCAACGCCAGCCAGCTGGAGGCGCAGCGGGAGGCCGAGCGACGGATCGAGGCGGCACTGAAGGCCTACGTTGACGCCCACGTGTCGATCAGCGCGGTCGAACGGGATCGGGATGAGAAGATCGCGGCCTTGGAACGGGCGATCGAGCAGGTCCGCGAGGCGGCGCGGGTGAAGGTCGAGCAGATCCAAGCGCGGCAGGCCCTCGCGGTGTGCCAGCTCAACACCGCGGGCCGCACGGTGGAGCAGATCGCCGAACTCCTGGAGGTGCCTCACAAGGAGGCGCGGCGGCTGCTGTCCGACGGGCGCACGGCCGCACAATCGGAAACCATCGCCGCGCCGACCAACAGCCCCACACCAGCCGGCACCACTGCCCCCACCGACGGGCAACAGGCCGCCGAACCGCCGCCCACACCAGCGGAAGCGGCCTCAGGAGAACAGCGGGGGCTGAGCGGGGTCAATGGTCATCAGAACGGCGCGGACACGATCCTCGTCCCAGCCGTCACGAACAGCGGCAGCCAGCGCGCGTGATCGTTCCGCGCGTTCGGGACGGGACAAACCCGACCACCGTCGCACCCACCAACGGCGTCCCCCGCCTCGGCCCCTGCTCGCCATCCGGCGCAGGTTGTCGGCCTGCGTGGACGGCCACACGTGGCCAACCCGAGGCTCGGGGTGCGCGCGGCAGCAAATGGGGTTGTCACACACGATGTGCTCGATCACTTCGCCGAACTCAACCGGCACACCGAGCTTGTGCGCGACGGCATAACGGTGCGGCTTCACCGTGCGCTCCCGACCGTGGCGGGTGATCGAGAAACGCCCGTACCCATCGTCGCCGATGGCCCCGGTCCAGATCGCGCAGTACTCCCCCGGGCCTTGGACAACCTTCGCCTCAAACCGGGCGATCTCGACCGCGTGAACCACCGGATCGACGACCAGCGGTTCAGTGATGAACGCCGCGACCATCGATCTAGCGAGCGGCTCGGGCGTAGTGCCCATCGAACCGCGCAGGCACGCGCCGCAGCCGGCGCCGCAGGTAGCGGGCGATGCCCACCACACCAGCGCCCACAACCAGAACGATCCCGACACCGCCGAGCTGGTGCAGCTCCCCCGCGGCCAGCGCCAACGGAAAACTCACCAACCCGCCAACGGTGCACACCAGCGTCCGCCGAGAGTAACTCGGCACCGGCCGCCCGCGAGAGAACCCGGCAAGAAGCCAGCCACCTACCGCCCCGAGCACTGCCGCCAGGACCACCGCTGCCGGCCATGTACTGCCACCCTGTCCCGTGAGCACCGCGAGCAATCCGGCCACGACCATTCCGAAGTAGATGCCCACCGCGCACGCGCCGAGCCACCCCGCGAAGCTGATCCCCCACACGGTCCGCATGGCGGTCGAGCCTACGACAAACCCCTGACATCCCGTCCACAACCGGGGCCACGAACCCCGGCCGGAAACCGCGACGCGAGGGCAAGTCGACCGCACCGCAAGCGCGGCAACGCGCTGAGGAGTGGAAGCGACGCGGCAGCCGATCCGCCCGGTTGCATCCGATGCAACTCTGGCGCCGCTACGGCACTGCCGCGATCATGAACTTGAGGCACCGCGCCAAATAGCGCGGTAAGAACCGCGCCACCCGCGCCATTTACCGCTGAAGGTCACAGCTCCGCTACGGCCGCAGTATCGGAAGTCACGCCCGGATTTTACTACTGATATTGACAAGTATCAGAACCCGGATCCGGCGTGCTGGCTAACCCGGCCCATGGCCGGTCTCATCGTCTTATGCGCCTTTGGCGATGGTCGGGG
>JBOHFC010000367.1:0-43594 GCA_050701375.1 Pseudonocardiaceae bacterium
GAGATCCGCACCCAACGCTCGCGCATCGGAACGCTCATAGGCAATCTCCGCGACCTGGAACAGAACCACCCCCACCAGTCCGTCGAACACCTCACGGCCGAGAACACCACGCTCAAACACCGGGTCATCAGCTCGCCCAGGACAACCGCATCCTGGAGGAACGGCTCCACGCCGCCCGCTCAAACCTCCGCTTCCAAGACCGCCGACTCGCCGACCTCGAAGCCAAGCTGCTCGACAATGCCGACCATCAATAACACCACGAGCGGTCCAATCCGCTACCCACGTCACTTACATGCACGCGACGCGAAATCCCAGCTCAGAGACATCACGGACATCACGACGGCCGGAAAACTCGAGTGCAATCCTGGTGAGCAATTCGGGTGGCTTGAAGCGCGCACCGGCGCACCGGTCACCGAAGCGCTCGCTGACCTGCTGGCTGCAGGCGCATCGTGACCGAGTGGACCGCGCTGGTCGACGAACTGGTCGACGAACTGGCCGACGAACTCACCACTGCGGACAAGCTGCGTTCCCCAGAATGGCAAGCAGCCGTGCGCGCGGTGCCCCGCCACGTGCTGGTGCCCGTGCACTACACGATGAATCCCCACACCGGAGCCTGGACCGCCGAGAATACGGCTGAGGATCTGCCTCGGGTGTACTCCAACACCGCCTTGTTTGTGCTGCCCGACGGCCTGTCGTCCACCAGCATGCCCGGCCTGATGACCCGGATGCTCGAAACGCTCGACATCCACGACGGGCACCGGGTGCTGGAGATCGGCACCGGCACTGGCTACAACGCCGCGCTGCTATGCCACCGGCTCGGCGACGACCACGTGTTCTCCGTCGACATCGAAGCCGACCTGGTAGACCTTGCCCAGCAACGACTGGCCCGCCTCGGTCACCACCCCACCCTCGTGACCACCGACGGCGCGCATGGCCTGGCCGAGTACGCCCCTTACGACCGGCTCATCGCCACCTGCTCGGTTCCGGCCGTACCCTGGCCCTGGGTCGAGCAGACCCGCGAGAATGGCCGCATCCTGGTCGACGTCAAGATCGGCCAGCAGGCTGGCAACCTGGTGCTGCTCCGGCGGCGCAGAGACACCGCCGAGGGGCGATTCGACCCCACCTTCGGCAGCTTCATGGGCATTCGCCGCCCGGGCGAAACATACCGGCACCGGGGCAGCGCCGTCAGGTCGCAGACCCGCGATCGCGCGGAGCAGCGCGCCACAAAGCTGGATCTGACCCGGCCGTGGGAACAGAGCGCCTTCTGGTTCTTCGCCCACACCGCGCTCCCGCCGGGCACCACTTTCAGCCTCCGCGGTGAGGGCCCCGACCAGCCGCCGCGCAACACCGTACTTCAGGCTCCAGACGGCTCCTGGTGCGAACTCCGGGAAGATCGTGAAGCTAACGGCACGCGCGCCGTCTGGGAATCTGGACCCCACTCACTGTGGCGCATCATCGAAGACGCCCATGCACGATGGTGCCAGCTCGGCCGACCCGGATGGGGCCGCTTCGGGCTCACGGTTACCATCGAGCGGCAGTCGATCTGGCTCGACGCCCCTGACAATGAGCACATCTGGACCGCGCCCCAGCAGGATTAGGAGCTCGTTTCAGAATGATTTCTGGGAGATCGCCGCCGTTTTCGACGCCTGGCGCAGCTTTCAGGTGTTCGCGGGCTGGTCGGTGCCGGCGCCGCGGCGCCGGATGGTCACCAGGTCGTGACGGTGCTGGGGGAGGGTCTGCTCGGCGGCGCCCTCGATCACGAACCCGGCATCAGCGATCATCGCGCGGTCCTCGTCGCCGGGCCGGCCCTCGCTGGTCAGGTAGTCCCCGAGGAACATCGAGTTGACCAGGTGCAGGGCCAGGGGCTGAAGACCACGCAGATGGATCTCCCGGCCGGCCGCCAGCCGTACCTCGACGTCGGGGAACACGAACCGGAACATCGCCAGGATGCGCAGGCAGCGCAGCGGGGTCAGGTCCCACCGCCCGCCCAACGGGGTGCCCTCGAACGGGATCAAGAAATTGACCGGCACCGAGTCCGGGTCGAGGTTGCGCAGGGCCAAGGCCACCTCGACGATGTCGTCGTCGGTCTCGCCCATCCCGAAGATCGCGCCAGAGCACGGGGACAGACCGGCGCGCTGGGCCGCGCCGACGGTCGCCACGCGGTCGTCGAAGGTGTGGGTGGAGCAAATCTGGCGGTAGTTCGCGGCGCTGGTGTTGAGGTTGTGGTTGTAGGCGTGCGCGCCGGCGTCGAACAGCCGCTCGGCCTGACCCGGCTTGAGCAGGCCCAGGCACACGCACACCTCGACCTCGGGCGCCGTGTCCTTGATCGCGGAGATCGTGTGCGTGACCCGGTCGAGGTCACGCTCGCTCGGTCCGCGCCCGCTGGCCACCAGGCATACCCGCTTCGCTCCGGCCGCGATGGCGCGCTCGGCATCGCTCGCCGCCTCCTCGGAGCTGATCCACGAGTACTTCATGATCTCGGCGTCCGACCCGAGCCGCTGCGAGCAGTAGCTGCAATCCTCTGGGCACAGGCCGCTCTTCATGTTCACCAGGTAGTTGAGCTTGACCCGCATCCCGAAAAAGTTCCGCCGGACCCGTGACGCGGCCGCGACCACATCGAGAACATCCTCGTCGGCCGTGGCAAGCACGGCTGACATCTCCTCGCGGGTCGGGACCTCGCCGGTGAGAGCCTTGGTGATCAGCGACTCCAGGAACTCATCCTGAGCAGTCAGCGCCATGCCGGTCATCCTGCCAGCCGAGGTCCGGTAGCGGATCCGCGAGCCGCTGGCCGGCCCTGCTCGCCTCGGTGAAGTCGGTAGCTTCCGGGGCCTCGCCGAGTTCGACACCACGGTTGTTCCCCGCGAACGGGGCAGCCTTCACGTCGAACTCGGCGACAACAGAGCACCGAACATTGTGCACCCGACTTCACGGGACACGGCCTCGCGCATGAGGAGTCTGGTAGCTTGCTCGATACAGGTAGCCCGTGCCCGGGGCGGTCGTGCTCCGGTCCCAGTCGAGTGCACGGGTCAAGAAATTGCATCGCTTCACCGAACCGACGCCCACGTCGATGGCGTCCGGCGAGTCCGTCGAGATATTCGTGTCCAGTTGGGAAATCGAATGTTGTGCCCCGCCGCCGGTCGTGGGACATCCGAGTAGTTGGGCTCTCATATTCTTCACCGACGCCAGCGAAGACAATCGGGAATTCCATAGGGACAGCTGCTGGCGGGTCGTGGATAATGGGTCGGCCCCGGTGTTGGTCAACGGCACCATCACCGCTATGTGGCCGTCGTTCAATGGCCCAGCGCCGGCACCGGGGCCCGCGCGATTGCGGGGTTACCTGTCGGGCACCGCGCACGGTGGCCTGATCCCGCCCGACTTCCCGACGATCACTGGGGTGGTACAGCGGATCCGGTTGGCCGCCCAACGCTTCGTGCTCGGTGAAACCCGAGTGGGGCGGGCACTGCAACCTGCGCCTGGGACGCTGACGCTGACCGACGTGCCCCGCAGCCCGCGCTGGTTCGCCAGCCCCAGGCCACAAACCGAGGACCACCCCGACAACCCGCCCTCGCAGATCGGTGTTCTGCTCGATCTCACCATCGCGCGCCACCGGAGGCGAGGTTCTGGAGGGTGAGCTGATGGTTCCTCGGCGTGCTTGCGATCAGACGTCGAGGAATTGCACGTCGAAACCCGCTGAGCTTGGCAGGATCGGCATGAACGTCGACCCTGACGATCCGGCCGTCGACGAACGTGAAGCCGAGCACGACACGCAGCCGTACGTAGTGCGCCCAGACGCCGGCGAAGGTTCTCCGCAGGGATCCTCTGCGGACCGATTCATGAAGTCGAGGAAAGTGGCGTCCACCCCGTACGGCATGCCCAGTTCTCAGCAGCGATCATGAGAATTTCGGTTGGAGCGGCCTTGAACTGGCCATACTCGTAGATGTCCGGGACAACCGACCCCAGACGTTGCTTGAAGTCGCCCAGGTTTTTCGTGCGGCATCGTCAGCTCGTAGGAAGCGAAACAGCAGGTTCCGCCGGGCTGCATCGTTGGTGACCCCGCGAACATGCAGATTGCTGGCCCGCTCGCCGACAGGCGGGGCGAAGACCAGCTTGGGCCAGTCTTTGCCGGACGTGACCTCAACGCGGTTCCAGGGCTCCGGGCGAACCCGGAAGCCGATCCGTTCCAAGACCCGAACGATCAGGTCCTCATCCAGGTTGTCGACTCGGACCTGGAGGTCGATGCAGTCCTTCGCGACGAGACCGGGCACCGAGGTGGATCCGATGTGGTCGATCCATACCACGACTGATCCCAGCCCTCGGCAGCGTCAGGTGGATCCTGCACCGTACAGCTCCGCGTGACTGTGCGCAGGTCAGCTCAGCCATAGCAGGTCGAGCACGTCAACACGGCGTAGGCGCTCCATGATCAGGTAGGTGAGCAGGCCCTGGTGGGTCGGGCCGAAGGTGAGCGAGCGCACCGGTGCGTCGGGGTTGTCGTCGTTGTGTGAGTCGCCGCCCCACGGGGCGACCTCCAGCACGGTACGTGCCTCGGCGAACGGGGCCAACCCGCCTGGAGGCAGCGCGTCGATCTGGGGCTGGGACTGCTCGTCGGTGGTGACCCCGGTACATCGGCTACAGGCCGGCGCGGCGCCGGGTCTGCGCCAGTGGCTCGTCAGCGGGCACCGGCGTGCCGGTCAGGCGCTCGGCGGCGCGGCGGGCGATGGACGCGAACCGGTCGGGATCACGTTGGAGCAGCGCGACCCGTCGCCAGTGCTCCAGGCACCGAAACAGCTCGGTGAGCTCCAAGTCATCCCGGGCGCCGGCGAGCGCATGCTGGTACGCGGCGTCGAACTCCGTCTTGTCCTCGGGCAGCAGCGCGTCCCGGATCGCCGCCGGCGTGGCCCCGGGCAGCAGCGGGTCGCCCGTGCGGGGCTGCTTGTCGAAAGACCACAGCGCTGTCACCCGGTCACCGTAGCGCGACCGTCCTGGCCGCCGGCAGCACCTCGCGCGTCGATCGGAGCGTCGCCACGGTTCAGGCGCAGCCACGCCTCCCGCACCGCATTCTCGGCCTCGTTCGTCGAGCCCATCGGTAGGCCACCGCCTTCAGGCGCGTCCGGTTCTCCTCGAAACGCCTGGCCAAACCGTCGTCGACGGGTCCATTCGTCAGTGGGGTCACATTCTCTGGTCGGGGTCCGTCACTCGGATGACGACCGAGCAGCGGTCGCCGTGACCAAGGCGATCAAAAATCATGCAGGCCCGCATCAAGAACCCGGCCGTCATCCTCCACGGCGCCATGGCGCCGATCCAGGAACTGATCAAGCAGACCAAGCAGGGCGGCGTCCCGGAGCGGACCCTCGAACTGGTCCACCTACGCGCCAAGCAGGTCGCCGGGGCCTGGGGGTGAGTAGCGGGGACGGGTCACAGCAGCTCGTGGGTGCCGTCGGGGAGCTGGCGGCTGATCCCGCGGCGGGCCAGCAGTTCCATGATCGGGACGGTGACGCGGCGGGTGGTGTCCAGCGCTTGCCGGGCCTGGCTGAGGGTGAACGGGCTGGGCAGCTCACGCAGCCGATCGATGGCTTCGTCGTCCGCGCCCGGAGCCAGGTAGATCCCGTTAGCGATCTTGAGTAGTTCGCCGGCCCGCACCGCGGCGGCGAGCTGTTTGGCGCCCAGCCCGAGCTCGGTGAGCCGGTGCGCCGCGGGTGCGGCGAACGGCCGCTGCGCGAGTTCGGCGCGCAGGGCAGAGATCACGGTGCGGACCGCCTCGGGCAGTCCAGACACGGATCCGGTGAGGTGCACGCGACCTTTGCGCAAGGTTAGTTGCGAGCCGACCAGCAGCTCGACCAGGCGCGCGTCGGGCATGTCGGTGACCTGCCGGGCAACCTCCAGCGGCATCCCCGGTTGCAGGGGGTTCTTGGTCGCGTGCTCGGTCACCGCAGCGGCCAGCCGGTCGCTGCGCTGGGGCAACAACGTCGGATCGACCAGCCAGCCGCCCACCGCGACTGCGTCAGCCGGCACCTGCGCACCCATCGCGACCAGCTCGTCGCGGCGCATCAATCCGCGTCGGCGCAGCTCGGCGCGCCCATCTGCGACACCTTCGGCACCAGCCAGTTCAGCGGCTCGAGCCGCAGCCGCGCCACGGCGGCGTAGCACCGGTGGGCGCACGTCCAGGACGGTGACCCCGGCCGGGATGCGCCGGGCGCCGGGATCGCGAAGCAGCGCCCGGTCCCCGATTCGCAGCGGCAACGGCTGCGCCAGGCTCAGCCGCGCGGTGTCCGCGCCCAGCGGGCGAACCCGCACCCGGACCGCAGCCGTCCCCACATGCAACACCAGCTCCGCGGCGGTGCGCCCCGAGCGGGACAAGCGGACATCGATGGTGCGGCTCGACAGCCAGGCATCCGGGGTGAGCAGGGCGTCGCCGCGGTGTACGGCTTCGCGGGGCACGCCTCGCAGGTTGACCGCTACCCGGGCCACCGCGGGCGCGGACTCGACGGGTTGGCCCAGCGACTGCAGGCCGCGCACCCGCACCCGGCGACCCCCCGGGGTCAGCTCCAGTTCGTCGTCGACGTGCAGCGTCCCGCCGGCCAACGTGCCGGTGACCACGGTGCCCGCACCGCGGATGGTGAAGGCGCGATCCACCCACAGGCGGATGTCGCTATCGACGTCCGGAGCGGGTAGCTCGGCGACCAGCTCGCTCAACGCGCCACGCAGCTCGTCGAGCCCGGCGCCGGTGGTGCCGGAGACGCAGACCGCCCGGATCCGGCCCAGTGTCGAACCGTCCAGGTGCTCCAGCGCCTCGTCGCGGGCCAGCTCGGGGTCCATCAGGTCGCTGCGGGTCACCGCCAGCAGGCCATGCTGGACGTTCAGCGCCTGCAACGCCTCCAAGTGCTCCGCCGACTGCGGCATCCAGCCCTCGTCGGCGGCGACCACGAACAGCACCGCAGGCACCGGACCGATGCCGGCGAGCATGTTCGGCACGAATCGCTCGTGCCCGGGAACGTCGACGAAGGCTACGGTCGAGCCGGTCGGCAGTGTTGTCCAGGCGAACCCCAGGTCGATGGTCATCCCGCGGCGGCGTTCCTCGGCCCACCGGTCGGGCTCCATCCCGGTCAACGCGCGGACCAGGGTGGACTTGCCGTGATCAACATGACCGGAGGTGGCTACAACGTGCATGCCAGCACCGCGTCGCGCAACGTGTCGTCCTGATCGGCCGGTAGGGACCGCACATCGAGCAGGCAGCGGCCCCGTTCGACGCGGCCGAGCACCGGCGGGCTGCCGGCTCGCAGCAGCGTCGCGTAGCGCTCCGGAAGGCTGACCGCGGCGCTGTCCAACGTCACTCCCGGCGCACCGCCGCCACCAACCGCGGCCTGCGACGACACCGCGGCCGCGGCCACCCCGCGTGCGGCCAACGCCTCCGCGATCGCCGTCGCTCGCCGTTGCAGCGTCTGCGGATCGGCGGACAGCGCCTGCGCGGTGGGCGTCGCGGGCCCGCGCAAGGTGGCCTCCAGCGCTGCGAGGGTGAGCTTGTCCACCCGCAACGCCCGGGCCAGCGGGTGCCGGCGCAGCGTGGTCACCAGCGGCTCAGACCCCAGCAGCAGGCCGGCCTGGGGACCGCCGAGCAGCTTGTCAGCGCTGGCGGTGACCAGGTCGGCGCCGTGCGCCAGAGCGGTGGCGGCGTCGGGCTCCTCGGGCAGCGAGGGATGTGGCGCGAGCAGTCCCGAGCCGATGTCGGCGATCACCGGCACCCCCAGGCCGGTCAGTTCGCTGATCGGCACCGAGGAGGTGAACCCGGTGATACGGAAGTTCGAGGGGTGCACCTTGAGCAGGAAACCCGTCTGCGGCCCGATCACCGAGGTGTAGTCCTCGCGGGTGATCCGGTTGGTGGTACCGACCTCACGTAGCCGGGCACCGGTGGATTGCAGCAGGTCAGGGATGCGGAATCCGTCGCCGATCTCCACCATCTCGCCGCGGGCCAGCACGATCTCGCGGCCGGCCGCCAGCGCGGTCGCAGCCAGGACCAGCGCGGCGGCGCCGTTGTTCACCACATGAACGCCGGCCGCCGACGGCACGGCCGCGGCCAGTGCGGCCAACGCTCCGGCCCCGCGGCGGCCCCGCCCGCCGGTGGCTAGATCGAGCTCTACATCGGTGGTTCCGGCCGCGACGGCCAGCGCCTCGATCGCGGGGGCCGACAACGGCGCCCGGCCGAGGTTGGTGTGCAGTAGCACCCCGGTGGCGTTGAGTACCGGGCGCAGGGTCGTCGCGAATTCCGGCAACGCAGCCAGGACGTCCGCGACGACATCGGCCGGCGCGACGATGCCCTCGCGTACCCGCTGCTGTGCCGCCGTCACCGCCTGCTTGACATGCTGGTGACCCAGCCGCTTCGTGGCGGCTGCTACCGCCGGATCGGCCAGTACCGCGTCGGTTCGCGGAACCTGCCGGCGAATATCCATAGCTCCGCTCTCTACTGGAGTGGCGTAGGGATACCGAGGGTCATCAACATCACCTGATATGGGTTCCAGGTGGACATTGTGAAATAGATCTGAACCCGTGATCAGTGGCGCGGGCGTAGTGCTGAATCTGATAGGGCCCGTACATCCCGGCCAGGTCCGCGCTGCGGTCGGCACCGAAACCCTCCTGGGTGTGATCGGCGTTCGGCGAGTGCATGAACTTACCGAGACCGTCGTCCACGGAGAAGGCGATATCGCCCTTGGACCAAGGTCCGTAGGGACGTTTCGACCACCGCATCACAATGCCGCCGACGGATGCCCTATCGGCTGGCCGGTCGGCGTTATATAGACAGGTCCAGGCGCCCAAGAGCGGATCGTCATTTGGGGTGCCATGACCCACTCGCCAGGTGTCACCGAACAAGAAGTACAGGCGATCTTGATGGGCGAAAGACGCACCAAGATCGGTGTCGATAATACCGAACCGGCTCTCGGTTCGATTGAAAGCGAATTTCGGTGTGCCCGTTCCATCCCAGCCTTCGCGATCGAACTCGCCAGTCAGTTGCACGATCTTCTGGGCGCGATCGGCCAGCTGAGGATGTGGCTCAAGGTTGTCGCGGTTCCAGGGTTGGTTGGGGTCGCTGTTGTTGCGGTAGAGGTGCCAGAGTTCTGTGGTGCCGGTGGGTTGTTGGAGTGGCACGATGACTTCGAAGTTCTTGTGTAGGCCGGTGCCGCAGTCGGATTGAATAAGACTGACATAAGCTCTGGCCACCTGTCAGTCCCTCTCAGTTCAGCGAGCTGATTTGCGGAGGCGGACGGGAATCGAACCCGCCTGGTCGAGTTGCTCGACCACGCCGGTGTTGAAGACCGCGGGGGCCACCAGGCACCCATACGCCTCCGCCGGAGATCTTAGGTGCCCAGGCGACCGCGTCGTCGGCTGGCCCCCCAGGGCCCGGCGAATGCGCAACGGCCCGGCCGCTCATGGTGAGCGACCGAGCCGTTGTGGTGGATCGTTGAGCTAACCCAGTGCAGTAGCGAACTCAGTGCAGCGGCGAACTCAGCTGACGCCGAGCTTCTCCGCGGCCATCTTGGCTCCCGCCACCCGGTTCGTGATCTTCTGGAACGCCACGTCACGGGCGTAGTCAGGCGAACCGTGGTTCGGCTTCTCATCGATGCTGAACGGCGAGAAGCCGCAGTCGTCGGTGGCGCCGAGCCTTTCCTTCGGGATGAAGTTGGACGCCCTGATCAGGGCATCGCGAACCTCCTCCGCACTCTCGATCCGGGGGTTCCCCGGGTTGATCACCCCGATGTAGGCCATCTGGGCGACGCCGTCCGCATCGTCGCGAAGGTGCTTCCCGATGGACTCGTAGACCGGGTCCTTCTCACGTTCGCTCGCCAGCTGGATAAGGAAGTAGCCGGCGTTCATCTGGAACATGCTCGGGAGGAGGTTGTTGTAGGGAACATCGGCGCTGTGCACCGAGTCCCGGTCCCCGCCAGGGCAGGTGTGGACGCCGATCTTCGTTCGCTCCTCCGGTGAGAAGCGGGCGAATACGCGGTTGTTGAGCTCGATGAAATGCGGTAGCAAGCCGGCGCCTGTCCACGGGTTGCGTGGATCTTCACGGGTAGCGAGCCGGCCCTCGGTGAAGTCGACGGAAACCCGCGCCGCGCCAGCCTCAAAGGCCATGCGGATGTCCTTTTCGCATTCGTTGACGATGTCTTCTTCGAATTGCTCCCGGGAGTAGCCGGGTACCTCGTCCTTCAACGGGTACAGCAGAGCTATCATGGAAGGCGCGATCACCGCCTGCTTCATGGGCACGTGCGCGTAGCCGATGGATTTCTTCAGCATGTCGGCCGCGTATGTCTTGTACCGCAAGGGGCCACCGGTGAGGCGCGGAAGCTGCCGCCCGTGGCCATCGGCGAAGATCGCGAAGAACTGGCCGCCCGGGCCCAAGTTGTCGGCCAAGCCGGTCCCGGCCAGGGTGTCGGTGATGGGGTAAGTGGCGAAGCTGGACGAACGCTGCTCGCCGTCGGAGATGATCGGTGCTCCAGTGGCCTCAGAGCGCTCGATCGAATCGCGGGCCGCCGCGTCCTGCTCGACTTCCAGCGTTGCCTTGTCGATCTTTCCCTCGTCGTAGGCGGCGTATGCGGCCTGCAACTTGGAAGGCCGGGGCAGGGAACCGACGGGCTCTGTGGGAATCCCGGTGGCCGTTCTCGGATCGTAATCCGTCATGATTTCCTCTCTGTTGTTTGAATAGGCGTATCTATCGATTGAGTAGACGGACCGGCGATTGTGCTGCTCGCTACCGCCTCCTTCCTGTCGGAAGAGGTCGCCCCATGCCTGCACGAGGGCTGCTGCCAGCCAACCTGACGGCCAACGGGGCAGGCACAGACAGGTCTGTCTAGCTGTGATTTGGATCATAGTCAGTTCGCAATGGACCGGTCAACGTCGCCCGTTCGTGGTCCCCTATTGGCCTACTGAAGGGCCGTTGGTTGCTTAGAGTTTCGATTTCCGCCGTCGAACGTGTGCGCGCAACCACACCGCCAGCGCCGCCGCGCCCAGTACGCCGAGCACGACGTTGCTGACCATGCCGAGCCGCTCCTGGACCACCACCAGGCTGGCCCCGGCCAGGTATCCGAGAACGGCTACCGTGGCCGCCCAGACCACCCCACCGAGAAAGTTGTAGGGCAGAAACCGCCACCAGCTCAATCCGCTCATTCCCGCCAAGCCGGGAACAAGCGCCCGCAACAGCGCGGTCATGCGCCCGGTCAGCACGACGATCGGGCCGCGCCGGCGCAGCAGCTCCTTGGTCGCGCGCACGGCATCAGGCTTGACCAGCCGGTCCGGCAGGCGCTTGAGTAGCCGCTCGCCGTAGCGGCGACCGACGCCGAATCCGACCGCATCGCCGATGACCGCTCCGGCCACGCTGACCGGAATCACCGACCACAACGACAAGGTCCCCACCCGCGCGGCGGCCCCGGCCACCAGAATCGCGATCTCACCGGGGAAGATCACACCCAGCATGGTGGAAGCCTCCAGCGCCGGACACAGGAAAGCCAGGATGAGCATCGGAGTCGGCGGAAGTGCCCGCAGGGCGTCGAGCACCATGCCCCGATATTGACCCATCGACCACGTGCCTGCCAAGTCCGCACGCTCCGGCTTGCCGCACTCCGAGGGCTGCGGCCAACATCTATCGCAACGCGGTGCACCCTGCTGTTAAGGAGATCGTCATGTTTGGCACGTTGGCCGGGCAAGCTCGGGGGTTGACCACAGATCAGCGCAATGCGTTTGTGGCGGCGTTCCTGGGCTGGACGATGGACGCTTTCGACTATTTCATCGTGGTGTTCGTCTACAGCGAGATCGCTACCGATTTTGGTGTGTCGTTGACGAAGATGGCGTTCGTGACCACGGTCACGTTGGCGATGCGTCCGGTGGGTGCGCTGGTGTTCGGCCGCTGGGCGGACTCGGTCGGGCGGCGGGTGCCGTTGATGGTCGACGTCTGCTTCTACTCGGTGGTGGGTTTCCTGTGTGCGTTCGCGCCGAACTACACGGTGCTGCTGGTGTTGCGGCTGCTGTATGGGATCGGGATGGGTGGCGAGTGGGGGTTGGGTGCGGCTTTGGCGATGGAGAAGATCCCGCCGGAGAAACGCGGTCTGTTCTCGGGCCTGCTGCAGGAGGGCTACTCGGTCGGCTACCTGCTGGCCGCGGTGGCGTTCCTGGTGCTCAACCCGGTGTTCGGTTGGCGTGGGCTGTTCGCGTTCAGCCTGCTACCGGCGTTGGTCGCGCTGTATGTGCGGATCAAGGTCGGGGAAAGTGAGGTGTGGCGGGAGACCCGGGATCGGACCCGGCTGACCCGGACCACACCGGGGCAGGTGTTTCGTAACCCGGCGGTGTTGCGTCGTTTCGCTTATCTGGTCGCGTTGATGACCGCGTTCAACTGGATGTCGCACGGCACCCAGGACATCTACCCGACCTTCCTCCGGCAAGGGTTGCATGTGAGCGTAAACACCGCGATCGGCATCGCCGTGATCTATAACATCGGCGCCATCATCGGCGGCGCTGTACTCGGCGGATACTCCGAGCGGTTGGGCCGGCGCCGCACGATCATCCTCGCCGCCACGCTCGGGCTGCCGGTGGCGCCGCTGTTCGCGCTATCCGCCACGGTCGGCTGGTTGGCCCTGGGAGCATTTCTGATGCAGGTGTGCGTGCAAGGGGCCTGGGGAGTGATCCCGGCGCATCTGACTGAGCTGAGCCCGGATGCGATCCGTGGCTTCTATCCCGGCGTGACCTACCAGCTGGGTAACCTGATTGCGGCGTTCAACCTACCGATCCAGCAGCGGCTCGCGGCCAGCCACGGCTATCCCTTCGCGCTGATGGTCACGATTGTGCCGGTGCTGATCGCGGTAATCGTGCTGACCGCGGTCGGCGGCGAAGCCAAAGGAATCCGCTTCGGCGCACGTCCAATAAACCAACCGACCGACCTATAGTGGTGCGCCCCAACCGCCGACTGGGGTTTCGATGCGGATCCGGTCGCGAGGACAGGGTCACCGCGTGCCAGTTCCCGCAGCCGCCGCGCCCCGACATGGTTGGCTGCGAGCTGCGCTCGCAGGTTGCTGTCCAGAGCTGAGTTGGTAAAGCCCACCGCGCCCTGGTGCACCGAACACGACGCGTGGATCACCGACTGTTGCCGCTGGAGGCAGGTGTGCACGCCGGGATGGACGGGACCTTCACGATCCTGACGTTTGCGCCCGAGCTCGAAGGCGACCCAGGATCGCCTACACCGAGGCGCGAGCCGAAGGCCACTTACTACGAGGACCGGGCCGAGATCATGATCTACCGCAACGCGTTGCGGCGCATCCAGGCTCACGCCCGCACACCCCAGGAGACCCGGACCCTGTTGGTTCGCCGCATCGAGGAGCTGAGGTGAACCACAACCAGGAGCCTTCGGCCTTTCCGAATGGCGTGCCACGTTGGCCGCCGCGCGAGCCGGCGAGTTCGACGCCTGAACGGCACCAGCGCCGGCTCGAACACTGCGCTGCTGCTTGATCACCGCTTGTGTGTCAAGAACGACATCTGCTGTCGTCTATGGCACACAACAGACGATCAGCCGACGGTTGTGCACGGCAGGTGCACCACGAGATTGCCTGCGTCTTCGACCACGGCGACCTCGCCGCAAGCCAACAGCGCGGTTGTGTCCGGCTGTTCGAGCAATGCGGGGCCGGTGACGCTCTCCTCGGAGGTCAAGCCGGCTCGAGAAACCACCCGCACCGCGCCGGCACCACCGAACGTGCCCCCGACATCCACTCCGGCATACGCCAGTCCCTGCGGCTCAGCCATCACTGAATCCTCCCTTCGCGCCTATTGTTGCCGCGTGTCCTTCGTGCGCGGTGGGTAAGCGGCGCGTACTGAGGGTTACTCTGATCGCGATGTGTGTCTCTGCGTGGGACAAGGGGACGTGCGGGTGACCCGGGTCGCCCGCACGATGTCAGTGTGCGCTGTCGCACTGCTCGGTATGGGATTGCTCACCGCCCGAGTCGCCTCCGCTGACGAGCCGTGCACACACACGATCAACAACATCGACGACGCACGGGCGGCGCTCAACGCCGCCGCCCCAGGAGATAGGTTGTGTTTCTTCGGTGTTGACCTCTCTAACGTGGATCTGACACTGACCAGGTCCGGTACCGCTAAAGATCCGATCAGTCTCATATCTGATGGGCACATCACCGTTCACCAACTCCACGTCCTCGCCGACCATGTCATCATCCAGGGCTTCACAGTCGTCGGTGGTGGCGAGTTGCTGCTCGCGGGGACGGGCATCGTTGCGCAGAAGAACACGGTTCATGACACCCAGCGGGGCGGGATCATCTGCGCTTCCTGCACCGACTCCACCATCGAATCCAACACCGTGACGCATGCCACCACCACCGGAATCTCCATCAGCGGGCAGCGGATCACCGTTCGTGAGAACAGGGTGAGCGAAACGGTCCCAGGCGGCGATGGGGACGCTGATGGTGTGCGCTTCTTCGGCAATGGCCTCCGGATCGTCAGCAATTCTATCCAGGACATCTCCGCCACAGGCTCGCCGGTTGCTCCGCACCCCGACTGCTTCCAGACGTTCGACACCGGCCACTCAGCCACCTTCGATGTCGCGATCGTGGGCAACGCCTGCCAGAACGTGGCGGAGAACTGCCTGATCGCCACGGGTGACGAAAGTGGCAACAGTGAGGCCCCCGTAGGTTCCCCATCGATCACCTTCATCGGCAATGACTGCGCGGCCAACGGTGATCAGGCGGTGTATCTGCGCCGCTGGCCCAACGTCGACGTACGCAAGAACCACCTGCTCGGTCCGAACCTCAAACATGGCGTAATGATCACCAACACCTCCACCCGCTGCACCGTGAAATACAACATCACCGCGGGCGATGTCCCGCCCGTGGAGATCGATGACTCCTCCCGGCCGGGTTTCAACAGTCCCTTCTGACCTACTGCGGGAGCGGTGGGCGGCGAAATCGAGACCCAGGAAATCGAGACCCGAGGAAATCAAGACACAGTGCCACTGCGAGCACGGTAGCGAGGGCAACGCAGTAGCCGGCGACGGTATCAGTGGCGTAATGAACGCGCAGGGCGACAAGAGAGATCGCGACACCGAGCGCCACTGCGACCGCGGCGACGCCGGCGACCAGACGCAGGGTCCTACTGTGTGGCCACCGCGCTCCGCCGACCAGGATCGCGGTCGCGAAGGCGACCGCGGCGACTACCGTGGTGTGGCCGCTGGGGAAGGACAGGTGTCCGTAGCTCAGCCGTCCGATGAGCGGTTTGAGAATCAGATCGGTGATCGCGACCGCGGTAACGGTGCCGACAATGGTGAGCAACACGCCGGCCCATCGCCTGGCAGCGGCGGCCGCGCCGGCAACGGCGGCGATGAGAATGGCGGCTGGCGCGGGATTGCCCAGGCTGACCAGAACGCCGGTGACGGGCTGATCCCGGTGCAGAGCGTTTCTGATCAACGCATCGAGGCTACGGTCGAGATGCCCTGGCATGTCCTGATCGGCATAGCGCATGCCGAAGACGGTAATGACGATGATCGCTAGCGCGATAACGAGCAGCGCGGGACGCCGTACGCGATCACTCAGCAGCGGTCGGTACCCGCTCGGACAGGTGGCCATCGGGAGTACAGGGTAGCCTCCGGCGCGCCGGCGTCCCCGGACGAAGTTCGATCGGCCGGTTGGCTACCGGCCGATCGCCATTCGAGCCGAATCGCGATCCCGGGCCGCGCCCGGGCCCGGTGGCTCCGAACGGCGGTCAGTCGTGTGTCAGCTTTTTCTTGCTGGTGGTGGATTCGGCGGTGTCTGCTGCCTTGCCGGAGTCGGGCTCGGTTCGGCGGGTTTGCACCGGGATGCGCTGGCGGACGCCGGAGGAAGCCTTGGGCAGCCGCAACCGCAGTACTCCGTGCTCTAGATCTGCTGCGGGAAGCCCGGCCAACGGGTCCCACCGGCGAGTGGGGTAGCGGCCCCGTCGCACTGGCAGTGTCATCACGGCTCTCCTCTCGTGTCGAGTACCCCCGAGTACCCACTGAGGTGTTCCCGGCGAAGCCGGATCTAGTCGACATCGGCTGGCCCAGGGAGAACTCACTTCTTGATCTCAGGGGCGCAGTGAGCTAGCTCGCGCCGTGCCGGACTTGCCGGGGTTACCAGCCAGTAATAAACTGTGGTTACCGGTGAGTAGACCGGTCCACGACTGCGTCGGAGCGAGGGCATGAGTCACTACAAGAGCAATCTTCGCGACCTGGAGTTCACCCTGTTCGAGGTGCTCCGGGTACAGGAACGGATGGGCGTCGGTTCGTACGCCGAGATGGACCGTGAGACCGCGCACGACATCCTCGCCGAGCTCGACCGGCTGGCCCGCGGGCCGCTGTCGGAGTCCTTCGCCGAGTCCGATCGCCACCCGCCGACCTTCGACCCCGAGACGCACACAGTCGAGCTCCCGGCAGCGTTCAAGAAGTCATACCGGGCGCTCTGGGACGGTGAGTGGTACCGGCTGGATCTGCCCTCCGAGCTTGGCGGTTTCGGTGCGCCGTCCACGCTGCGCTGGGCCGCGTCGGAGCTGATGCTGGGCGCCAACCCGGCGGTGTTCATGTACATGAGCGGTCCCAGCATGGCCTACGTGGTGCACAACAACGGTACCGCCGAGCAGCGGCACTGGGCCCAGTTCATGATCGACAAAAGCTGGTGCTCGACCATGGTGCTCACCGAGGCCGACGCCGGCTCGGACGTGGGAGCCGGGCGGACCAAAGCGATCCAGCAGCCCGACGGCTCGTGGCACCTCGAGGGCGTGAAGCGCTTCATCACCTCGGCCGAGCATGATCTCAGCGACAACATCATGCACATGGTGCTGGCGAGGCCGGAAGGTCCCGGCATCACCCCAGCGCCGGGGACCAAGGGACTGTCACTGTTCCTGGTGCCGAAGTATCACTTCGACACCGATACCGGTGAGCTCGGTGCCCGCAACGGTGTGTTCGTGACCGGCGTCGAGCACAAGATGGGTCTCAAGGTGTCCACCACCTGCGAGCTCACCTTTGGCGCGCACGGAACTCCCGCGGTCGGCTGGCTGCTCGGTGATGTGCACGACGGCATCGCACAGATGTTCCAGGTGATCGAGTACGCCCGGATGATGGTCGGCACCAAGGCGATCGCGACGCTGTCCAGCGGCTACCTCAACGCGCTGGAGTACGCCAAGCAGCGGGTGCAGGGCGCCGACATCACCCAGATGCGCGACAAGACCGCGCCGCGGGTGACGATCACCCACCACCCCGACGTGCGTCGGATGCTGATGCTGCAGAAGGCCTACACCGAGGGGCTGCGAGCGCTGTACCTGTACACTGCGAGCTACCAGGACACGGTGGAGATTGGCGGCCCGGACGCTGCGATGGCCGCGCGGGTCAACGATCTGCTGCTGCCCGTCGTCAAAGCCGTCGGTTACGAGCGCGCCTACGAGATGCTCACCCTGTCGCTGCAGACCTTGGGCGGGTCGGGCTTCCTGCAGGACTACCCGATTGAGCAGTACGTTCGAGATGCCAAGATCGACAGTCTGTACGAGGGCACCACGGCCATCCAGTCCCAGGACTTCTTCTTCCGCAAGATCGTCCGCGACGGCGGTCAGGCGATCGGCCAGCTGAACAGCGAGATCCAGGCGTTCCTGGACGCCGGCGGCGGCAACGGCCGGCTCAAGGAGGAACGGGCATTGCTGGCCACCGCGTTGGTCGACCTGCAGGCGATGCTCTCCACCATGATCAACTTTGTGGTGTCGGCGCAGCAGGATCCGCGCAACACCTACAAAGTCGCCCAACAGACCGTGCGCCTGCTGATGAGCACCGGCGACCTTCTGATCGGCTGGCTGTTGTTGCGCCAGGCTGACGTGGCCCTGACGGCGCTTGCCGGCGAGGTGACCGACCGGGATGAGGCGTTCTACCAGGGCAAGGTCGCCGCGGCGAGCTTCTTCGCCCGCAACATCCTCCCCGAGCTGACGTCCCGCCGCGCCATCGTCGAGGCCACTGACAACTCCCTCATGGACGTCCCCGAAGCCGCTTTCTAGGCGTCCGCCCGCATTCAGCGGGCTCAGCGGGGTAATTCGGTGCTTGATAACCCCGCTGAGCCCGCTGAATGCGCTTCGGTACTGGGCCGGGGGGTCAGGGTGTGCAGATGACTTGGGGTTCGGGGTCGTAGACCGTCTTGCGGGTGTGGCGGCTCAGCTCGGCGTGAGTGTTGGCGTCGCGGATTACCCGGGTGTCGGTGACGGTGAATCCGCGTTCCCCCGCCGTGGCGGTGCACGGCTGACCAGTGATCGTCTCGGTTTTCTGGTCGATGAAGTCGGTGCGCGGACCGGTGATCGATTCGACGTCGACGTGTTTGGTGCCCCAGAGCGTCACCGTGATCGAGGTCGGGGTCCACTCCGTCTGGATGAGGATGCCGGTGGTTGCGTCGTCTCGGAACTGGCCGTCGATGGCGCCCTCGAACACGGTGGCCTCCCGCGCGGCGGGGTAACGGCTGATGTAGTAGCTGTGCTCCTTGTGCTCGATGTCGGTCATGCCCGCGAAGTACGTGGCGTTGTAGAGCGTGGTGGCGAACTGGGAGATGCCGCCGCCGATGCCCCGGCTGGGCCGGCCGTGGTCGATGATGCCGGCATCGACGTATCCGGTGGCCGCGTTACGCGGGCCGGTGTAACCGTTGAGGCTGAAAGTCTCGCCCGGCCGCAGGATCGCACCGTTGACCTGCTCGGCGACGCGCCGGATGTTCACCCCGGAATCGGTGGCGAAGCCACCGGTGGTGAACGTGGCGATCTGGGTGGTGATCCCCAGCGCAGTGGCCTGCGCGGTGCTCAGGGTCGGCGGCAGGGTGACGTAGCTGGCAACCAGGGAGCGTTGCGATCCGGAGTTGTGCAGCACGTCGAGCAGCGGCAGCAGGCTGGCCGCCCAGTCGACGCCGCGACCGTCGACTGAGGGCAGCACCACTGGCGCGCCATTCTGGATCAGGATCTCGGCGTTCTTGCCTGGTCGTTGGGTCGAGCTGAGCTTCGGGTTCAGCGCGGCGATCACGGTGGGATTGTCGATGGTGGCGGTCAAGCCACCCCGGCTGTCCGGAGCGAACCGCAGCGCTGCGGCGATGACGTCCGGCATGAGCAGGGCGTCGTGGTCGTCACCGATGACCTTGACCGGGGCGGACACCGCAGGTTCGACGACGTCCTGCAGCGTCGCCCGGATCCCGTCGGCGGTGGTGCGAACCGGCTGCGTCGTCACTGGGGCGGGCACCGTGCCGCCGCGGACACCTCGCGCCAGGATGAGCTCGGTGGTGGCCGCAACGTCTAGGTGCTGACCGGACCGTGGTTCGACCGCGACCGGCCGGGTGCCGACGAAGTGGATCGTGCCCTCGATCGGTTCCCGGTCGATTGTGCTGCGCAGCCCTTGGAGCGCCGCGGTCAGCGCGGCCCGGTCGGTAGCGGTGACCACTCCCACCTCCCGGGTCCGCCACAGTGAGCTCAGCCGGGTCCACGGGTTCAGTGACTGCTTGCCCGCCTGATCCACGGTGGCGGGCCAGTCCAGGGTGAGCCCAGCGCGCTGAGGATCCAAGGTGGCCTCGACGTCACCGGCTTGCAGCGTGATCGGGTGGCTCAGCCGTGGCTCGAGCTGCTCATGCAGCCGCTGCTCGGCCGCGGCCCGGGTGATGCCGCCGACAGGTACGCCCGTGACGGTGACGCCGCGGGGGACGTCGCCGGAGGACATCGCGAGGTCGATGACGTAGACCAGCGCCAGCAGTCCGACAACGGCGGTGACGACGATCCCGGTGCGGCGAAGTGCCCGGTTCCGGTCGGACTGGTGCAGCGGTGTTGCCAGGATCCGTGGGATCTCGGTCGTGTTGGGGCCGGTTCGGGTCGGGTTGTCGAACAACGGCCAGGGCTGGGGCTGCGCCGGCTTATCGGGTGACCTCACAAATACAGGCCCGTTCCATGCTCGGCGCGCTCGCTGGCCACCGCCTGCAGGTCCCGTTACCGCATGACCAGGTACGCGCAGCCGCGCACCTCGACCTCGAACTGGTCGTCCGGGTTGAACAGCACCCGGTCACCGACTCCGACGGTTCGGACATGGTTGCCCACTCCGTATACCTCACCCCAGGACAACCGCTTGGCTACCTGGGCCGTTGCCGGGATGAGGATCCCCCCGCTGCTGCGGCGCTCGCCGTCCTCATCCACCAGGCGCACCATCACTCGGTCGTGCAGCATCTGGATCTCGAGCTTGTTATCGGGCAGGGGCACGGCGAAGAGGGTACGTGCTGGGGCCGGAGTCACTTGCGGGGCACCGGCGGTACGGCACGGGGGCGTAGGAAGGCCCCGTGAGGCTGCCGGGTCGGGGGTCCAACAGCATCACGGGGCTACCAGTGTCATCGACACGCGCCGGGGCACTGTTACAAACCTCCGCAGACTCGCCGCCTGTTCACCCATTCGTGGCGGCCGGATGGATCAACCGACCAGCCTGCCGAGCAGGAATCGGCCGAAGTGTGGGACGGTGAAGGCGATCTGCCCGCGTTCCGCGGAGTACACGAGACCCTTCTTGAGCAGGCTGTCCCGGGCGGGGGACAGTGACGAGGCCCGCCTGCTGAGCGCGTCGGCCACCTGGGTGGTGCCGACCGGCTCGTCCCGGCCACCGGTGAGTTCGGCCATCGACTGCAGGTACTCCCGCTCGGCCGGAGTGGCCCGCTCGAACCGGGACCCGAAGAACCCGACGGCGAGTTCGCTCTCCGCCTCGGGAGCGGCCACCTGAACGTCGATGATCCCGATCGGCGACGCCGGCGCGGCGTCCCACGCGGCCTTGCCGTAGGCCTGCACGAAATAGGGGTAGCCGCCGGACGTCTCGAACAGCGTGTTCAGCGCTTCGGGGGTGATCGCGGCGTTCTCCCGCGCGATCGGCGCGACCACGGCGCGGTCGGCGTCGGCGCGGTCCAGCCGGTCGATCCGCACGTAGCGGAACAGCCGTTCGGAGTAGGACTTCGACGCGCTGAGCACCGCCGGTAGGTGCGGCAATCCCGCTCCGACCACCACCAGCGGCGCCCCGGACTGGGACAGTTCATGGCACGCGGCGCACAGTGCGGAGACGTCATCAGGTGCCACGTCCTGCATCTCGTCGATCAGCAGTGCCACCCAGGTGCCGACGTCGGCGGCCAGTTCGGCGACCTCGGTGAACAGCTCCACCAGGTCGATCTCGATGTCCCCGGAATCGGCTCGGCCGGTGACGGTTGGTGCGTCGATGCCCGGTTGCCAGCGATCCCGCAGTTTGGCGTCGCGCGGCGTGGCGCGCAGCGCGAAGGCTTTCAGTATCCCGAGTACCTCTTCAACCCGGTCCGGGGCGCGGTGGCGCAGCGCAAGGTCACGTACTGCCCGGTGCAGTGCAGCCGACAGCGGGCGGCGCAAGCCACCGTCGGGTCGGGCTTCGACCTTGCCCGCGCCCCACCCTCGGCGCATCGCCATCGAACGAAGCTCGCCGAGTAGCACCGTCTTGCCCACCCCGCGCAAGCCCGTCAGCACCAGAGACCGTTCCGGGCGGCCACGGGCCACCCGCTCCAGAACTACCTCGAAGGCGGCCAGCTCACGGTCTCGGCCGGCCAGCTCGGGTGGCCGCTGGCCTGCGCCGGGGGCGAACGGATTGCGCACTGGATCCATCATCGGACAGTATCCGGCTGTCTAGCGCAAACCCCAGATTCCGCAATAAATCCCGATGGGCGCGTCGCGCATCGGGAGTGGGGTGCGATCAGTCGAGATCGAAGGCGGCGCGGATGGCGTTGCTGATGATCCGGGTCAGGGCGGACATGAAGGCGGAGGCTTCCTGGTCACTGAGTCCCCTGGTCGCGATGGCGTTCACCTCGCGAGCTGCCGTCATCAGGTGATCTTCCAGGTCGCCGGACCGAGCGGTGAGCACCACGCGCATTCGGCGGCCATCTGCGGGATCGGGTTCGCGGCGGATCAAGTTGTCGCGTTCCATTCGCTGCAAGGTGTTGGCCATGGTCGGCTGCTCGCTCCTGACGTTCGCCGATCCCACACCAAGCGCGACCGCAAGGAAGGCGACGAGCTCCGTTCCGGTTGTCAGGTGACCGGGATCGGTTGATCATCCTCTCGCGGACCGAACGCGCCGAAGCGCTCCAGCCTCTCCGCCGGTGCAGGCATCCAGTCCCAGCCGGCGATCTGGCGTTGGGAGCGGCGGCTGAATGTTCCGCGCAGCAATTCGTAGCCGTCCATGGTCAGCATCGTCTGTGGCTCGCCCTCACCAAAGCGCCACTCTTGGTCGTGCTCGTCGCGGATCATCAACGTGCCGGGATGTTTGAGCCGCCGGCCAAGGAAGCTCACCATCACGTCGAGCGCCGGTTGCCAGTGGTCGCGCTCGGGGCGGCCCAGGCCAAGCGTTTCGTGGAGGTCGCCTTCGTGGCAAATGATGTCCAAGCCCAGGTTGGGACCACGGACCTCACCAATGCAGCTTGACTCGGCCCGCGGGCCGACGAGGTCCCATTCGGCGAGTAGCTCACTGATCGGGCGGTCCCGGCGTTCGCCGACGTGGCGCGCCGTCCACTCATCGCCGGGTACCCCGTCAATTCGACCGGAGGCCACATCGGCGGCCCCTCCTACGAGATGCGCGAACAGTTCATGCACCGTCCAGGCGGGTGTGGCCGCGACGGGAGTGCGCAACTGCCCGGCGCTCAGCGCACGAGCCAACTCGGCAAGCCTCCCGCGCGCATTCCGGTATACGGCGTCGAACATCTTGGCACTCCTGCCACCCGGATCCCTCCCGGAGAGGACGATAGCCATCACCGTAATTGCGTCGGCGAGGTCGATGAGCTCGGGTGGCGGGCGGCGTTCTGCTCTCAGGCGGGCTGCAGGTGCGGCTCCAGCTCTCGCATGATCGCGGTTCGCGGTCTGGTGCCGACTAACTGGGCCACCACCTCGCCGCCGATGAACAGTGCCAGGGTCGGCATGCTCATGATCCGGTAGTTCCCGGTGGTCACGGGGTTGGCATCGACGTCGATCGACACGACGTGCAGGCGCTCGGACTCGTCGCTGGCGATCTGCTCGAGGACTGGAGCGACCATCCGGCACGGGGCGCACCACGCAGCGGTGAAGTCGACGAGTACGGGAGTCGCGCTGGCTAGGACGTCGTCGGCGAACCCTGCATCTGTGGTGGTCGTGAGGGACACGATTCCTCCTGGTTCTGGGCCTTCTCGGGGGTCGGCGGCTAGCGGTTGACCTGCGCGATGAGACGTTCCTGGGGACCGGTCTGCTCGCCGCATTCGCACACCAGCCGGGTGGTCACCCGCCCGCCGCAGCCGCTGTGCCGGTAGTCGATCTCGGGGGAAGTGGCCGTGGCAAGGTGGCGTTGCGCCCAATCCGAGATGGCTGAAAGCACCGGTAGCAGGTCGTAGCCGGCGTCGGTCAGGGTGTACTCGAGTCGAGCCCGGTTGCGCGGAACCTGGTAGGGCCGGGTGGTGAGGATGCCTGCCGCGGTCAGGCGATGGAGGCGATCGGAGACAACTGCGCGGGGTGCCCCGGTCGCGGCTTGCACCTCGTCGAAGCGACGCAGCCCCAGGGCCACTTCGCGAACGATGAGCAGCGCCCAGCGCTCGCCGATCACGGTAAGCGCCTCCGCCAGATTGCCTATCACAGTTCTAAGTCTAGACCATGTACTCAGATAGCGCGACCGGCCGCGATTAGTCCAAGGCCAGAACGGTCAGCAGTGCGGCACTGACGGCCTGCATCTCGGAGCTGTTCAGCCGGCCGGCGAACTCACCGAGACGTGTCTGCGGGTCGATCACGGTCAGTTGTTCGACCATCACGCGGGTCTTGGTGCCGTCGATCTCGATCTCCGGGCGAAACGATGCCGCCCGCCGACCGGTCGAGGTCGGCGCGACGATCCACGTGGAGAGCGGAAGGTCGTCGGATTGGAGGACTACGGCGTAGCGCGCGCCGGCTTGTTCGTGGCCGCGGACATCCCGGGATGCTTTCAGCCGGTACAGGTCACCACGCACGGATGGCGTCCATCTCCGCGGCCAACTCCCGCGATGCGGCGACATCTTCGGGGTCGTCGCGCAGATCCTCTGCCTCGGCCCGCAGCCGCGCCCGCCGATGGGCCCGTTCGGCTTCCAAGATTGCGGAACGCGCCGCCTCTGAGCGGGATTGCCCGTCGCGGGTCAGATACTCAAGGGCCTGCTCAACCTCGGAGTCAGTGCGGATCGTAAGCGTAGGCATAAGACACATTGTAATGCAGGAGGCTCTGCTGCAGGAGACCGCGGCTGACGGCTTGTTCGCCGAGCGCGCTCGCGACATCGCTGGTGAAGGGCTGGTGGCCGCGAGCCCAGTCCCAATCAAATTAATTGTGTCGACAGCCAGGGCCGGTCGCGGCGTACCCTCCGACCCCGCGCATCACGATGGTGCGTGCCGCTGGAGGATGAGGAGTCGAAGAACCATGGCTGGTAAGGACCGGATCTCGCCGACGCCGGACGCGACGCCAACGGCGTCACCCACCGGCGGCGGCATCACGGGTCCGTGCAACCCGGTGCATCCGGACCAGGTGCTCGCTCCGTTCCAGGCCTCGCTGAGCCCGCCACATGCACACCAACTGCGGGCGGGATCCGTGCACGAGATAGACATCGCCGAGACAACGATCTCGATCCATCCCGATCTGCCCGCTGTTCCGGCGTGGGGTTTCGGCGTCGGGGGCCACGTCGTCTCGCCTGGCCCGCTGTTGGAGGTGCCGGTGGGCCAGGAGGCGTTCGTGCGTTGGACCAACCGCCTGCCGGCGTCGGTCCGTCCGACGACGCCGGCGCGGCTGCCCATCACCACCGCGGTCGTGGATGACCCCTACCCCGACGTCGACTCGGTGCAGAACCACCTCGGTCGGCAAGGCGGTCCACCCGAGGACACCTCCGGTGCACCGATCGGTTGGACCACGGTGCACCTGCACGGCGCGCACTCACCGTCCGACGCCGACGGCTGGCCCGACAACATGGCGGCGACCGGTTCCGACCAACTCTCCGCCTATCCCAACAGCTACGACAACCTCGACCTCGGCTTGGGCAAGGTCGGTGAGTTCCTCTGGTACCACGACCACGCCATGAACGGCACTCGGTATCACAACTATTCCGGGCTGGCCGGCCCTTATCTGGTTCGCGACGGGCGCGAGCGGGAGCTGGGCCTGCCGACCAGCACGGGGGACGGGGAGATCCTGCTGACCTTGCAGGACCGCAACCTCGACGTCGTCGACGGTGAGCTTCGGCTGCTGCACAAGGTCACGCCCGATACCGCGGAGTCCTTCAACCCACTCACCCTCGTCCACGGCCGGCTCTGGCCGAGGCTGCCGCTGCGGCCGATGGTCTACCGGTTGCGGCTGCTCAACACGAGCAACGCCCGGGTCTACCGGCTGCACCTGGTGACCGTGCGCATCGGCGCCGATGGTGCTCCGGTGGTTACGCCCCAGCATGACCGGGTCCTGGTGATCGGCACCGGCGGTGGCCTGTTGTGGCGGGCCTGGCAGCTCGGCAATGACCAGGCCCTGACATTGGCATCCTCCGACCGGATCGACGTCCTTGTCGACCTCACCGGCCTGCCGGACGGGGAGCAGTTCATGCTGGTCAACTCCGCGCAGGCCCCGTTCGGAGGAGATCCGCCACTGCCGTTGGCCAAGCTGCTGACCGAGGGCGACCGGCCGCATCGCAACCCGTATCCGTGGGTCCTACGACTGGACATCGACGGCGACGCTCCGACCTGCGGCGCGCCCCGTGCGTTGTTCACCGACACCGCGGCGGCTGTGCTCAATCCGGCGTTTCGACGTTTGGTGCGCCGCGAGCAGGAATCGGTGCGCGCTGACGAGCCCGAACAGTTCCCGATCACCAGGGCCGACCTGCGGACCATCCTGCTCGCCGAAACGACCCCAGCCGGCCATCTCTACCTGCACGAGGTCGTCGAGGATCCGGCTGGGGGGATCGCCATCCAGTTTCCCGGCGAGACGGCCCCGACCACCTACCGGGTGGAGGGATGGCTGGCCGACGACCCGGCGGGATCGAGTAGCCGGGTTTCTTTCTACGACCGGGTGGCGTTGCGGCCCAGGGTGGGGCAGTGGCAGGTGTGGCGATTCGTCAACGCCACCGGCGACACCCATCCCATGCACATCCACCAGTCCCAATTCCAGCCACTACACCGGCGCGGCAGCCGCCTGGTAGTCACCGACGCGAAGGGCGCGAACCGGTACGACCCCGAGACCAGGAAGACATCGGCGCCGCTGGTGCCCGACACCGAGAACCCAGGCAGGACCTTCGAGCCCAGCGAGATCCACGGCTGGAACGACGTCATCAGGGTCGATCCCGGCAATATCGTGGAAGTGGCCGTCCGGTTCGATATCCCCGGCCGCTATGTCTATCACTGCCACATCCTCGAACATGAGGACACCGAGATGATGCGGCCATTCGTCGTCACCGTCACCAACATGCGCGACGGCGCAATGGGTCCTATGACGATGGGTCCCATGAGCGGTTAGCTCCCTCCGAGCCGCCGTTTGCTGCCGTCGCCCCCGGTCGGCAGACTCAGCTTGTGGCTTGGCAGCCGGCTCGTGGGGCGCTCCGGTCGCCATTTTTTCGAACCTAACCGTTGAAATCGTCGTGGCGGTAGCGGTGGTTGAGGTCCTGAGATTGTCAGGGGTGGGTGCGACAATGGTGGTGTGATGGAGACGCTGCTGGATCCGAGGCAGGCGCCCGGCGCAACGCTGACGCCCTGCTGGAGGTCTGCGGCCGTGCTCGGGCCGCCCAAGACTGCCCCAGCACGGCCGGGGAGCCACCGCACCTGACGGTGACCATCGACTGGGACGTCCTGCGCACCGGTCTGGGTGTCGCGACCCTGGACTACGGGACGCTGATCAGTGCCGCTGAGACCCGACGGTGGGCCTGCGATGCGAAGATCATCCCGGTTGTGTTGGGTGGGCGATCCGAACCACTCGACGTCGGCCGGGCTCTGCGCACCGTCCCGCTGTCCATCCGCCGAGCGCTCGTCGCCCGAGACCGTGGATGTGTTTTTCCCGGTTGTGACCGGCCCCCGGGAATGTGCCAGGTGCACCATTGTCGACACTGGATCGATCATGGCGAAACCAAAGTCGAAAACTGCGTCCTATTATGCGAGGCGCACCATCGGCACGTACATCGGACCGGGTGGGAAATCCTCATCCATCCTAGCCAGTCGAATTCATCCCACCCGCGGTCATCGACCCCACCCGCACACCACTACACAACCCACTCCGGTGTTGAACCCGGGCCTTGTGCCGCCCGGAAGGTCGTGCTTGGGTGCGGCCTGCCGAAACTCAACGCACGACCTACTGGACGTTGGGATCAAGCCGACTGTGGCCGGGCCGATCAGGGTGAGAAGCACTGCGCGGGAGTGACGCCGAGGACTCGGCGGAAGGCTGCGACGAAAGCGCTGGCGGTTCGATACCCGACCCGGTGTGCGACGACGGCCACCGGGGTTCCGGATGCGAGCAGTTCCAGCGCGCGGCGGATCCGCATTCGGGTGCGCCATTGGCCGAGGCCGCTGCCGGTCTCGGCGACGAACAGCCGGGCAAGTGTGCGTTCGCTGGTGCCGACCAGCCGCGCCCACGCGGCGGCGTCACGGTCGTCCGCAGGGTTGCTGGCCAGCGCATCGGCCACCTGCCGAGCCCGGTCGTCGGATGGCCAGGCGACCTCGACGGACGCGACCGGAGCTGGAGTGAGGACGTCGAATAGCACCTCCTCGGCCCGGCACCGGGCTTCTGGTGGCAGCTCAGCCTTCCCGAGATAGCCGACGAGCGCGGTGAAAACCGGTGCGGCCGCCAGGACGGTTGGCCGCGCCCAGCGCACCGGGCAGCGTTCCGGGCGCAGGAACAGGCTGTGCGTGGTGTCCGTGAGCGAGCGCGAACCGTCCTATCAGGACGGCGCCCAGCGGCGGCTCCAGCAGTCCCACCGGATGACCGAAACGCGACATAGGATGGCAGCGTACGTGGTTCCGGTCACCTGGCCGCCCCACCTACCGTGCGGGTATGCCGATGAACGTGATCCATCGCCGTCTCTGCCGCTCGGACTACTGGACAAAGCTGGTGAGCTCGCAGCTGCTGCCCTGGGCGCTTCGGGACGTGTCGCTCGATGGCAAGGTGCTGGAGATCGGGCCGGGCTACGGCGTGACGACCCGCTGGTTGGCCGAGCGAGCTAACCAGCTCACCGCGATCGAGGTCGACCCCGCGCTGGCCGCCGATCTGCGGGCCGAGCTCGCCGGCTGGGTGGACGTCCGGCACGGTGACGGATCCGCGTTGCCGTTCGCCGACGCGTCCTTCGACGCGGTGGTGTGCTTCACCATGCTGCACCACGTACCGTCGGCGCAGTTGCAGGATCGGCTGTTCGCCGAGGCCTGCAGGGTGTTGCGACCGGGTGGGTTGTTCGCTGGCTCCGACAGCCGGCTCAGTCTGCGGTTCCGGCTGGTGCACATCAGGGACACGATGGTCGTCGTCGATCCGGACACGCTGCCCGATCGACTCCGCCTCGCCGGCTTCACCGACCCCCGGATTGAGCTCGGCAGTCGCTCACTGCGCTTCACGGCATCTCGACCGCTCTGACCCCCTCGTGGGCCCCGATCACCCGCGAGTAAACAGCGGGGTCTGGCGGTGGCGTCAGGGTGTTTTTGACGAGTTCGGCCGCGGCGGGGTCTTCATCGAGGTGCTCGGGCATCCGCAGGGCCACCAAGGTGTTGATCAGCATGCCGCGGGCGGCGAAGTCTCGGGCCTGCTCGGCGTTGGCGCCGGTCAGGCTGCGGACCAGGCGGTAGATATCAGTCATGCAGGCCCGCATCGCCGGCCCGAGTGCCGGATCGGCGGCGGTCATGAAGCCGTGGAGCAGGACGAGCAGGAGGTCTTGATCGCGGGCGAGCTGCAGGTATGCCCGGCCCAACGCGGCCAGCCGGTCGGAAACCACGGCGTCGGGCGGAACGGTCGCGGCGGCGGCCCGGAAAGCGTCCTGGATGCGGGACCCGGCGTGCCGGTAGGCGGCGAGGAACAGTGCCTGCTTCGTTCCGAACAGCCGCAGGACATACGGCTGCGACACTCCGGCGATCCGCGCGACCTGATCGGTGGTGGTGCCGGTGTAGCCGCCTTGCGCGAAGGCGGTCACCGCCGCCCGCAGCAGCTGCTGCTCCCGCTGCGCGGCTGTCATCCGGCGCGCGGGCGTTGTAGTTACCCCCTCGTTGCCCATCTTGACAGGTTATCAGTCGATTACTACCGTCATTCTAGTTATCAGTCGCTGCCTACTTAGGGCGGCGCAGTGGCGAGTTCAGGGAGTTGCCATGATCGCCAGCGCATCGGGTCTGGACTGGCAGCGCAGCCAGGACGCGCTACGCGCTGAGGTGGAGCGGGTGACCGCCCTGTTGCGGTCCATCCGCGATCCGGGGGCTGGTGCGGCGATGGGTCAGTGGAGCCTCGCGGAGGTCGCCATGCACCTGTCCCAGGTGTGGCTGGGGCTGCCCGGGCTAGCCAGACGGGATCTGTCAGCCATCTACGAAGTGATACCCAGCCGGGTGGGGATGGCCGGCGATTCATTGGTCCGGGATATCGCGGACCTGGGAGAAGTGACCACCCTGGCGGTGAGGTCCGACCCGGAGCGTGATCTGAGCGTGCTCGCCGACCGGATCGAGGCTAGCGCGAAGGAATACTTCGCCGAGTGCGCCCGCCAGTCTCCCGATGAACTGCGTCCCTGGTTGATACAAGGCATCACCCTGCCGCTGGCAGCCTTCACCTGCCACCTGCTCAATGAGACCGTCGTACACGGGTACGACATCGCCCGGGCCGCCGGACGCCCCTGGCGAATCGATCCGGCCCATGCGTCCCTGGTGCTGCACGGGTTTGTCATCCCGGTGCTGAAAGCAGCCGATTCCCGGCAGATCGTGAACCCGGCAACCGCAGCCGGGCTGAAAGCCACCTACGAGCTGCGCATCCGCGGCGGCGACCGGTTTCACTTCATTTTCAACCGTGGTGAGCTTCGGGTTGAGACGCCGACGGCTCGCCGGGTCGACTGCGTTATCTCGGCTGATCCGGTGGCGTTCCTACTGGTGGTCTGGAACCGGCAGAGCCAGTGGCCGGCGATCGCCAAGGGCCAACTGCTGGCCTGGGGCCGTAAACCGTGGTTGGGGCCCCGGTTCCGAACCTTGATGCGCAATCCGTGACCATCGCAGGGCCGCGCTGATTCAGCCAGGCTCGCCTGTGGTGTCTGCTGGTGTGAAGGCGGGCCGCATCGAAGGTCCGAGGGCTAACATCAACGCCAGTAACGGGCTGGCCAACTCGGTGAGCCGCGGCCCGGCCAGCGCCAGCAAGGCGGCCACGTAGCCGGCCAGCCCGAGCAGGTAGCGGATGGTGATGTCGCGGACGTAGAGCAGGCTCGCGGTCCGGGCGTCCGCTCCCACGGTGTGCTCGGCCACCAGTCGGGTGGGCAACGGCACGAAGGACACAAAGCCCAGCAGCAGCAGATTGAGCAGCAGCATCAGCTGATCGACCCGGTTGACCACCCGGAACAGCGCATGGCGGCCGGCCGGCCGGTGACGAGGTCGGCCAGCTGATCGAAACGCTGGTCCGGCTCTCTCCCTCCCAGCCCATCCGCTCGTTGCGGGAGAGCACTCGCGATCCGGCTGGCCCGCTGCTGCTACAACCACATCGCCGGTCGGCTCGGGGTCGCCATCACCGACTCTCTGATCGACCGGGCTACCTCGTTGGTCACGACGGCAGCATCGATCTCGACCGGCCGCGCGGCGACCGGCTCGTCGGTGGTCTCCTGGAACAGGTCACCTACCAGCTCACCGAACCCGGCCGCCGTGCGCTGTGCCGGCTCGGCGTGACGCCCCCTGACGACGAGACCGTGCGCTGCTGCGTCGACTGGACCGAGCAGCGCCACCACGTCGCCAGTCCCCTCGGACGTTCACGGGCTTCATTGCCACTGGATGGCTCCACCTCGCCAGTCGCTCCGCGCCCTGGTCGTCGCAGACGACGGCAAACGCGGCTTACGGGATCACTTCGGCCTGTCTTGGCCCCACCCGTGGGGAGGCTCGAGAATGGGATCTATCAGCAGGCGCGTTCAACTCAGTTCTGTGGATAAAGGCGGAAGCCGGCGTAACAGCGGTGCGGCAGGGTCTCGTAGAAGCCTTCGGCGGTATCGGTGATCACGTCCATGCGGGCGACGCGGCACTGCTGGAGGACCTCAGCGATGAGCTGACGTCCGAGGCCTCGGCTGCGGTGTTCGGGAGTCACGAGCAGTTCAGCGAGGTAGGCAGTCACGCCGTCGGTCAGCGCGTGGGCGAAACCGATCACCGCGTCGGCTTGATCGAGCGCCACGACTGTAGCGGCCCCTGGCGCAAGCAACGCGCGTAGCGCCCGTTGCGGATCGGCGGGAAAAGTCGGCCATCCTTCCGCCGTGCACAGCCGCAGGACGCCGTCGAGATGCATAGATTTGAAAGCCGCCACGGCCGCCCATACTCCACTCCGGTCCGTGCAGAGCATGTCATTTCGCGCGAGTCGGCCCGGTCGGAGTCAACTTGGAGGATCGCTGGACGTCTGTGATGCTCACCCGAGCCACTCCCCGAGAAGGTCGAACAGCGCAGTGGCGGCAGTTTCGTCGAGGACAATCACACACGAGCCGGTGACGTGCGGATCGAGCACGATGTCACCGCCGGCCTTGCGGATGCGCAGGTTGCAGAAGCCCCTCGCCCCGTCGTGGGTCTGACAGGTGACCGGAATCGTCCTGCTGCGGGCTATGGCCGGCGGCCCATGACGATCACCGGGCGCCTTCTTGGATATCGGCCAGCGTTCGCGCTCAGGCACAGCGGCGGCCAGTGCTGCCTCGTCGCGGGTCATGGGGGTGACGCTAGGGCTCAGAGTTGCCACCCGGAAAGAATGTTGCGACAAGTTGCGAGAAGATCCGGAATCGCCCGCCGGGCCTGGGTGAGACACTGACTACGGAGTGGTGTTCTGACTCAGTTCGTCGATGGCCTTGGTGATGAGCTCTCTCGCGGTGCGTCCGTATACGGCGGGGCCTTTGAGTGCCTCGAACATGCGAGCGTATAGCTCGACCTCTTGCGGCCTGGTGACCTCGATGCTTGCCGTAGGTGTCTCTAAGGCGACCAGGGTGTCGTCAAATATCCAGAATCCGGTAGAACCGACCGCAACGCGTTCGGTCATCATGGGAACGATGCCGAGTGAGACGTTGGGCAACGACATCAGCGCAAGCAGGCGATCTAGCTGCCCGGCTTGTGTTTCAGCTGTCCCAAACCACGTCCGCAGCGCCTGCTCTTCGAGCACGGCAACGAATCGTTTGCCACCTTTGTAGATCACCCGCTGTCGCTCCATGCGGGTTGCCACGGCGTCTTCAAGGTCATTTTTCGTACCAAGGAACTTGATCCAAAATGACAGCATTGCGGCCGAGTATTCGGCGGTCTGGAACAGGCCGGGTATCACATTGTGCTCATAGATTCGAAACACTTTCGAGTGTTCATACAAGGCAAGAGTGTGGGCGCCAAGTACCCGCTTCATGCCCGCGCGACTTTGTCGTCGAAATTCCAGATAGGCCGACTCGATAGCGCGCAGTGTGGCGAGCAAGTCGGGCACTTGGTCATCGGCCCCACAGGCGCGACACCATTCGCGTACGTCGTTGTCGGATGGCGCCTGCACGCCATGCTCGATCTTGCTCACCCGCGTGTAGTGCTGACCTGTGGCTGCTGCGAGCGCCCTTGCGGTGAGGCTCGCGTCTTTGCGCAGGTCACGAAGGCGGGCCCCGAGTGCCTCCTGCGCCTGCTTGGCGGAGCTAGCGGGGTTGGTAGTCACTGTGGGGGATCGACAGCTTCCACACAGCGTCGAAGGCCGACCGGCAGAGTCGAATATCAGATGGTTCGGTGGACGTAACCTTCTCGGTACTCAAACCGTTTCCTGCGTAGATCAGGAAGACGATCAGGCGGTCATCGAACAGGTAGAAGTCGTTCCCGGGAAGGGCGACCGATGACACCAGTGGGCGAGGAACCCATCGAATGTCTTCTCCTGCAGCGACCATCGGCAGGGCGATACTGTAGGACCACCGTTGATAATCACTGAGTGGTTCGGAGACGATCCGGGCGCGGCGCACTGACTTTCCGGCCTTGACCTGCTCGCACAATGTGGAGCACCAGCCTTGAAGCCATTCCAGATCATCGGGCTCACCGGCTGCCCACTTGGCCATGTGAGGCAGTTCTACTGCTGTCCCATACGCGTCGCGAGTTTCCAGGTGGAGAGCCTCTCGTTCGAAAGCAGACAGTAGCCGGTTGAACTCCTCATCCGTTATCGATGCCACGGTTTCCTTGCCTGAAAAACGGGACCACCCTGTCCGGGATCTCGACACATCCCTCGCCATCGGGGATATTCATCTGAGCGAGCGCTTCTGGGTCGGTGACGGCCCAGCCCTGCACGACCCAGGAGGCCCGATCCGTGCGGTACACAGTGGGTGAACCGGTCGGGTTGGAGTCCGGGTCCTTACCGATGAACGTCAGACGCACGGCTGACTCCCTGTCCTGATAGTTGCGGACAGTTGCGCTCTGGCTATCATCGCCCGGCGCTCACGCCTCGTCAAGGATCTGGCCGCTTCGCGGACCCGTGAGTGGCAATACGAGCTATCACCCGCATCGCCACTCACGGGGCGCGCAGCGCCAAGCACCGCAAGTTGCGCACGTCGTAGCTGACGATGCGCAGATCGGTGAAGCCGCAGCGGGAGACCAGGGCGCCCAGCGATTCGGCGTCGAACATGGTGTGGTGGGCGTTCCAGATCCACCGGGGGATACCGCGCGAGTCGGCACCCTGGTGGGCGGCCCGGTCGGAGTGACCGCCAAGGATCCAGTAGTTGGCCTCGGCGGTATCGATCTCGCCGCGCACCCACTGCCCGGCGACGAACCGGGCGTCCGGCACCCCGATGTCCAGCCCGGCACCGGGCCGCATCACCCGAGCCCACTCCCGCAGGGTCGGTTCGACCAGTTCGTAGCTCTGGTGCTCGAGCACGTGATTGGCCCGCAGCCGGTCGACCGAGGCAGTGGCGAACGGCAGCGGGTCGATCCAGCTGATCACCTCGATGTCGGGCAGCGGGAGGATGTCGACGTGGATGTCGTAGTCGGGGTGCGGCTTCTCGCCCGCACCGATCTCGATCTTCACTGTGGGTCGGCTGGGGCAGCTTCGTCGGCTTCGTCGATCTTCTTGATCACCTTTGCTGGACGTCCGGCCACGACGGTGTAGGGCGCGACGTCGTCGAGCACTAGGGAACCGGCGGCGACCACCGCGTGTTTGCCGATTCGCACCGGCCCGAGCACCATCGCGTGGCTGGCCACCCAGACGCCTTCCTCGATCACCACGTCCCGCCCCGATCGGGGGAAGGTGGTCTGGCGTTCCCGGCCGAACTTGGTGATGTCGTGGGTGCCGGTGAGCACCGCGACCTCGTGGCCGAAGAAGGCGTACTCGCCGATGGTGATCTCCCCGCCGGAGACGTTGAACAGCGCATTGTTCACAATTGCGCTGGGATCGATATGCAGCCGTTCGGCGGCGCCGTGCCGGCGGTATCGGTAGAGCGGGTCCTCGCCCTCACCGTGGGTGAATCGGTTGCGTTCCTCGGCCAACAGGCGCTGCACCGGGCCGCGCAGCAGCCGGATCAGTAGATCGTCCAGCATCGACATGGTCGGACCTTAGCGAGCGCCCGGCGGCCGCAGCCCCGCGCGGGCCAGCGTGTCCGACAGTCGGCTGGTCAGCGCGTCCGGACCGAAATGCTGCTCGGCCAGGGCACGGTTGCGGGCTAGCAGCGTCGGCTGGGGGTCGTCGAGCCATGCGGCGAGTGGGGCCGGATCGTCGACGGGGAACCAGGCGAAGCCCAGCCGCGCCACCTCCCGTGCCACCGGGTAGGGGTTCACCGCCAGCGGCCGCTCGGCCAGCGCGGACTCGATCAGCGGCAGGCCGAAGCCTTCCCACGTCGAGGGCAGCACCACCGCGTCCGCTGCGGCGTAGGCGTCGGCCATCCGCAGCCGGCCCGGTAGCCCGCGGCGCACGGGGCACTGTGCGCGGGCGAGCAGGTTTTCCAGCTGTGGACCGTAGCCCTCCTCGGCGGCCCCGGTCAGCCAGTAGACCGCGTCAATCGCCTGCGCCAGCGCGATCCCCGCGGCGACGTTCTTGCGCGCGATCCCCCGGGTGGGCTGCAACAGCAGCCGCTGGCCGGGCGCCACGCCCACGGCTCCCCGGCCAGCGGCGCGGTTGCCGCGGTCTGGGATGCGGGCGTAGCCGTGGTAGACGGCGGTGGCGTCGACGCCTCGCCGACCCAGCTCGGCGGCGCTGCGCTGGCTGATCGCCACGTGCCGCCAGCTGGCGTTATCGGGTGGCCAGCCGCGCAGGTGCGCGTAGTGCTCCCGCTCCCACGGCAGGTCGTGGTGGCGCAGCACCGCACGCCGGCCTTGCAGCGCCTTCACCACCGCCTCGGTCACCGGCGGGTTCATCGGCAGCGAGCAGACGTTCTCCACCACAACGAGATCGACACCGCGCAACGCCGCTTCGATGTCCCGTCGGCGCGCCGGGCGGCGGACGTCAAAGGCGAGCCCGGACACCAGATGATCCGCCGTACCGGACCCTGCGATGGTGCGCACCCGGCAGCCCATCCGGCGCAGCCCCTTGACCCACTGCGCTGCGGCTACGACACGCCATCCGCCACGCCGAGCCGGAACGACAGGATTGCGACGGCGACCGTCGCGGGTGAGTGGTAAACAGTGCTTGAACCCTGTTCGTCACTCATCCGCGGGTTCACCGCATGATCGTAACCTTGCTCAGGAGTAGATGAGGAGCGACGATGGCGGACATCGACGGCATCGATCCGAGGACGGTGTCACCGGAGGAGTTCGCGAGGCTGATCAAACATGCCTCGCCCGAGCAGCTCGACGCGGTGCTGGACGATCCGCTGCGACGCGCCGCCGTACTGGACGGGGTCTTCAGCCGGATGGCCGGTCAGTTCCGCCCGGAGAACGCACCGGGTCGAGACTCCGCGATCCACTGGCGGATCACCGGCGGCCCGAACGGCGACGACGTGTACGAAACCTGGATCACCGGGGCCCAGGGTTCATCGACGCCGCAGTGCTCTACCAACAAGGAGCCGTCCCACGATCCGCGCGTCACCCTGACGATGGCCGCCGACCAGTTTCTCGCGCTGGTTTCCGGAAACAGCGCTCCCACCATGATGTTCATCACCGGGAAGGTGAAGCTGGACGGAGACATCGGCTTCGCCGCCAACCTGACCAAGATCTTCGACATGCCCCAGGCGTGATCACGATCGCGGTGCGGGTTGGCGTGCCGCGGCTGCCGGCGGGTCAGCCGTCCGTTCGCGCAGACGGGCGTGACGCGATCTTCGGGCGGATGTCACCGTGCGACGCAAGCGCCTCAGCGCCGAGATCTGGGTTGCCAAGTGGAGGTGGTATCGCCACAACGGCTGCCGGACCCGAAAACGCTGCGACAGCGCGTAGGCGAACTGTACGCTGTCTTGGTCTATGTAGTTCGCCAAGTCTTGGAGCCACCGCATGCTCTTCGCAGCATTGCGCTGTACCGCCGCCACTTCTGGACGACGTTGCTGCTCATAGGACTTGAGCGCGCTGTGGAGGTCGTCGTGCTCCGCTAGATTCGTGGCGAGCGCGATCGCATCTCCGATCGCCAGCTTGGTGCCCGAGCCGATCGAAAAATGCGTAGTGTGCGCGGAGTCACCCACGAGTACGACGTTGTCGTGGTACCAGTTATTGTTACTGATCATCCTGAAGTTGAGCCACGGAAGTCTCTCGCCATTGTGTATCTGGTTGATCAACGCACGGCCACGCAGCTGACGCTCGAAGATCTGTTCCAGCAGCCTGATGCTCTGGTCCGCCCCGAGTGTGTGGAAACCGAGTCCCTCCCAGGTCTCCGGCGAACACTCGACGATGCATGTGCTCCGCTCGGCATCGAGATAGTACGCATGCAGCCATATCCAGCCAGCCGGTGTCTGCTCGAATGCGTAGGTGAACGCATCGAATACGTGGTAAGCGCCAAGCCAGAGATACTTGTTCCGGCCCACCTCGACGTCAGTCTGCCAGTGGTCGGCAAAGAGTTGACGCGTTCGACTGTTGAGACCATCGGAAGCGACGATCAAATCGGCATCCGCAACCTCGGACAGATTCCTTACTTCGCGTTGGAACTGGACGTCCACGCCGAGATCCGTGGCGCGTTCGGCGAGGATATCGAGCAGCCGTTGGCGGCCCATGCTGAGCCCATATCCGCCGAGGTAGGCCTCCTTTTTGCCCGCGACGTGCACTTCCACGCCGGACCACACTCCCGTGGATCGCTGTATCTCCCGGGCGCTGACCGGGTCGTTGCGGTAGAGATTGTCAAGGACATCATCCCAATATCCGACGCCCCAGCCGTGGGTAACCCCGGCGGGGTTTCGTTCGATCACGGTGATGTCGCTGTCTTTTTTACGCAACTTTGCCGAGATGGCGAAGTACAGGCCTGCAGGACCGCCGCCGACGCAGACGATGCTCAAGTTTCTGACCACTCGGCCTCCCGCCTAGTCCTGGTTTGCTGTCGAGCGACAGGCCGAAAATCACTCGACTCGTACGGACGCGGCGGTGTCCTCAGCATCGTGGTCCTCAGTATCGTGACCTGCCGCTACCGGGTGATCGGCCAGCTTCATCCGTTGCTGTGCCCGGAAACCGTTCCGTAGCGCACTGACGGATTGCCGCAATTTCCGCAATATCGCGATCTGGGTCGCTAGGTGGAGCTGGTAACGCCACAGTGGATAATTGCCGCGGCGCTTCCAGAGTGAGTAGGCGAACTGGGTGATCGGTTGCTCGATGTAGCTCGGAACGTCTTCAAACCATTCGGTGCTGCTCACCGCGGCGCCCTGCAGGTCCATGATCTCGACGCGACGATTCTCCTCGTAGTCCTTGAGGGCTACCTGAAGGTCATCGTGGGCGGCCAGACTGCCGGCCAACCCGATTGCGTCCTGCATCGCAAGCGTAGTGCCCGAACCAATCGAGAAATGCGTGGTGTGCGCCGCGTCGCCCATGAGGGCAATGTTATCGTGATGCCACGAGGTGTTGGTGATTCGGGTGAAGTTGAGCCACGGGATCTTGCCGAGTTCGCGCATGGAGTTCATCAGCGAGTGGCCGTCCAGGTGGCGCGCGAAGATCTCCTCCAGCAGCGTCAGGCTCTCATCGGAACCGAGCTTGTCAAAGCCGAGTCCGGTCCAAGTCTCCGGCGAGCACTCCACGATGAAGGTGGTGGTGTCGGCGTTGTAAGGGTACGAATAGAACCAGATCCAGCCCGCTGCGGTCTCTTCGAACGCGAACATGAAGGAATCGAAGACCCGGTGGGTGCCAAGCCAGATGTACTTGTTCCGGCCCACCTGTGCGTCGGTCTGGAAGTGGTCATCATGGGCTCGGCGCACGCGACTGTTCGCGCCGTCGCAGGCGACGATCAGGTCGGCGTCGGGGAGCTCGGTCAGGTCCTCGATCTCGCAGTCGAATTGGACATCGACACCGAGCTCGATAGCTCGCTGCACCAGGATGTCGAGAAGATGCTTACGGCCGATGGCGAACCCGTACCCACCAAGGTGGGCCATCTGGTCGCCCCGAACGTGTACTTCCTGATTGCCCCAGGACGCCGGATTGTCGAAGATCTTCCGTGCGCTCCGGGGATCGTTTCGGTAGAGGCTGTCAAGCAGCGGATCGGAAAATGTGACTCCCCATCCGTACGTCACCCCGGCGGGGTTGCGTTCGATAACCGTGATGTCGTGATCCGGATCGCGCAACTTCGCGGAGATAGCGAAGTACAGGCCGGCCGGTCCGCCGCCGACGCACACGATTTTCATACCCTCTTCCGCCTCCTTGATTGACGGTGAGCGAATGGACTTGGTATGGGTAACGCGGTCAGCTAGCGGACACTCCCGGGCTGGCGCGATCCGCCGCCCTGAGGTCCGGGCTGCGCCATCGGGTTCCCCGTAGAAGACTTTTTGCATCGGCGAACAGCCGGCGCCCGGTTGCGGAGCGCCACGCAACATCGTAGACGGTCCGCAGCGCCACCGGCCTGATCATCTCGACCGGAGTGGGGTAGCGGAATGCGGTGCCGCCGAAGGTGACCTTGGGCTGGTCGGCCGTCGGCAGCGTGTCGGTCCGGCAGTCGGAACCGTCCAGCAGCGCGGCCAGCGTCTCCTGACGCAAGCCACCGAAGTCGAACCAGCGGTAACCCTGTTCTTTGGCCCATTTGATCATTTCCCAGCGGATGGCCGCCGGCACACTGAGCCGCATCGCTTCGCCAGAGCGGTCGAAGCCGGACAGCCGGCCGCGAACCATATCGCCACATCCGGTCATCAGGTCGGCGGCGACCGGCACACCGTCCACCTCGCCGACGTACAACACGGCATGGCCAGTGGCGGCTAGCTCCCGGTACAACGCCATCATGTAGTCCAGCGGCAACGGGGTGTAGCCCTGGTGCTGCGCTGAGCTGGCCATCAGCTCGGCGAGTAGCGGGATGTCCCGCTCGTCTCCAGCCCGGATCGTGACACCTCGGGACTCCCACCGGTTGGTCCACGACTTGAGGCGTTTGCCGAACCTGCCGCGGATCTCCGCCAGGTCGGCTGTCAAGTCGATCCGGATCGAGCCCTGCGGGGCGATTCCGGCCTCGGACGGCCGGAATCCGCGGTGGAGTAGCTCATCACTGGTGTCCTGGGCGCCCTCAGGCGGTTGGACGAACAGGATGCGCAGCCGCCGCTGGCTCAGTGCGACGATGGCGTCGACCAGCGCACGCCGAACATCAGCCGCTGCCGCGGCGGCGGGGGCGACGAGTGGGCCGTAAGGGAGATAACCGACCAGGCCCAACACGGGTACCCGCCGGGTCAAGATCTGCGCCCCACCGACCAGTTCGCCGCCGCGGTAGGCCAACAGATACAGCGGAGTGAAACCGACCCGGCCGCGCAACCCTGCCCAGACGGAGAGCTGCGTAACGTCAGTGCCCGGGGTGCGATCCACCAGCAGGTCCCAGACCCGCAGCGCGTCGGGGCCAGGATCTTCGCGCACTACCACGTCGACGAGTCCTCCCGGACTGACGTCGTGGTTCTTCCCCATATCAGCTCGATCCCGTGGCGTTCGATCCCATGGATTCGCGGGTGCCGTCGCGTTCCTGGTCTCCATCATCATGCCGATTCCGGGCCACGACCCGAGTGCTCTCACATCACTCACCCCCAGTAGTGAAGCAGTCGACCTGCTGTGTTGCTCGACCTCGGTGTTGCTCGACCCCGGTGTTGCTCGACCCCGGTGCGTCATGTCGTTGCGCGTCACCCCCTTGCGCGCCGATAGACCCGATCACCCTCAGCTATCTTGTCGTCAACACCCCGTCAGTCGTTACGCCCCCGGCTCCATGCGCATTCAGCGGGCTCAGCGGGGCAAAGGAGGTGCCGATTACCCCGCTGAGCCCGCTGAATGCGGGAAGGAGCGAGCTTGGCGGGCTTTGGACAGGGCGGCTCGGACGGTGCGCACGACGTCGTGGGGGTGGCGGTAGAGGTCGTCAGCGGTGACGAACACGATCTCCCAGTCGAGAGCCTGTAAGCGATTGATCATGCGCCGGTCCTTGCGCAACTGCAACCGCAGTGCGTGCCACTGGCCGTCGTAGGCGACTCCGACGCGCCATTCGCGAAAAGCCAGGTCGAGCCAGCACACTGGACCCGCGGCGTCCCACACCTGCACCTGGAGATCCGGGTACAGATCAGCCAGATTCAGTGCGACTCGAAGCTCGGACTCCGGCCGAGATTGCGCCCGTGGATCTGCAAGATGGATCGCCTGCCGGGCCCGCACCACTCCATGCTCATGGCAGTCCAGCAACCGGCTCTGTAGCTCGGCGCGATCGACGAGGCTTGCGCGTAGCACCTCGTCCAGGTCGGCGACCGCGCTCCGCAAGTCTGCTCGAGCGGCCAGATCTAGACCCATCCGCGTTGGGCTGGCAATCCTGATCCCGTTCCAGTTCTGCCAGTCCGACGTGATCAGGGCTGTGCGCTTGACTGCGATGCCGCGAATCGGGCCGAACCGGTAACGCTCGTCGACCACGAACTCCACGGGATCCGTCGGCCGAGCTAGCTCCACTCCCAGCACGGATGCCGCCGACCTGCCCGTGAGAACAGCCTCGGGTGGGGCGAGCAGCGCCGCCCCCTCGCACCGTTGCTGGTGGGTGAACCCTATACCGGCGGGAAGGTAGATATCGCGGAACAGTCTGCGCACCCCAGAACCGCGCAACTGTTCCTTGGTCACGGTGCCGGCCGCCAGTGCCTCCGTTCCGCGAAACACTCCCGCCAGGTCCACCAGCTGCATCCGTCGTCCCATGCCGTCCAGCATCGACCCACACCCCGACGCCACCCCGCCGATCGAGATCCCACAACCCCGACTTATCCACACCACCCCCGGCCGTCCCCAACCACCCCCTCGCCTGGCGCATTCAGCGGGCTCAGCGGGGTAAAAGAGGTGCCGATTACCCCGCTGAGCCCGCTGAATGCGGAAAAAGGGGTCAGTAGGTGAGGGCTTGGGCGGGATCGGAGAGGAGGGCGCCGATGTGGGCTAGGAACTGGGAACCCTGCTGGCCGTCCACTACCCGGTGGTCTACGGACAGCGCCAGTTGGCAGACCTTGCGGGGCGCCACGACGCCGTCCACCACCCACGGCATGTCCCGGATCGTGCCGAGGGCGACGATCGCCGACTCGCCGGGGTTGAGGATCGGCGTGCCGGTGTCGATCCCGAAGACGCCGATGTTGGTGATGGTGATCGTCCCGCCGAGCATGTCGCCGGGGGGCGTGCGTCCCTCCCGAGCGGATACGGCCAGCTCGTCGAGCGCGACGGCAAGCTCACGTAGCGGCATCCGGTCGGCGTTGCGGATCTTGGGTACCACCAGTCCGCGCGTGGTGGCGGCGGCGATGCCGAGGTGCACGTAGTCGAAGTAGACGATCTCGCCGGTCGCCTCGTCCCAGCTGGCGTTGACATCCGGAGTCCGCCGTACCGCGAGGCACAGCGCCCGGGCGGCGAAGGCCAGCGGGGTCAGTTTGACATCCCGGAACTGCGGTTGTCCTTTGATCCGGGCTCGCAGCTCCATCATCGGCGTGACGTCGACGGTGAGGAACATCGTGACGTGCGGCGCGGTGAACGCCGAGGACACCACCGCCGCTGCGGTGGCCTTGCGCACGCCGCGGACGGGCTCGCGGCGCTGCCCAGCGCCGGACTCAGGGACGGATCCAGGGCTTGAGCGAGCGGCGGAGCCGGCCCCGCCATTGTCTACGACGTGGGCAGCACGCTCGACATCCTCCCTCGTGATCACCCCGCCGGCTGCTGATCCGAGCACTGTCCGCAGGTCGACCCCCAGCTCCTTGGCCAGCTTGCGCACGGGTGGCTTGGCCAGCGGCGCCGCGGCCAAGCCAGCTGGAGCTGCTGGCGCGGAAGCCGGCGCTGGCTTGCGCGGTCTGCGGGCCACGGTCGCGGCTCGCGGGCCATAACCGACCAGGGTCGCAATCCGCCCGCTGGGTCCTTCCTCGCCGATCGCACCCGCCGGGGCGGGTTCCGGCGCACCGCCGTCATCGATGGCGATGATCGGGGTGCCGACGGCCACGGTGGCGCCGGGTTCGGCGAACAGCTCGCTGACCACTCCGGCGTAGGGGCTGGGCAGCTCGACGGCGGCCTTGGCGGTCTCGATGTCCACGATGATCTGATTGACGGTGACGGTGTCCCCGGGCGCGACGTGCCAACTGAGGATCTCCGCCTCGGTGAGACCTTCCCCGACATCGGGCAGCGCGAAGATACGGGTCATGGTGGTCAGTACGCCAGCACGCGGTCGACGGCGTCGAGCACCCGGTCCAGGTCGGGCAAGTAGTCCTCCTCGCACTTCGCGGGTGGGTATGGAGTGTTGAACCCGGTCACCCGCAGTACCGGCGCCGCCAGCGAGTAGAAGCATTCCTGGGACACCCGAGCGGCCACTTCAGAGGTCAGCGAGACCTCGCCGGGCGCCTCGGACACGCAGATCAACCGGCCGGTGCGGCGCACCGAGTCGAACACAGGCGCCAGGTCCAGCGGGGACAACGTGCGAAGGTCGATCACCTCCAGGGCGTGACCGTCCTGCTCGGCAACGGTCGCGGCGTCCAGCACGGTGCGCACCATCGGCCCGTAGGTCACCACCGTCGCAGTCGTACCGGCGCGCAGTACCCGGGAGCGAAACAGCGGTACCGGCGCCGTCGCGACGTCCAGCGGAGCCTTGTCCCAGTACCGCCGTTTGGGCTCGAAAAAGATCACCGGGTCGTCGCAGGCGATCGCCTGCTGGATCATCCAGTAGGCGTCGATCGGGTTGGCGCACGCGACCACCTTGAGCCCCGGGGTGTGGGCGAAATAGGACTCCGGGGACTCCGAATGGTGCTCGACGGCGCCGATACCGCCGCCGTGCGGAATGCGCACCACCACCGGCATCCGCAGCTTTCCCTGCGAGCGGTAGTGCAGCTTGGCGAGTTGCGAGACGATCTGGTCGAAGGCGGGGAAGACGAACCCATCGAATTGGATC
>JBOHFC010000368.1:0-7816 GCA_050701375.1 Pseudonocardiaceae bacterium
GCCTCAACCTGGTCCACCAGGACCGGGTCGACCGCGTCCATCAGCCGCCGGTAGATCTCCCGGGCGGCGTCTTTGACCACCACCAGGATCGCGACGGTGATGGCCAGACCGACGACGGGGTCGGCCCATCGCCAGCCGATGGCCCCCCCGCCGGCGCCCAGCAGCACCGCGAGCGAGGTGAACCCGTCGGTGCGGGCATGCAGCCCGTCGGCGACCAGCGCCGCTGAGCCGATCCGCCGGCCGACCCGGATGCGGTAGCGGGCGACGGTCTCGTTGCCGACGAAACCGATCATCGCCGCAGCGCCGACCGCGAGCAGGTGCGAGACGTCCGCGGGGTGCAGTAGCCGCCCGATCGCCTGGTAGCCGGCCAGCGCCGCCGAGGCGGCGATGATCGCCACGATGACGATGCCGGCCAGGTCTTCGGCGCGGCCGAAGCCGTAGGTGTACCGGCGGGTCGCGGCCCGGCGGCCGAGCAGGAACGCGATCCCCAACGGCACGGCGGTCAGGGCGTCGGCGACGTTGTGCAGGGTGTCGCCCAGCAGCGCCACCGACCCGGACGCCGCCACGACCAGGCCCTGCACGGCGGCGGTGGCGCCGAGGACGGCCAGGGAGATCCACAAGGCGCGGATGCCGTCGCGGGACGTCTCCATCGCGGCGTCGACCTTATCGGCACTGTCATGCGAGTGCGGGGTGATCAGGTGCGACAGGCGCCGGCCACGATCGTGCCCGTGTCCATGCCCGTGCCCGTGATCGCTGACCATGGCGGGTGCCTTTCGCGTGATAACCGCTGCTGTGACAATATAGGTGCTCATGTACGCACGCGACAACGCGGCAACGACCAGTGTCGCGCAACAGCCACCCACCGGCGCTCAGATCGAGACCGCGGTGACCGCGCTGCGGATGCTGGCGGACCCGACCCGGCTGCGAGTGCTGTGGCTGCTGGGCACCGGCGAGTACGACGTGGGCAGCCTCACCGCCGCGGTGGGGGCGGCCAGGCCGTCGGTGTCGCAGCACCTGGCGAAATTGAGACTCGCCGGGCTGGTCACGATGCGACGTGACGGACGGCGTTCTGTATACGCCGCGCGTGGTGGGCAGGTACGACGGCTGGTCAATGAGGTGCTGGCCGCGGCCGATCATCACCTGACCGGTGCCCCCGACCACGATTGACTGTCACCACAGGTCCCGGGACTCTGGACGCGGAATACATATAGGGGGTATGGGTTACAGTCGGATGAGGAGGTCGGATGATGAACGGCTACATAGATGACAAGGCCGCGTTGCTGGCCCGGCTGGCGCGGATCGAGGGCCAGGTCCGCGGCCTGGCCAGGATGGTCGAGGGCGACAAGTACTGCATCGATGTGCTGACCCAGGTCTCGGCGACCACCCGGGCGCTGCAGGCGGTCGCGTTGGAGCTGCTCGATGACCACCTCAAGCACTGCGTGGTCGAGGCCGCGGCGCAGGGCGGGGAGCTCGCGCAGGAGAAGGTCCGCGAGGCCACGGCGGCGATTGCCCGGTTGGTCAAGTCATGACCGTACTCACCGCGATCGGCAACAGCCTGTATGAGGCGTTCTCGATGTTCTGGGAGACTCTCTGGGCGCTGGTGCTCGGTTTCGGCCTGTCCGGTGCGGTGCAGGCGTTCGTCAGCCGGGGGCAGATGCGTCGCGTCCTGGGAGATCACCGGCCGGTAACGGTGGGTAGGGCCGGGTTCCTCGGGATGGTGTCGTCGTCGTGCTCGTACGCTGCGGCGGCGCTGGCCAAGTCGCTGTTCGCCCGTGGCGCGGACTTCACCGCCTCGATGGTGTTCATGTTCGCGTCCACCAACCTCGTGGTGGAGCTGGGCATCGTGCTGTGGCTGCTCTTGGGCTGGCAGTTCGCCCTCGCGGAGTTCGTGGGCGGGGCCATCATGATCGTCCTGCTCGCCCTGGTGCTGCCCCGGGTCGTTCCCCGTCGAGCCGCCGAGGACGCGCGTATCCGGCTCAACACCGGTCAGCGCGAGGCGGACGGGCATGACGCCCAGGACGACGGGGAGCAGCGGCGGCCGCTGGCCGAACGAATCCGCAGCCGGGCCGGCTGGTCAGACGCCGCCGGCTACACGATCAGCGACCTGACCATGCTCCGCAAGGAGTTGCTCATCGGCTTCCTCGTCGCCGGCTTCGCCTCCGTGCTGGTGCCCACCGGCGTCTGGCAGTCACTGTTCCTCACCGGCCACGGGTTCTGGTCCTCACTGGAGAATGTGGCGCTGGGCCCGCTACTGGCGATCCTGGCGTTCGTCTGCTCGATCGGGAACGTGCCGCTGGCAGCGGCGCTGTGGGTCGGCGGCATCAGCTTCGGCGGGGTGATCTCCTTCGTCTTCGCCGACCTGATCACGCTCCCGCTGCTGCTGATCTACCGCAAGTACTACGGCACCAAGCTCACCCTGCGGCTGCTGGCGGTGTTCTGGGCGGTGATGAGCATCTCAGGGTTGGCCACCGAATACCTCTTCGCCGCACTGCACCTGGTACCCACCGGGCACCCGCAAACGGTGGCGACGGAGAGTGTCGCCTGGAACTACACCACGATCCTCAATATCATCGCCTTGGCCGCGTTCGCTGTGCTGTACTGGCTCTACCGCAACCGGGAGCTGTTCGGCGGCGGCAGCGGCTACGCACAGGACCCGGTCTGCGGTATGCAGGTAGAGACCGCGGCGGCGCCGGCCAAGGCAGTCCACGGCGGCCGGCAATTCTCCTTCTGCTCCGACCACTGCCAGGCCCGCTTCACCGCTGCCCCGCACCGCTTCACCACCGCGGTGGAGGGCAGCCGTAACACCGTCACCGCTGAGGCCGACTTCACCGCCGGGGCCACTACGAAGGGGGAGCTGTGAACCGCAGCGTGGTGCGACGCCGGGTGCTGATCGCTGCCGCCGTGCTGGCGTTCATCGCCATGGGAGCCGGTCTGGGAGCCGGCCTGCGGCTGGTGCTGGGCCGGCCGATTGGCCTGACCTCGAACCACGCGGCGGCCGGCAGTGTTCCCGTTGCGGCGAAGCCGACCATCTCCCCGGAGCGGGCAGTGCAAATCCTCCCGGCGGACGCGGCGACGATCAACCCGACGACCCCGATTGTTGTCCGGGCCGTGGAGGGCACGCTGGCCTCGGTCACCATGGTCAACGTCGCGAGCGGCACGGTCGTGCGCGGCGCGCCGTCCCAGGATCGTACGACGTGGACTTCGGCCGAACCGCTCGGCTACGGCTCGAGCTACCGGATCGATGCGACGGCCACAGTGGGCAGCGGTGCGCCGGTGCAGCGGACCGAGACTGTGACGACGCTGTCCCCGGCGGCACAGGCCTACCCGTCGCTGATCCCGGCCGGCGACCAGTCCGAGGTGGGAGTCGGTCAGCCGATCGTGGTCCGCTTCGACGAGGCCGTCACCGACCGGGCCGCGGCGGAGAAGGCGCTGCAGGTCACCGCGGACCCGCCGCAACCTGGGAGCTGGTTCTGGATGTCGAACACCGAGGTCCACTACCGGCCGCCCAGCTACTGGCAGCCCGGCAGCTCGGTGACCGTCAAGGCCCTGCTTTACGGCGTCGACCTCGGCGACGGTGTCTACGGGCAGACCGATCGCACGGAGACCTTCCGCGTGCACGACGCGTGGATCGCCAAGGCCGACGGCGCCACCAAGACGATGCAGATCTTTGACAACGATCAGTTGGTCAAGACCATGCCGATCAGCCTCGGCTCCCCCGGGTTCCCGACCCACACCGGGCCGCACGTGATCTCGGACAAACAACCCAGCATCATCATTGACTCCTGTACCTACGGTGTCTGCAAGGGCCAGCCCGGCTACTACCGGGAAAAGGTCGACCTCGACGAGCGGATCTCCAACGACGGCGAGTTCGTCCACTCGGCGCCCTGGTCGGTCGGCCAGCAGGGCGACAGCAACGTCTCACACGGCTGCGTGAACCTCAGCCCGGCCAACGCGCAGTGGTTTTACGACCACTTCGGACCTGGTGACGTCGTCGAGATCACCAATTCGGGCGGCCCGGCGCTACCGGTCTGGGATACCTACGGCGACTGGGCCCTGACGTGGTCGAAGTGGCAGGCGGGTAGCGCGATCCAGTAGTAGCCGGCGCAAGAACCGTCGGCTTCACAGCCGCGCGTGCGACCAGTCCACGCTCACCGGTGCCGGAGCCGGCGTGCCGACGTCGAGCTGGATGGCCTCGTGATCTTTCAGCGGGATCGTGGCCGGGTCACCGGTGAACGGCGTGCCGTTGACGTAGGCAGTGACCGCTCCGGTGGCTGGACCGACCGTGTTCGCGTTCAGTGGTTGCCGCCACAGCGCGAAGAACTGACCCAACGTGTAGGTCTGCTGGGTGGGCGACTCAATGTGGATGATCCCGTCGCCGGCGTGCACATGCAGCCAGTAGTAGCAGCGGCTGGCGGTCGCGAAGGCGTTCGCTCCGGTCTTGTTCGCCACCGGCGCGACGAGGCCGATCCCGTAGGGAAGGCTGTGCGCTTGACCGTTGACGAAGACCAGCAGGTGGCTGTGGATGTGGTAGGCGACCTGTTCGGCGGCGTCACAGCGGATCCCGTCCACCGGCGCACCGTCGGCAGCAGTGGATGCCGGCGCCAATGCCGGCCCGGTCTCCAGCGGGATCCCCTCCGGGCCGGCCGAAATCTCCTTCGGGCCGGCGGGCTGGGTGGCCGGTGCCGGCTGGGTCGCCGGGGCACCGCAGCCCTGCAACGTCAAGCCCAGCGCCACGGCGACCGCGAGCGCCACGGGACCACCGCCCGATCGCGGACGTGCCGGCCGGTTACCTGACCCTCTCAAGATTGTCCTCGTCACGGTGGCTGTCCTTATCTGCCGCTCACATCGATGGCGTGTACATCTGCGACCCTGGCCACTACCGGCCATTGATGCGAGCAGCCGCGCCGACGACCGCGCCGGTGTCACCCGGTGGATACGCTCGATATGGTGCGGCGGTGCCCGAGTCAGGTGCCGGCGATCCCGATGCGGATCTTGGTGCTGGCCTGGGTCCGGCCGCCGAGCAGCTGTTGCGGACAGCTGCCGGCCGGGTCGTGCATCCCAGTGGCGAGGCGCTGGTGGTGACAGTGGCTGGGGAAGTCGATGTGCTCACCGTCGGCCGGCTCCGGGCAGCGGTCGCAGCAGGGTTCGACGAGCTCCCCGACGGGGCCACTCTCGTGATCGATCTGACCGCCGTGACATTCCTGGGCTCGGCGGGTCTGCGGGCCCTGGTCGACACCACCCGCGCTGGCCGGCGACGGTGCGAGCCGCTGCACATCGTGGTCGATCACGCTCGTCCAGTGATCCGTCCCATCGAGCTGGCTGGGCTCGACGACCTGCTCGCGCTGTTTCACACGGTAGACCAGGCCGTGCACTCCTCATCCTGATACCGACCGTCTCGGTCTCCTCGTGGTTGATCAAGTTGCGGGAGGCCGCGGCGACCGCGACAATTGCTCCCCGATGCCAACGACGGACAATGACGACACCTTGCGCCCCGGGACGTCGACTTCCGATCGGCGTCCCGGCTACCGAGAAGTGTCGCGACAACCACTGCGCCTGCAATTGCCGGCGGACCCGGTCGCACCCTCGGTAGCCCGGCACCGGGTGCGGTACTGGCTCACTGCGTCGTCCTGGCCGGTAGGTCAGCTCGAAGACCTCGTCCTGGCCGTCAGCGAGGCCGTGAGCAACGCGGTCGAACACGCTTATCTTTTTGATCACCCATACCCCGCGATGGTGGACATCGACGGCGAGATCGAAGCGGCACCGGCCGGGCGTCGCCGGGTCACCGTCATCGTGCGCGACCATGGACGCTGGCGCCCGCCACCGGCCCACGACGAGAACCGCCGTCGCGGGATTCCCCTCATGCGGGCCTGCGTTGACACCGTCACGATCGGGCAGCCCGATGACCACCGCGCGGGAACCTCGGTCGTGCTGCGCAGCAGAGCCGTTCCATCGCTGCAGAGCAACTGAGTCGCCTGTCCGGTCAGGCGGTGGTGGCGGTTCCGGGGTCGGGTACTCCCAGGCGGAGGTGTTCGCTATGGTAGACGGCCTCGTCGAGCAGCATCGCAACGTGGTTGTCGTGCAGGGCGTAGACGATCCGTTGCCCGGCGCGGGTGCCGGTGACCAGGCCCAGAGTGCGCAGCAGGCGCAATTGGTGCGATACCGCGGAGGCTTCCATGCCGATGGTCTCGGCGAGCTCGGAGACCGCGCACGGGCCTTGGCGTAGCCGGGACAGGATCAGCAGCCGGCTGGGCGTGGCCAGGGCTTGCAGGGTGGTCGCGACGCCGGCCGCGGTCTGGGCGTCCAGCACCGCTGGCGGGGTGTCTCTGCCCTGCACTCCATGACCCACAGCGCCCACCCTAACAACGACCCGCCTGGCACCGCGGCGCCCCGAACCCGGGTGGATGCTCCGCACTATCGGACGCCTCTGTGTCCCGCAGCGTGCTCGGCCGCGCCGTTGGGTGAACCTCCCATCATTCGCAGCATGGCGATCCCGCCGGTGCGCACGAAGCGAACGACGAGCACCACTGCCAGGATCAGGAAGGCGATGTTGAGCCACGTGGTGTAGTTCCACTGGATGCCCTCTGTCATGACCTTCGCGGACCGCTGGGCGGGAATCAGCCCGGTGACCCCGAAGAGCAGTTCCACGAGATATCCGGCGCCGGCCATGGCGGCATAGAAAGTGCCCAGCAGCACCAGCGTCATCCGGGGCCCGTAGTACTTCCGGTAGATGTTCAGGATCGGCAGGATCAGTAGGTCGGCGAAGATGAACGCGACCACGCCGCCGAAGCTGATGCCGCCGTTCCACAGCACGGCCGCCAGTGGGAGGTTGCCGATCGAGCAGACGAAGGACAGGATCGCCACGATCGGCCCGACAAGCGGTCCCCACAGTGCCGAGGCCAGCGGGTGATCGGCGACGAACAGGGTGCGCCACCACGAGTCGGGCACCCATGCACCGATGGCTCCGGCGAGCAGCAGGCCGATCACGACATCGCGCAAGATCGCGGCCCACTCCATGACGAACACGTGCGCCACCGCGGTGAACCCCTCGGCGGAACCCAGCCTCGCCCAGAACGAGCCCTCGGCCGCAACGGACATGTCCATCGCGGCGTGGCCCTCCATCGAGCCGGCGATGCCCTGATCGGCCTGCAGTCGGGCCTTGCCGACCAACTGCTGGCGCACGAAGAGCCGGAACAGCAGGGCCACCAGCACGATCATGATCGGGCCGCCGACGAACTCGGCGGCGGTGAACTGCCAGCCCAACAACAGCGCCAGGATCACGCCCATCTCGATCACCAGGTTGGTGGATCCGATCTCGAAGGCCATCGCCGCGGTGAAGTTCGCACCCTTGCGGACCAGTGACCGCGCCAACGCCACCGCCGCGTAGGAGCACGACGAAGACGCCGCTCCCGCAACGGAGGCAACGGCGAGAGTGCGGGGCCGGTCGTCGCCGAGCAGCCGCACGATCGTGGACTTTCGCGCCACCGCCTGGACCAGCGCGGACAGGGCGAACCCGAGGATCAACGCCCACAAGATCTCCCAGCTCATCGACCCCGCCAAGGCCAGCGCGTGACCGATCGCGCCCACTCCAACCCACCTCCAAATACCCCATTGGGGTACCTAGGGCACTCCAACTGCATTATGCCGAGTGATTGTTCGTTCCAGGACCCGTCAGTGGTCAGATCACCGACCCCGTGCCGAGTCTGGACGCGCTCGCGGCACAGGTTGATCAGATCGCTGAGCTGCAACGACGCAGCCGCTACCAGGAGTCATCAACCCGCATGCCAGCACTGCTAGCGCACCTGCACACCGCTGCGGC
>JBOHFC010000369.1:0-6335 GCA_050701375.1 Pseudonocardiaceae bacterium
CTACCATTGGAGACCTTCTCGGCAATTTAAAGCACTCTGATTTTGCATTACAAAATAGAGGCTTTGTGCCCACTTCACGTCTTTGCGTCATTGCGCTCTTCACGCTTCCGCTTAGCCCACTCCCTCACCTGGGGCATTTTCGCTCCCGTCGCCATCCGGCTCCGATTCAGGGATATTTATGATTTGCTTATGGAAAATCAGGTCGAAATCCTCAATTTGCGGATTTGCCGCCTCCAGGTCCAACAAACTAATCCCGAATCTCTTGGCAATGCCACTGAGAGTGTCTCCCTTATGGACGACGTACGTAGTTGCGCTGCTCACTTCAACTCATTCCATTCTGTTGAGCATCCGAGGTCGACACTGGCGATCACGGTGGGCATCTCCTCGGCAATTCTTGTGGGGTGACTCCATACTGAGTCAGCACACTCGGCGGAGATTTGGTATTGACTCGGCGTTGACTCGGCGCAAGCCCCCTCTGCTCGATGATCGGAAGTTTTCGAGGGGTGGTGTCGCTGGTTCCCAGCTACGCGCGAGTGGCCTGATGATCAGTTCGCGCGGCGATGCCGCCCTGGCCTGGTCACCTCGTTCACGACGACAGCGGGTGCGTGGCTGTCGGTGGGTAGCGGCGCCCACTGCCGAAGTTGGTGGTCCAGTGTGGGCTTTCCGTGGCGGTGGTTGTCGCTGTTTGTGGTCGGGTCTGCCCGTGTGGGTACTGTGAGCTTGACCCCTTAGCACGGACACCTGACCTAATGGGGGCTGCCGGGTTGGTCGTGGGGCAGGCTCGGTGCCGGTTGCCGCTGGCAGGTGAGCACTCTCCCGACTTGGGCTGGTGTTGGAGTCCTAGCCTCAGATCGTGTCCTTGCCGGTGGGTGGGTGATCGAACCGCTGATGGGATGTCGTGCCCGCCGGCGACGCGCATGTGCTGGCTGACATGGTGCGCACCGACGCTCACCAGCTACGTCCGGTGGCCGGGGACACGGCGCTGGCCGAGGGGATCAAGGTGGTGGCCCGGGCGCACCAGTCGATGATCTGGGACCGGACCCGGCATGTGCTGCGGTTGCGCAGCGTGCTGCGGGCCCCGGCGCTGCGCCAGCCCGCGGCCCTGGCCGGAGCCTACGCGGTCACCGTCCGGTCCACCGTCGCGGTGATCACCGTCTGCAACAGCGAGATCGCGACCTTGCAGGGGCAAGTGGAGGCCCATTTTGGTCGGCACTCGGATGTTGAGATCTACCGCTCCCAGCCCGGGCTCGGTGAGATCCTCGGCGCTCGGGGTGCTCGGTGAGTTCGGCGACGACCCGCACCGCTACCACGACGCCCGGGCCCGGAAGAAATCGGTTGTAAGGACGCTGGGCAGCGGTCGAGCAGGCTGGACGAGGCGGGACACCATGGACCGTCGGCTCTGGCTAGACCGGACGCCGCAGAACCCGATGGGAGGATCAACGACGCGGCTCACTGGCACGCCTGGGGACATCTTGGTTCGTGTCAGACTGCCCCCTGGCCGCCGCTCGGTGGGGCCCATTCCGCACCACACCCAGCGCACTCCGCAAGCCCAAGTCGTTACCCTCCGGCGAGGGCCGCCGTACGTCGGACAGAGTAAAGACTCCGCAGGCCGTTCTGGCCTCGCCTGGGCGTCCCAGCCGCCGAGCGTGACGGTATTCAGTGGGCCACCGGGTGGGCCGGATCGATCCAGGACACATTTTCTGGCTCGGCCACTCCGTCGATGTCCAGATTGACCACAATCGGCTCCTGTCCGCTGCGGGTCACCACGCATTCCAGCGGCTCGTTGTCCAAGGCGTTGATCTCTTGGTGCGGCACGAACGGCGGCACGAAAATGAACCCACCCGGGCCGGCCTCAGCGGTAAATTCGAGGTTCGCGCCCCACCGCATCCTGGCCCGGCCGCGGATCACGTAGATCACGCTCTCCAGCTCGCCGTGATGGTGCGCCCCGGTCTTCGCGCCGGGATGGATCGTGGCGGTTCCGGCCCACAGCTTCTCCGAGCCCGTCCGGTCATGGGTGACCGCTGCGGCGCGGTTCATTCCCGGTGTCTGCGGAGTGTTGGTGTCCAGCGCGTCGCCGGGGATGACCCGCACGCCGTCGGTGCGCCAGTTCGGTGGTGCGCCCGGTTCGATCGTGCCCATGCATTGAGGCTAGTCCGACGAAGCGGTGGCTCCCACGCCGTCAAGAGGATTGTGTGGCATTCTCGCCGCTGCGAAGATCAACACGTTTTCAATATCCCGGGGGACATCCGCCTGAGAGCGAGGACAGTTATGCGCGGTATGTGGAAAATCTCGGTGATAACGGTGGTGTTGGCCAGCTTAAGTCTGCTGCCCACCGCGGCACAGGGGCAACCCCGCTTCCGGAGTTACTGGCACTATCCTCGCGCGGGGCACGATGACAAATCACTTCCGGCTCAGTACTGACGGCGCGACGGAGTTCGTCGTGCGGCAGATCACCATTCAGCCCGGCGGCGACACCGGCTGGCACTACCACCCCGGCACCGTGCTCGCCGTCGTGCAGAAGGGAACGCTTACCCACACCGACGCCAACTGCCGGTCCATCTCCTACCGGGTCGGGCAGTCCTTGGTCGAGCCCAGTGGCTCCAATCACGTTCACGTCGGCCGCAATCTGGGTGCGGAGCCGGTTGAGCTCTACGTGACCTACGTCGATCCAATCGGGAGCCCGCTGTCCGTCGACGTGCCCAGCCCTGGATGTGGCAGCTAACGACATCACCCTCACCCCAGGACCTCCCCAGGACCCCAACGTGCTGTTCTGGCGATCCTTCTCTACAGGGTCGGTGTGCTCCTCAACCGCACTGCCGGCAGTCTCGGAGACTGCGTACGGAACGTGAAGAATATCGGTTACCAGGTCGGGGCGATTGGGCCCGGTATCGCGCCGATGAACTCGCCCGGCGGGCGGCTCCGTTAGCGTCCTGCGCGGGGCATCCGAGATCAGGGCGGCAGCGTCCCGCCCATGCGCCGGACCGGTCCATGCTAGGCCCAGCTGCCAGCCTGCGGCGCTTCGGACGGCTGCGCTGGCCCGGCGCAGCCGGCGTTGCGCCGGAGGAGTGATGGGTCTGGGATTGTGCCCGTAACCCTGTATTCTTCCCCAGTTCCACTACCATGAGGAGATGGCTGGTGACGCACGATGACCGCGCGACGGCGTAGGAAGTCGGGATCCGGGCCCTCTGCCACTGCTCTGATCGCCTGGGTCGGTGCGAGGCAGGCGGCCATCGACGCCCCCTTGAGCACACCGGTCTCGGTGATCCACGGTGGACATACTCCGGGGATGCCCCGTAGCCGGGCGGTCCTCGTCGGTCGGGCCTGCGGGGTTGCGGCCGGGACCCTGTTGGCGTGCGGGTCCGTGCTGGTCAGCGCCACTCACACTGGTGAAGGTCCGCTCCGGGGAAACAACGTGTCTCCGTCGCCGCCCTACCGCACCCCAGTGGCGCTGGGTGCATCCGATCCTGAGGGATTCCGCGCAGACCTGCCCACCGAACGCCCTACTGCCGCACCGGAATTGGTCAGCGCCCAGACAGTTGCGGAGAGCAGCCAGCCGCTTCACCCAGGGCTTGGGGAAGTTCGCCGGAACAACCCGGACTCCGTGATCGCGCCAGCTGCACCTAGCCGCTCGGCGAGTAGCGATCAACAGCCTTGGGTTTCGCCTCCACCGGCGGCTGGTCGTGCTCCGACTAGCCCCATTGCACCAGTGGCCCCGGTGCTGGATCCCGCCACCAAGAGAGTAGGTCGGGTCGCTCCGGTGGGCGGGGTGCTGGCACCGACCACTCCGAGTGGCGAGCAGACCGGCAGTGGCCGTGACGAACCGGCGGCAAGCCCGCGCGCTGAACAGTCGGGACATGCAACCAGCGGGGCTGCCACCAGCGATGCTGTCGCGTCGGTCAGGCAGGTCGCCGGACCCGTCAGCAATGCCGTCGAACCGGCCGTCCAACCGGCCGTCCAACAACTCGTCCAACCGGCCCGACCGGCGATGGCAATGCTCACTTCGGTGCTGCCAAAGGGCTGATGCCCGGGCCGGGCACTTCTCATCCCTCGATGGCGGCTGGATGGCTCCTGGATAGGATCGACCACCAGAATCGCCACCGTCGTATTGTCGAGGAGCTCTCGTGGTCGCGTTGCCCCCAGCTGTCCAGACCGCCCTGCGGGTGATGGTGCGAGCCGGGGTGACCGCTGGGCAGGCCCTGCGCGACGGGGGTGCGCCAACCACCGGGCCAGATGCCGTCGTCGTCGCTCGGGATCCGCAGGGCGTGTTGCGGGATCTGGCATGGGCGCCCGACAACGACACCGAGGTCGAGGCGGTCGCAGCGAGCAGCCCGGACGGGCGCTGCGTTATCCGGCACTCGTGCGCACATGTGCTCGCCCAAGCCGTGCAGCAGCATTTTCCCGACGCCAAGCTGGGCATTGGGCCGCCGGTGACAGACGGTTTCTATTATGATTTCGACGTCGACCGGCCGTTTACTCTCGAGGACCTGGCGGTCCTCGAGAGGACCATGCGCAGGATAATCAAGGCCGGTCAGCGTTTCTCTCGTCGTGTGCTGGGTTCGATGAGCGAGGCCAAGCGGGAGCTGGCAGCCGAGCCGTACAAGCTCGAGCTGGTCGACCTCAAAGGGTCGACATCGGACGTCACCATCGATCCTGATGAGGTCATGGAGGTCGGCGCGGGGGAGCTGACCATCTACGACAACGTCCACCCGCACACCGGTGAAACCATCTGGAGTGACCTGTGCCGCGGCCCACATGTTCCCACGACAAGGCACATCCCGGCGTTGCGGCTGATGCGGACCGCGGCCGCCTACTGGCGGGGCAGCGAGCGCAACCCGCAGCTGCAGCGGATCTACGGCACTGCGTGGGAGTCCACCGAGGCGCTGGAGCGGCATCTGGAGTTACTCGCCGAGGCGCAGCGTCGCGACCACCGCAAGCTCGGTGCCGAGCTCGACCTGTTCAGCTTTCCCGACGAGATCGGCTCGGGGCTAGCGGTGTTCCACCCCCGCGGCGGCACCGTGCGCCGAGTGATGGAGGACTACTCGCGCCGCCGGCACGAGGAGGCGGGCTACGACTTCGTCAACTCGCCTCACATCACCAAAGCACAGCTGTTCGAAACCTCCGGGCACCTGGACTGGTACGCCGACGCCATGTTCCCGCCGATGCACCTCGACGAGGAGTTGGCCGACGACGGCACTGTCCGTAAGCCCGGGCAGGACTACTACCTCAAACCGATGAACTGCCCGTTCCACAACCTAATCTACCGCTCCCGGGGCCGGTCCTACCGGGAACTGCCACTGCGACTGTTCGAGTTCGGGTCGGTGTATCGCTACGAGAAGTCCGGGGTGGTGCACGGGCTGACCCGGGTACGCGGAATGACCCAGGACGACGCGCATATCTACTGCATGCCCGAGCAGTTGCAGGACGAGATTTGCTCGCTGCTGAGTTTCGTGCTCGACCTACTACGCGACTTCGGCTTGGACGACTTCTACTTGGAGCTGTCCACCCGCAACGATGAGAAGTACGTCGGCACAGACGAGCAATGGGAACAGGCGACCGAGGCGTTGCGCCAGGCTGCTGAAGCCACCGGGCTGGAGTTGGTGCTCGACCCTGGTGGGGCAGCGTACTACGCGCCCAAGATCTCCGTGCAGGCCAAGGATGCGCTGAGCCGTACGTGGCAGCTGTCCACCATCCAAGTCGACTTCCAACTGCCTGACCTCTTCGAGCTGGAGTATACCGCTTCGGACGGTTCCAGGCGGCAGCCTTACATGATCCACCGGGCGCTGTTCGGGTCGATCGAGCGGTTTTTCGGCGTGCTCACCGAGCACTACGCAGGAGCGTTCCCGGCCTGGCTGGCGCCGGTGCAGGTGGTCGGGATTCCCGTCGCAGACGGCCATGTCGCCTATCTGGAAGACGTTGCCGCGCAGCTGAAGTCACATGGAATCCGGGCCGACGTGGACGCCAGTGACGACCGGATGGCCAAGAAGATCGTCAACCACACCAACCAGAAGGTGCCGTTCATGCTGCTGGCCGGGGACCGCGACGTCGAGGCCGGCGCGGTGAGCTTCCGGTTTCCTGACCGCACCCAAATCAACGGGGTGCCTCGCGACGAGGCGGTGGCTGCCATCGTGGGTTGGATCGCCGACCGCGAGAATGCCGCTCCCACAGCCGACCTGGTGAAGGTAGGCCGTCGTGGGTAACGACGAATACACGCGCGGCACCGATGAAGACTTCATCATCGACCGAGGTGTGGGTGAATCCGACCACCTGCAGCGTCTGTGGACGCCTTATCGGATGAGCTACCTCGCCGAAGCTCCGCTGCGGCGCGACGACTCCGC
>JBOHFC010000370.1:0-3491 GCA_050701375.1 Pseudonocardiaceae bacterium
CCGCCAACGCCGCGGAGTTCGGCGTGACTCAGGGAGGCAACCCACAACTGCGGCTGCTCGCGCTCATCGAGTGCGGAACCCACGCGCTGATCGACGTGGTCTTCGACGGGGTCACCAAAGCCAGCGAGCAGAGGCTCGCCCGCCGGCTACTGCACGCCTTGCGGCCGGGGATGTTGCTGCTGGCCGACCGGAACTTCCCCGGCTATGAGCTGTGGGGCATGGCCGCCGCAACCGGCGCCGACCTGCTCTGGCGGATCAAAAGCAACAACGTGTTCGTGGTGTCCAAAGTCTTGCCTGATGGATCTTTCTTGTCGGTCATGCCGACCCCGGCCGAGAACCAACGCCACGGCCAGGCCCGAGCCGCCGGCCGGGTCTTGCCCACCCCACCCCAAGGTCACCTGGTCCGGATCATCGAGTACACCATCGCCATCACTGGCGCGGGCGGTGTGACCCGGATTGAGCCATTCCGGCTGGTCACCACCCTGCTTGACCACCAGCTGGCACCCGCCGCCGCGCTCGCGGCGAGCTATCACCAGCGGTGGGAAAATGAGAACGGCTACGCCGAGTTCAAGACCCGACTGCGCGGCGCCGCGTTCATCCTGCGCTCGAAGTCGCCCGAGCTGGTCTGTCAGGAGCTGTTCGCGTTCCTCACCGTCTACCAGGCACTCTGCGCTCTGAAACTCGACGCCGCGATACAGGCGGGCATCGACCCCGATCGGATCTCCTTCACCGTGACCGTCCGCATCGCCCGCGACCACGCCAGCGGCCCGTCCATCCTCACCGCCGCCAGCCTCGCACGGGCTCGCCGCCAGGCCATCAGCGATCTCCTTGCCGACCTCCTACCCAAGCGGCGCGACCGCCGGTGCGAACGCGTGAAGAAACCACCGAAAAACACCTTCGCAACCAAGAAACGCGACCAGCCCAGACCACCCGACAAGATCACATACAAGATCAAAGTAAGCAAGAAGAGTCCTTTACCTGCGTAAACGTCCTAACTCACCGGCATTGCCCTGACCAGCGCGAACAGCGTCGACGCGCCTGGAGAGATGATTTCTGGGCATGGATTTGGGCATGAGGCACTCTGCGGCATGCGCGTGCGGCGGCGTTCAACCCTGTGATTCAGGGGGACCCGCTGCACCCTATTCACTCCCGATGTGATTGGTGGTGGACCGTGGGTGATCACCCGGATGGTTGGGTGACCGGTCGCGGTCGGTCGCCATAGTGTCGCCGGGGGGCCCGCCTGACCGTTGGATCTGTTCGGTAAGGGCCGGCACCCGCCGGGAGAGTGATCATGGCGGTGGAGGGCGGCGGCTCACCTGAGCGCCCGGAGGAGCAGCACGATCCCTTCGCGGCGGGTACCGCGTCCTCGGTGTTGGATCGGGACATCATCGGCGCCTTGGGCACGCTGAAGGCCGCCGATACCGAGCCGCGGCGGTCGTGGTGGCGGCGGTTGCTCACGCTGTTGGCCATCATGGGTCCGGGTCTGATCGTGATGGGTGGGGGCAACGACGCCGGCGGGGTGGCCCTGTATGCCCAGGCCGGGCAGGACTACGGCACCAAGCTGGTGTGGACGTTGGTGATCCTGACCCCGGTGCTGTATCTCAACCAGGAGAGGGTCATCCGGTTGGGCGCGGTCTCCGGTGTGGGACACGCCCGGCTGATCTTCGAGCGGTTCGGGAAGTGGTGGGGCTGGTTCAGCGTCGGTGATTTGTTCGTCATCAACGCGGTCACGATCGGGTTGGAGTTCATCGGGATATCCCAGGCGCTGGGCTTTTTCGGCCTGCCGCGCTCGGTGAGCGTGCCAGTGGCTGCGGTGGTGCTGTTCGTGGTGATCGCGGGCGGGACGTTCCGCCGCTGGGAGCGGTTGTTGCTCTTCCTGGTCGCTGTCGACCTGGTGGTGTTCCCGATGGCCTGGCTGGTCCACCCCAGCGCCACCCAGCTCGCCCGCGGTGTGATCCCGAGCTTGCCCGGCGGGCTGAACGCCACCTTGTTGTTGTTCCTGATCGGGCTCATCGGCACCACCGTGGAGCCCTGGCAGTTGTTCTTCCAGCAGTCCAGCGTGGTGGACAAGCGGATCACCCCGCGCTGGATCCGCTATGAGCGCGCCGATCTGGCCCTTGGCCTGGCGGTGGAGATGGTGGGCGCGGTCGCGCTGATGGCGGTGACCGCGTTCGCCTTGGCCGGCACCGGACTGGCCGGGCACTTCGTCGATGCTGCCACCGTGATGCGCGATCTGTCCGGCCATGCCGGCCACACCGTGGCCGTGCTGTTCGCCATCGTGCTGCTCGATGGCTCCCTAATCGGCGCCAACCTGGTCGGGCTGACCAGCGCCTACACCCTGGGCGATGTGGTCAACAACCGCAGTTCACTGCACCACACAGCACCCCGAGCGCCCCTGTTCTACGGCTTTTATGCTGGATTGATCGCCGTTGCGGCGGTGGTAGTGCTGCTGCCCGGAGTGCCGTTGGGATTGCTCACCGTGGGCGTGGAGGCACTGACCGCGGTGCTGTTACCGGCCACCAGCGTGTTCTTGGTCTTGTTGTGCAACGACCGGGCGGTCCTGGGCCCCTGGGTCAACCGCCGCGGGCACAACATCGTCATCGGGGTGATGGTGTGGGTGTTGCTGCTGCTGTCCTTCGCCTCCGGGGCCTCCACACTGTTCCCCCAGTTGCCCGGCACCGCAATCGAGATCGGTCTAGTGATCGGTGCGGGGATCGGCCTACTCGGCGGGGCGTTGGTGGGCCTGCTCCGATGGCGGGCTGCCCGCACACCGGCCGCCACCGCGGGCACCGGGACTCCCGGGGGTCTTGATCCCGCACTCGACCGGGACCTCGACCAGCGCGCCGGCACGCTACGCCGCGCGCAACGCGAGCAGGACCGGTTGACCTGGCGCACCCCGGCGTTGGCCGAACTGACACGGCCACAGATCAGCCCGCTGCGCCGAGCCGGCTTGATCACCCTGCGGGTCTACCTGCTCATCACCGCAACCCTGATCATCATCAAGATCACTCAACTCGCCCTCGGGATCGGCGGCCAGGAAGGCTCAGGATCGGATTCGGATGCCCTGACCAGGACGAGCCACCCGGTCGCGGTGGCGGCGAGCACCAGATGACCATGACCGGCCCGTTTACCCGGGAGCGCTGACCATCTGAGCTGGATCGCAGTCGGCCGGCACGGCCTGGGCCGGGGTGGGGGACGAACCATTCGACGCCGAGTTCGACGTCGAGCTGCCGCAGGCGGCCAGCAACACGCTGGCGACGAGCGAAACGGCGCCCAACCAGTTGCGGGACATGGCTGTGTCTTCCCGGTGCGCATCGGTTCATGGGGGGAGCGTTGGGCGAGCGAGCTGGACAGTAGCTAACCGGGCTTCGCCCCATCCCGACGGCGTGTTCCCTGGTTGGCTTGCCCGTGGGTGCTGTCCATGAGCTCGACGCTATCGACGTTTTTTCGCCTCGGAAGGTCGCTGGTGTCGAGTTCACGGGGCCTGGCAA
>JBOHFC010000371.1:0-9231 GCA_050701375.1 Pseudonocardiaceae bacterium
ACGCTGCCGACCGCCCGCTCATCGGAGGTCACCAGCATCGACGCTCCAGCCGGGCGCGGTGCTGAGCGGTAGGTGGACACCACCGTGCCCAGTGCGGTCGATTTACCCTCGCGCCACTCCGTCACCAGTTCGTCGAGCACCTCACGCACCGCAACCCTCCTCGCGCTGAACCTCCGGATGACCACAGGTGTATCCCAATTAGAAGGTATTCGGCCCGCCGGGCGTGCCGGTTCACCCACAATGGCTCTTCTCTACCGACGCGCCAGCGCCGCTGTCTATTCCCTCAGCGATCCCGGGGAGGAGCAGCGTCAGGGGTGTCCACGTCGATGCCGCTGGCCAGATCGGAGCAGTCCACCACGATCAGGTCGCGGCGCTGGGCCAGCCAATCCCGGGCACCGCGGTCACCCTGCGCGGAGGAGACGATGTCAGCCCAATGCTGCCTGCCAAGCAGCACCGGATGGCCGGGTTGGGTCTCGAATCCGGCCCGGGCCACCACTGCGGGCCCAGCCAGCGCGACGAGCCGGCGGACTACCGAGGCGTCCACATCGGGTAAATCGACCAGGTGCACCAGCGCGGCCTGCACTCCAGGCTGCGCACTGAGGACCAGCTCGGCCAACCCAGCGCGCAGCGATGCGCCCATGCCCTGCGCCCAGTCCTCCGCCAGCACCGTGCTCGCGGTTTCCGGCACCAGCGGCAGGACCCGGTCGGCCTGCGCGCCGACCACAACGAGCACCGAGTCGCATCCGCCGTCGGTCAGGGTGGCTACCGCCCGGCGCAGCCAGGCACCCCCGTCGACCAGGGCTTTCGGCATGCCGTAACGCCGCCCGGCTCCCGCAGCCAACAGCAGTCCGGCGATCATCGTTGCATCTTCTCACGGGACCGGTAGTGCTCGACGATTTCGATCTGATCGCCGACGTGCAGGATCGCGCCGGGGGAATCCGGGATGAGGTTGACCGCGAACCAGGACTTGCCATCCCACCGCCGATGACGTGCCAGCGTGCTGAGCGGCTCTTTGCCCCTGCTCGCGGTGTCGGGATCGATCGTGGTGAGCACGCAGCGGTCGCAGGCTTTCGCCACGCGGAAGTTCGCGGTTCCGATGCGCAGCACCCGCCAACCGTCCTCAGCCCAGGCGGGTGCACCGGCGACGACTAGATTCGGGCGAAACCGCGTCATCGACACCGGCCCCTCCTCCGGCCTGGGGCCCACGGCGATGAGATCGTTCAATGCGGCCAGGGATTCCTCGGTGGCGAGCAACATCGGGTAGCCGTCGGCGAAGGACACCCGGTCCTGCTCTCGGCTGTACGCGGGGTTCGGCCTGCGCTGCGCGGGATCCCTGAGGTACACCAACCGGACCGGCTTGCCGACCACCGTGCTGAACCAGGCGTGCGCCTCCTCCGATGCCGGGGCAGCCGCCAGCTCACTGGCGAAGACCCGGACGTCGGTGACCACCGATCCATCCGGTGTCCCGACCAGCAGCGGGTCGGCGTCGGGCGCCTGCACCAGCAGCCTGCCGGTGTCGAACTCCGGGGTGACCAGCACCAGCTTCGGGTACTCCCGGGCCGTCACCACGCGGCCCTCGTCGTCGACGATCATCCATCGCCGATCACCGGCCAAACCCCACGGCTCGGCCACGGCGTGGGTCAAGCCATGACCCCGGCAGGACTTGACCGGATACCGGTTGATCCCCGTCAACGTGAGCGCCACGGACGCCAGACTCCCGGTCACGCGGACCGAGGGCAAGCAGCTTGGACGGGAGGCCGCATCGGACCTACCCGACCTTCGCATCGTGCGCTGGCAGACTAGCTGCCGTGACGTCGCACCATCGCCAGCCCGCAATCGAGGCGATTCGAGTACCTCGACGATGTCAGGTGTTGCTGTGCCTCGCGCTGGCGATGCTGACTTCCTGCGGGACATCGGTCTCGACGCCGACTGGGTCGTCGAGGACCCCGACTGCGATGACGACGACAGCCCAGCCCGCGGCGACCACGCGCACGACGAGTTCGATGCGTGCCCTCAACATCGGCGGGACACAGCGCACGTACTTTGTGGTGGCCCCGGCCGACCAACACACGGCGTTGCCGCTGCTGGTGGTACTGCACGGCAGGGCAATCACCCTGCAGCAGGAAGAAATCAGGACAGATTTCCTGCCACTGGCGCAACAGGGAAAAGCCGTGCTGGTCTACCCGGTCGGCTACGGGCAGTCCTGGAACTCCGGCGACGGTTGTTGCGGTGACGCCGGGACAGCTCATATCGACGACTCCACGTTCCTCGCCGCGGTGAGCGGTGACGTGGCGAGTCATTTCTCGGTCGACGGCTCGCGGGTCTATCTGGTCGGCTACAGCAACGGCGCGCGAATGGCCTTCACCGAGATCTGTGCACATCCCTCGCTGTTCGCCGCGTTCGCCGTTTACGGTGCCGGGCCGCCCGAGACTTGTGCGGACACGAGAATCGCGGTGCCGGCGTGGATCGGCGCCGGCACCGCCGATCCGGAGCCATCCACCACCAACCCGGTCCAGACCACTACCCAGGTGATCGAGTCGGTGGTGGCGCACTGGCGCGCCCGCAACGGCTGCGGGGCAACGTCGGCCAGCACAACCATCGCACCGGCCCAACTAATCCTGTGGGCAAAGTGCCGGAATGGATCGGCCGTGGAATCCGTGCTGTACAACGGGGTGAACCACTACTGGCCGCGGGCTACCCAGGTGGACATCCCGTTCAACACGGCCGTGGGCACGCAGGCCGCCGCGTCCACGCTGATGTGGGCCTTCCTATCCGCATATCAGTCGCCTCGGGGTTGACCGCCGGAAGCGTTGTACGGTGCGGATGTGGTGTTTGCTGCGGTCCGGGACGGCGTGCGGCGGTTTCTGCAGCGGCCTGCAGCGGTGGATTTGCGGCAGTTTCGGCCGGTAGTGGATGGTGCAGGTGCCTGGGAGCAACGGTACCGGCGGGTCACCGACGCTGAGCTGGCCGAGTCCGTGCGAGCGATGTTCGTTGCGCCCGCGCCGGCGCGCAGCCACGATCGGCTGGCCGAGTTCTGCGCCGCGGGTCGGGAAGCTGTCCGGCGGGCGCTGGGTCAGCGGTTGTTCGACGAGCAGTTGCTGGGTGTGCTGGGGATGGTGGCCGGTCACGTGGTCGACATGGCCACCGGCGAGGGGAAAACGCTGTGCGGCGCAATCGCCGCCGCTGGTTTCGCGGCCCAAGGCCGCCGGGTGCATGTGCTGTCGGTTAATGACTATCTCGCGCAACGCGACTGTGCGTGGATGCATCCGGTATATGCGCTGTTGGGTGTATCGGTGGACTGCGTGCAGCAGTCACATTCGGCACGGCGCCGCCGCGAAGGGTACGCGGCGCAGGTGGTTTACGGCGCGGTCAGCGAGATCGGTTTCGACCTGCTACGCGACCGGTTGGTAACTGAAGTCGCGGATCGTGTCGGTCCCGAGCTGGATGTGGCGATAATCGATGAGATCGACTCCATACTCATCGATGAAGCACGAGTGCCGCTGGTGTTGGCCGGCGCGATGCCCGACGACGGGATCGACCCCGTCATGATGGATGTGGTGCGCACGCTGCGTCCCGGCCGGGACTACCGGGTCGATGCCGAGCAGCGCAACGTGGCGTTGACCGATCACGGCACGACGGTGGTGGAAGACGCATTAGGGGTGCTCAACCTCTATACCGCAGCCCACGCCACAACGCTGGCGGGGATCAATGTCGCCCTGCACGCGCTGGTGCTGCTGAGCCGGGACGTGGACTACATCGTGCGCGATGACGTGGTGCAGCTGATCAACCCGTCGCGCGGGCGGGTGGCGGCGCTGCAACGTTGGCCAGACGGGATCCAGGCCGCTGTCGAGGCCAAGGAACGGGTGCCCCCGAGCCCTACCGGGGAGGTTCTCGACTCGATCACCATCGGCAATCTCGTACGACGCTTCCGGCTGGTCGCCGGCATGACCGGCACCGCGGTTGCGGTCGCCGACGAACTGCGGGAATTCCACCAGCTCGAGGTCATGGTTGTGCCGCGGCACCAACCGTGCGTCCGAATCGATATCGCGGATCAGATCTTCGTCACCGCGGATCAGCGCCGCGACGCGGCCGTGGGGCGGATCCGCGCGATCCACGCCACGGGTCGACCGATCCTGATCGGTACCCAAAGCGTGGCAGCCTCCGAGGAGCTTGCCTCCGCGCTGCGGGAACAGGGGTTGGATCCGGCGGTACTCAACGCGCGCAATGACGCTGAGGAGGCGGCAATCATCGCCCGGGCCGGTGAGATCGGGCGGATCACGGTCTCCACGCAGATGGCCGGCCGAGGCACCGACATCCGGCTGGGTGGCACCGGGCCCGACGCAACCCACCAGCAGGAACGGGTGGTGCAGCTGGGCGGGCTATACGTGATGGGCTACGGCCGTCACGCCAGCAGTCGTCTGGACGACCAACTCCGCGGCCGCGCCGGCCGGCAGGGCGACCCCGGCAGCAGCGAGTTCTTCACCAGTCTCGACGATGAAATCCTCACCCGGCACGGCGTCGGCATACCCACCTCGGTCGAGGATCCACGCACGACCGCAGCTGTCGATCAAGCCCAACGCATCGCGCAGGCAGACAACCGGAGAATCCACTCCACCACATGGAACTACCACCATCTCATCGATCAGCAACGCGACCGCGTCCTCAACCACCGCGAGCAGATCCTGCGCACTCGGGCGGGGTCGGAGGATCTCGCCCGCCGATGTGCCGATCGATACTCCACCCTGGTCGCGACCCTTGGCGAGGTAGCCGTCGACCAGGCTGGGCGCCAGATATGGCTCTACCATCTTGATCTGCGATGGACTCAACACCTTGAATTCCTCGCCGAACTCCGTGAAGGAATTCACTTACGAGGACTCGCCAGGGGCCTCACCGGCCTTTCCCCCTTGGACGAGTTCCATCAGGAAGCGATGCGCGCCATCCGCACTTTCACCGCCGACGTCGAACGTGACACGCAAGCCACCTTCAGCACTACACGGCTCGAAGACGGCGTCCTCGAATTGGCCAGGGTGATCAAACGACCGACCTCGACCTGGACCTACCTGGTCACCGACACCCCGTTCGGCATCGACGCGGAACGAGCCCTCAACGGCCTCATCACGCTATTTACCCGGCGCGACGTGCACTCGGGTGGAGGTGGTTAGGGTCAGCCGGATGCGCGTGTTGGTGGTGGCCTCGCCCGGTACCGGGCACGTGTTTCCCATGGTGCCGTTGTCGTGGGCGTTGCGTTCGGATGGTCACGACGTGCTCGTCGCCACTACTGGTGATGGAGTGCAGCGAGCCGCGGGTGCTGGGCTGACAGCAGTTGATGTCGCCCCAGGAACGAACATGTATGAAGTGGCTCAGTCAGTGGGGATGACCACCGGCGGGTCAGGACCGCAGCCGACGCCGGCCCTGGCTCGGGAACGCGCGGTGCAATTGTTCGCTCGGGTCAGCGAGCTGATGGTGGCCGGAACCGAACGCGTGGCCCGGCGCTGGCGGCCCGACGTAGTGGTCTACGGAGAGTTGCAAGCTGCCGGTGCGGTGGTGGCCTCCCGGCTCGGGCTGCCCGCCGTCGAACACGCCATCGGTCTGGTCGGCGACGGCGCAACGTTCGTCGCGGAGATCTGGCCCCGGGTGGCGGCAGGCCCGGTGGCCGACCCGGTCGCGATCATCCGCATCGCGCCGCCGAGCCTGGGATCCGAACCCGCCGCTGGACGGTGGATCATGCAGCCGGTGCCCTACAACGGCGGCGCCGCTGTTCCCGAGGAGCTGCTGGACCCCCCGACCCGGCCCCGGATACTGCTCACGATGGGCACGGTGGTGCCGCGGTTGGGTGGAGTCGGGATGGTCCGCAACCTCATCGACACCGTCGCAGCCGAGCCGCTGGAGGTTCTGGTGGCGCTCGGTAGCGATCCGGTAGAACTGAGCACGCTGCCGGACTCGGTGCGGGCCTACCGGTGGCTCCCGCTGACCGCCGCGTTGCCCAGCTGTTCGGTCGTGATCCACCACGGTGGCGCCGGCACCACCCTGTCCGCACTGGCCGCCGGCGTTGCCCAGGTGATCGTGCCACAAGGCGCCGACCAGTTCCTCAACGCGGCGACCGTGTCCCAGCGGGGATGCGCGGTGACCGCAGATCCGGCGCCGACAGCGATCCGTGCGGGACTAGGCCGCGCGCTGTCCGGGGAGTTCGATGAGGCAGCGCGAGAAGTCCACGATGAGATCGCCATGCTGGCCACCCCAGCCGACATAGCCGCCCGACTGGCCGACCGCCTCGCAACCCTGGTGGTGCACTGAAGTTCGCGCCTGACGGTCCACCTCCGGGACGCACGGCGTTCGTTTCCCCGTGATAACTCTGGAGGGATGCTAGGCCCACCCTCCGGGTACGACTTCAGTACTGTTGTTTCGAGCTCGATGTCCTCGATGGCGGCTCGTCAGGCGCTATAGAGCTTGCGCACGTTGTCGGAGCCGAGGGCTGCCAGGTGCCAACTCTCGTTCGAGCCAGTCGGGGTCGCCGCGCCCGCCCCCGACCAGGTCCAGCCCGCCACCGTTCGATGCGGCTGCCGCTCCGCCGGCGCAACCGCCCATCGGGGCAAGCACGATCGGGTACTGAATCGACAAGGACTCGGTCAGCACCGTCCTCAACGCCATGGGATCCATCATCGCCCTCGAGCTGTCGCATGGTCGCCCGAGTTGCAGGATGCTTGACGTGGCAGATGCGGAATTGCGCGCGATCTTCAATCAGGACGCCGAGCTGTACGACAAGGCTCGCCCGAACTACCCCGACGAGCTGGTCAACGATCTCGGTGAGCTGGCCGAGATCGGGCCCGGAACCCGGCTCGCCGAGATAGGTCCCGGCACCGGGCAGGCCACCGCCGTGCTCGCTACCCGTGGAGCCCACGTGGTGGCCATAGAGCTCGGGCCCGAGCTCGCCGCCGTACTGCGCCGGAAGCTCACCCAGGCATCGGTCGAGGTGGTGGTCTCGGCGTTCGAGGATTGGCCACTACCGAAGGAGCCGTTCGACGCCCTGTGTGCCTTTACCGCCTGGCACTGGCTCGACCTCGATGTCCGGACGATCAAGGCCGCTGCCGCGCTTCGCCCGGGCGGGACGCTCGCCACGGTCACCACCATCCATGTCTCGGGCGGCACCGACGCGTTCTTCGCTGACGCACAATCGTGCTACGAACGGTGGGACCCCGCGACGCACCAAGCCCAGCACCTGCCTGCTGCCGAGGCGGTGCCCCCCGCCATCGACGAGGTGGATGCCTCGGAACTGTTCCTTCCCGCCGTTCGACGGCGCTACCAGCAGGACGTCGCCTACACCACGAGCAGTTATCTCGACGTGCTGCGCACTTACTCCGGCCACCGGGCGTTGCGACCGGATCGCCGCCAGCGTCTTCTCACCTGCATCGCCGAGCTCATCGACGGCAAGTACGGTGGCATGATCGTCAAGCGATACTTGTACGAGCTGCGAGTCGCCCGCACATACCCACCAGAGGTTCGCGGCTACCCCGACATGAGGCCGGTGAGCTGATCGGACAGCACGCGGAGGCGAGCACGGGCGGAGGGGTCGTATGCCTGCGGGTCGGCGCGGGCCTCACGCTGGCCGTTGTAGTAGCGACCGGTGATCCCGTCGAGGGTCGGGTCGATCACCAGCCGGAGGGTGGCGTCGACACCGGACTGCAGCGTGCAGGACGCATGGGCGGATCTCCAGACGGGACGGGTACCAGGTGCCTGGGCACCGGGCGGTGGACGAAGCTCCGTCCGACTAGCGTGAGCTATCGCGGGTGTTCGCGCTTGCGATAGAACTGGAGCGGGCCCGAAACGAGGGGGAGTACACGATGAGCACTTCGACCACACCCGAACCGATCGCCGGAGTTCACGCGTCTCCAGGAGCGGTGCGGATATTTTCGATCTTGAACGGTCTGACGCTGCTCGGTGTGCTACTCCAAGCGCTGTGGGCAGGCGAGTTCGTCGGCCGCCACGGGCAGCACGGTTGGGTGACCGTGCATGAGATCGGTGCCTTCGTCGTCGTGGTCCTCGCCTTGGCCACCGCCGTGGCAGCGATCGCGCTGCGGCGCGCGAGCTCGGCGCTCACCTTCGGCGGCCTTGGCCTGTTTGTGCTGATCGTTGTCCAAACGGGGCTGGGCGAGGCGATCACGAAGGGCGGCGCGAATGAGCTGATCGCCGCGCACGTTCCGATCGCGGTGCTCATCTTCGGTCTGGGCGTGTACCTGTCGGGCGCGGGCGCTCGCCTGCGCCGTTCCAGCGGCAGGTAGTCCTGCTCGTCACTGCTCGCCGGCCTCGTTTCCGGGGGTCGGGGAGCCGGCGAGGATGAGGTAGAGCGAGCGGCGCGCGTCGGCTAGGACCTGTCGCGCAGCCTGCACCTGTGCCGCGTCGCCCAGTGCGAGTTGGCGGGTGGGGTAGCGGAGCTCCTCCAGGGCTCCTCGAAGGTCGCTGCCGCCACCGCAGCGTGCGGTGAACTCGGCGAACGGGTCAGGCATCGTTTCGCCGTGGTTGTGCAGGTATGCCTGGCCGGCGTCGGTGAGGGTGGCCAGTTTGCGGCCTCCCCCGGCGACGGTGTCGATCAGGCCTTCGTCTTCGAGCTGGCTGAGCGTGGGGTAGACCGCACCGGGACTGGGTCGCCAGGCCCCGGAGGTGCGCTCGGTGATCGCCTGCGTGAGTTGGGAGCCGTGCATGGGCTCCTCGGCGAGCAGCAGCAGCAGTGCAGTGCGCACGTCGCCGCGTTGGGCTCGCCCGCGGCCTGGCCCATGAGGACGACCCCCGCGGGCCCGGTGACCGCCAGGCCCGTCCGGCCGTGCGTCGGGGTGGTGACGTTGCTGACCGGGTGGACCGCCGTCGGTTGCACGGTGGCCGTGCCGGTGTGAGTGGTGATGATCGGGATACATGACTTCTCCTCTGAGTGTCCGTCGCTCCTATTTTGGCGACACGCTCACGATACATCGCGATAGTGTTGATTGCAAGAAGCTCTTAACTGACCTTGACCCAGAGGGCTGCGAGTTACGACCAGCTCGCATCGGCGACCAGGTGCTGCACTGGCGCTCGCCGTCCGCGTGGAGGTCCGCCTTGACGGAGGGTGCGGCGCACCTAGTGTAGTGTCTCGTTATTGACTTTCCACTTGTTGGAGGGCGACCCGTCCGCGGGCGACCTTGGCGAGGATCTGTTCGGCGGTCGCGGTCCACACGAATGGTTTCGGGTTGTCGTTGTTGACTT
>JBOHFC010000372.1:0-10064 GCA_050701375.1 Pseudonocardiaceae bacterium
GACGCCGCTGGCTTGCCACGTCGTCCTGACCCGCTGCCGTTGACGGCCACGGGGTAGGTGTGAGAGCTCAAGCGTCGCAATGACTCCCGGACACTGTCGTAGTGCTCCTCGGGAAAGACGCGGAGCACCTCACCCACCTCCACACTGTGCCCGTTGCGCTCGAAGCGCTCAATCACCCAGTGCAGCACCTCGAAATCATCAGACCACAAGTCGTCCACGCGATCACTCCCCGAGTCCGTCCACCTGATCATGATCTATGGGTGGAATACCAACCGGCGGGGGCGGTCTTTAAATCGCCGCCTCCGCCAGTCCCCCGTTTGAGCCCACCGGGCCGACCTCGTCCCGCCGCCTGCGGAGTAACCACGGTGAGGTCGAGAATTGACGACCGAACGCCAGGCGCGGCTCCGACGCGTCTTATTCGTCGGGTGCCGTGCAGCATAGTAGTGTCCCCTTTCACCAGCCCTGCGGCCCGCTTGCACCACGATCCCCGCAGATCGGACACGCGGGACCGCGCCTCCCCTGGTTTCGGTAGCATAAAACCAGATCTCCTCGTTCCTTTGTGTTCTGGGTCCCGCCACGCCGAAGAGGAGGAGAAAACCGAACCGATCCGTAATCGTTCAGTAGACGGGTCATGAGACAGTCCAAGGATCGTTTAGTCGAAACCTCACTTCAGGGGTGCTGCCCTGCTCCGGGTTTCCCGAACTCAACCGAAGAGCTGTCGTGCTGGCGTGGAACAGCTCCGTGGTTGAGTTCGGGAGAACCAGGATTGACGAGCGACCGTCGGCGAGGAAACGCCGGCGGGCTCGGGTACACCCTTCGATTACGGCGTTCCGGATCCAGACCGCAATACTTCGGCGGCGACGGCGACCTGTCCGAGGCTGATGCCGCCGTCGTTGGGCGGGACCCGAGAGTGGGTGAGCACCTGGAAACCGGATCTCTCGAGGCCTAGCACGGTGCGCTCGAGCAACAGCACGTTCTGGAACACCCCGCCGGATAGGGCAGCGGCGCCCACGCCGGTGGAGTCCCGCAGCATCACGCAGACGCGGACGATCGCATCGGCGACGCCGTGGTGGAATCGGGTGGAGATCACCTCCGGAGCCACCCCAGCCTGTAGGTCGGCTACCACGGCGCGCACCAGGTCCGCGCCGTGCAGTTGCAGCGCTGGTCCCGTGGTCACTGCGGCTGGGTAGCTTCCCCGCTCGGTCAGGTCGGCTCGCTGTTCGAGTTCCACCGCGGCCTGGCCTTCGTAGTTGATCGTGTCGCGGATCCCGAGTACCGCCGCGACAGCGTCGAACAATCGGCCGGCGCTTGACGTCAGCGGGGCGTTGACCTGCCGGTGCGCCATCGCCAGCACCGCGTCCCAGTGCTCGGCGTGGCGCAGCGCGAGCTCTTGCGGGGCGTCGGCACCAAGGTAGGCGGCGGCCATCCGCCAGGGTTGCCGGATGGCCGCGGTGCTCCCCGGCATCGGGACCGGAACCAGATGCGCCAGCCGCTGGAACCCGGCTAGATCAGCCAGCAGGAACTCACCGCCACACAAGGTGCCGTCGCTGCCGTAGCCCAACCCGTCGAAGGCCACACCGATCACCGGGCCCGCCGTGCGGTTGTCTGCCAGGCAGGACGCGATATGTGCGTGGTGGTGCTGTACTCCGATGAGCTCAACGTCGGGGAGGTCGTGCGCGTACTTGCTGGACAGGTACTCCGGGTGCAGGTCATGGGCGACCACCGCCGGCTGCACGTCAAACAGTCGGCGGAAGTGGGTGATGCCCTCGGTGAATGAGCGCAGGGTCTCGTAGTTCTCCAGATCACCGATGTGGTGGGAGATGAACGCGTGCCGGCCGCGGGCCAGGCAGAAGGTGCTTTTGAGCTCTGCGCCGCAGCCGAGAATCGGCTGGGGCACCGGTTGCGCGAGGGTCAGCGGTTCGGGTGCGTAGCCGCGCGCCCGGCGCACAGGCAGTTCAGCGCCTCGGAACACCCGCACCACTGAGTCGTCTGTGCGCATGTGGATCGCCCGATCGTGAGTCAAGAAAGCGTCCGCGATGCCGGCCAAGCGCCGTCGTGCGTCGTCGTCCTGGTAGGAGATCGGCTCGTCGGAGACGTTTCCGCTGGTCAGAACGATGGGAGCGGCAGTATCGCGGAGCAGCAGGTGATGCAGCGGGGTGTAGGGCAGCATCAGCCCCAGATTGCGGTTACCGGGCGCAACAGCCGGCGCGAGGGGCGTGTCCGGGCGGCGCGGCAGCAGCACCACCGGCCTGCGCCGTCCAACCAGCACCCGCTCCGCCGCGGGATCGATCACGCACAGCGCGTGCGCGGTGTCCAGATCGGCCACCATCACCGCGAACGGCTTGTCCTCGCGGTGCTTACGCGCTCGCAACGAGGCGGTGGCGGCAGCGTCGGAGGCCAGCGTAGCGACGTGGAAGCCACCGAGACCCTTGACCGCAAGCACCGCCCCGCCGGTCAGCAAGGCTGCGGCGGTAGCCAGCGGTTCACCGGGAAGGTCGACGCCGTTGGCGTCGAGCAGCCGCAGCCGGGGCCCGCAGGCCGGGCAGCACACCGGCTGGGCGTGGAAGCGCCGGTCGCCGGGATCGTGGTACTCGGCGGCGCAGGCGGGGCACATCGCAAACGGCGCCATCGTGGTGAACGGCCGGTCGTACGGCACGTCGCGCACAATGGTGAACCTCGGACCGCAGTTCGTGCAGTTGATGAAGGGGTACTCGAAGCGGCGGTCGGTGGGATCGGCCAGCTCGCGCAAGCAGTCCGCACAGGTCGCGCTGTCCGCCGAGACCAAGGTATCCGGGCGGCCGGCGGCGTTGCTGGACACGATGTGGAAACCCGGTTCCCCGGTGGGCACCAGCGGACTGGTCCGCACCTGCTCGATGACCGCCAGCGGGGGGGCCTGCGCCGGTAGCGTCGCGAGGAACTCGCTGACTAGCTGCTGGGTTCCTTCGATCTCCATGAAGACCCCGGCGGTGTCGGTGCCCACTCGGCCGGACAGGCCGAGACGGTGCGCCAGACCGTGGACGTAGGGCCGGAACCCGACACCTTGGACGACACCTTCGACCCGCACTTCAACTCGGATACAGTGCTGCACAAGAGCATTCTCTCGCGCCTTGACAGGATCCCGGCAGAGGGCTGCACTGGTGCCGAGTCGAGGAGGGCGCTCCTGTGCATGAAATGGCGATCACCCAGAGCGTGATCCAGGCGGTATGCGACCGGATGGGTGACCAGCCGGTGCAGCGCATCTGCCTGGAGATCGGCACGCTGTCCGGTGTGGTGGCAGACTCGGTCCGGTTCTGCTTCGATCTGGTGACCGCGGGCACTCCGCTTGAGGGAGCGTCGCTGGAGATCATCCAACCCACAGGGAAGGCCCGCTGCCGGGACTGCGGCGCGGAGTTCGAGCTGAACGACCTGCTGGTGCTCTGCAAGTGCGGCAGCGCGAACCGCGAACTGCTCGCGGGAGAAGAACTAAAAATCCGGGAAGTCGAGGTGCTGGTCTGATGTGCGCGACGTGTGGCTGCTCCGGCAGCGCCATCCTCGAAGATCACGATCACGGCCATGGGCACGAGCACGGCCATGGGCACGGACATCCTGAGACCCGCACCGTGACGCTCGAGCAGGCGGTGCTGGCCCGCAACGACGGTCTCGCCGAGCTCAACCGCAAGTGGTTGGCGGAACGCGGCATCCTCGCAGTGAACCTGATGAGCTCACCCGGTGCCGGTAAGACCACCCTGCTCGTGCGCACGATCCGGGAACTGGGCGCCGAGCTGCGGGTGTCCGTCGTCGAGGGTGATCAGGAGACGGTGCTCGACGCCGACCGGATCCGCGCCACCGGCGCTCCGGCGGTGCAGATCAACACCGGATCTGGCTGCCATCTCGACGCGCAGATGCTGGCCGGTGGGCTGCAGACGCTGGACCCGCCGGACAGCTCGGTGGTGCTGATCGAGAACGTCGGCAACCTCGTGTGCCCGGCGTTGTTCGACCTAGGCGAGCAGGCCCGGGTGGTCATCACCTCAGTGACCGAGGGTGCCGAGAAGCCGCGGAAGTACCCGCAGATGTTCCGCGCCGCCGATCTGGTGCTGCTGAACAAGACCGACCTGCTGCCGTACGTCGACTTCGACGTCGACGCTTTCCTGGATGGAACGAGACGGGCGAACCCAGGCGTGGAGGTGCTGCAGCTCTCAGCCACCACCGGTGACGGTATCGCCAGCTGGTACGGCTGGTTGCGCGCGCGCCTTCCCTGATCGGGCGGCTGGCTCAGTAGGGCCGCTTGGGCATCAGCACCCACAGCGCCAGGTAGACCACGAACTGCGGACCGGGAAGCAGGCAAGACAGAACGAACACAAGCCGCACCATGTTGGCGTCCCAGCCGTATCGATCGGCGATTCCGGCGCATACGCCGGCGATGACCTTGCCTTCTCGGCGACGGGTCAGTGACGTGCTCATCGAATCCTCCTCGTGGCGGCCCCCTCTCACTTTCCCTCGCATGGGCTGCGATCGCCTCGGTGTGGACCCGGATCCGACGTCAGGGTCGTCCCGTAGAACGGCCTCGTGACTCAATGCGGTTCCTATGTGCCCCAGGTAGCTTCGGTGCTACGGTCAGGACATGCGGATGACGTGCAACTATCTCGGTTGGTGGCGCCCCTGACGGGCGGCACTGTTCTCCGCGTACCTCGACACCGCGGCCGCCCGAGCTGGGCGGCCGTTTCGCGTGTCTGCGCCCCGGTGGCCCGGCTACGGCGGCCCCGATCCACGGGAGCTAATCGATGCCACGGCGACTCACCGGGTTCACCCCGTCCGGCAACCTGCATCTGGGCAACTACGTCGGCGCGATGCGACCGATCATCGCCGAGCAGGCCAGGACCGACACGGTGGTGTTCATCTCCGACCTGCATGCCCTGACCCAGGAACACGATCCAGCGCAGGTGCGGCGGCGAACGTTGGAGTTCGCCACCTCGCTACTGGCCGCAGGCGCCGACCCCGACGAATGCCTGTTCCTGGTCCAGTCGCACGTACCCGAGCACACCGAGCTGCACTACCTGCTGGAGTGCACCACGAGGTACGGCGAGGCGCAGCGCATGATCCAGTTCAAGGAGAAGTCCCGTCGCCAGCAACAGGTCCGGATGTCACTGCTGACCTATCCGATCCTGATGGCCGCCGACATCCTGCTCTACGACACCGACGAGGTCCCGGTCGGCGAGGACCAGCGCCAGCACGTGGAACTGGCCCGCGACGTGGCGTGCCGGTTCAACACCCGCTACGGGCGCACCTTCACAGTCCCGCGGGCGGTCAATCCACCGTTCGCTGCGAGGATCATGGACCTGGCGGCGCCCGGCGAGAAGATGAGCAAATCAAGCTCCTCGACTGCAGGTGCGCTGCGACTGCTCGACGAGCCCGATGCATTGAGGCGCAAGGTGATGCGGGCAGTCACCGACACCGGTAGCGAGGTGGTCTACGACCCAGAACGCAAGCCGGGAATGTCTAATCTGCTGGCCATCCTGGCCAGTTGCACCGGAGATGAGCCCGAGCGCGTGGCTCAGCTGTTCGACCGCTACGGCGAGCTGAAGGAGGCAGTCGCCGACGCCGTTGTGGCTACCTTGACGCCGGTCCGGGCACGGTACGTCGAGCTAGCCCGCGACCCGGAGTACGTCCGGGCGGTGCTGCGTGCCGGCGCCAAGCGGGCCCGCGAACAGGCCGGCGAGAAGGTGCGGCAGGCGAAGGCGGCGATCGGCCTGCTTCCGGCATGATTGCGGCCGTGCCATCCGACTGCGTAGGTGATAGGTCGAGGCCGGGCAATCGATCTCCCGTGGACTGGACGTTCTCTGGGCGAACCTAGTGGGCTTTTTGTGGGCGTTCAGCTTAACTGGACTCGTGCCCAGGAAAAGCCCAGAAGTGGGGGCGGTAACTGCGGCTCTCGGGCGGGTCCTGCGGCGTGGTCTGCCGATCACTGCGGCCACGGCGGACCCAGTCCTGTTGGATCTGCGGGGGGTGATCTCGCGAGCGATCAATCCGGATGACCCGGCGAGCCGCACGGCGGCATTGGACGGTGTCGTACGTGGCCTGTTGGCCCGGTTCCCCGATGCTCGTTACGCCGCGGCGGCTCGCGCCCTGTTCGGGCTGCCACCGGCCGAGCCCGGCCAGACCCTGACCGTCCGGCGTGAGCTCGCCGCAGGCGCGGCCGGTCACGAGGTGCATCACTTCCGCAAGCGGGTCGAGCCGCGCCTGATCGACAAGTTGGCCGCGGCGCTGCTCGCTGATGCCGACCGGTTCACCCGGTCCCCCGTGATCGCGCCGCGCCTGGCCCAGTCGGCGGGGCGGCAGACGGTTCCGGAAGACCCGTTCGCCTGGGAAGTGGCCGAGCACGAGGAGGCCCTTTCCCGGTTGTGGGCGGCGATCTACGCCGCGCGCGCTGAGCTGCTCGCGGTGGCGCGGTGGCTCAGCTTGGGGGCCGACCGGCAGCAGGTGGTCTGCCAGGCGGGCACCGCGGCTTGGCGCTGGGCCCAGGCCAGCTTGGCAGCGACCAGTTACGCCAGGGCGTTCGGCGCTGACATCAACGACGTTAGTGCTCACGATCTCGTGGCGTTGGCCGGGTGGACTCCGCCGATGACCGACAAGCAGGCCGATCGGTTACGCCAGGCCGCCGCTGGCGAGGCCGACCCTGCCAGCTTCCTGGCCGCGCTCCACGACGAACCGGAACTCGGCGCGTCCTGGGCCGATGCCTTCGCCGACCCGGACGGCCAGACCTTGCCGCTGACAACGGAAAGGCTGATCTCGTGACCACCACAACCACCGCGCTCGGCCAGGCTCTATCGGCCGCCGCCAACGGTGACCCGCGCCGGTATGTGATCACTGGTGGACCGTCCTCGGGCAAGGACGACCTGATCGAGGCCATCCGCGCGGCCGGTATCCCGTGTATGGCGGCCGAGCCGGGCCGGGAGATCTACCGCAAGCATCGCGAACGGCTGGGCCGCCACCTACGCCGCGAGGACCGCCACGAGTACTCGCTGGAGGTGCTGGCGGCGTTCATCGCCGAGTACGCGGCCCACAAGCACGGCATCCGCTTCTACAACCGGGGCATCCCCGACGGTTATGGCTGGGAGGCGTTCTTCGGACTCGGCGCTACCCCGCAACTGGAACAGGCCACCCGGCTGTACCGGTACGACATGATCTTCGTGCTGGACCCGCTGGACACCTTCGAGGACCCCGACGACATTGTCTGGGCCAAAGACCGCGAAATCCGCCGGGCGCACGAGCTGATCGTGCAGGGTTACTACGACGCCGGCTACGAACCGGTGTTCGTAGCCCCCGACTCCGCGGCAGCCCGGCTGGGGTTCATTTGCGCCAACCTCCGACTGCCCAAACCATCCCGGGATCGGTGACGCCATGCCCAGTTTGCCCGCCGTGCCGCTGCTGATCTCGCCGAACAGTGTGCTATCCAACGCGCTCTTGCGGTCCATCGACGTGCTGCGGCCCCGCGTGCACGCCGCACGACCGTCCCGAATCGAGTTCGTGGTCGGTACCCAGATCAACGGCGCCCCGCACCTGGGCACCAACCTGGTACAGACCGCGGCGTTCCTGCCCGCCAAGATCGCCCGCCGGGAGTTTTCCATCGACACCTGTGTGCGGTTCGGCGCACTGGACAACGCCCCGCACGAGGTCGTGCTCGATCCCGAGACGCACACCGCTTACCAGCAGGCGTACGTGCATACCTTGGGCAAGGATGGAATCGGCGAGCTGATCGAGGGCTACTACCGGGCGTTTTTCGACTCGGTATCGCAGGCCACCGACACCGACTACGTGGTCGAGACCTACACCGACCAACAAGCCACGCCAAGCTTCCGGGCGGAGTTCCTGCGGAGCCTGGAACGGCTGGAGGACATCCGCTGGTGGTTGGCTCCCTCCCACGGGGTCGTGCACATCCGGCTCCCGTGCCCCGAATGCGGGTGGGCAGAGAAACGCGCCAACCGCACCAAACTCACCCACCTCGATGAGGACGGCGCGTTGTTCACCGCGGTGTGTTTGGACCACGGCCGCTACGAGGCCCACGTCGACCCCGAAGACGACGCGCCCTATCTGGATCTGGCCACGCTGTACCGCAACCTGGTAAAGGAACGCGCGCTAGCTTGCTGAGGCCGACGAAGTCGGCAAGATCGAGTCAGGTTTGGAGGTTCATGCGGCGAGTCTGGCTTGGTGGGTGAGTTGGTCGAGGGCGCGCTGGTAGTTGCGGGCGGCGGTGCGTAGCGTGCTGGGGGCGGGTGGGGCGGGGTCGGTGAGCTGGGCCAGTGCTGGTTGGAGCAGCCTGGTGTGGACGTGGGTGATCAGCATCGCGTGGTGCAGCCCGGTTTCGGTGATGCGGTAGCGGTGGGTTTTTGGGATGCGGGCGATGAGTCCGTGCGCGCGCAGCCGCCGTAGGTCGTAGCTGATCTGGCCGGCGGTGATCTCACCAGGGTGTCTGCCGAGCAGGCCGGCGAGAACGCCGCGCAGGTCGCGGTTGAGGAAACCGTTGGGCTGGGGCCGGAACGTCAGCAGCGCTTGGAGCAGCGCGTGCGCCCGCCGGTCGCCCATGCGGAGTCCGGCGATGCGGTGTCCGTCGTCGCGGATGATCGGCTCGTGCACGGCGGTGAACGCTTCGGCGGCCCGGATCGGGTTGTGGCTGAGTCGTTGGGCGCCCAGCAGGCGCCGGTTGGCGGAAAAGCCGATCTCCCGCAGCGCGGGCAGATTAGTCAGCCGTTTCCCGATCCCGAAGTCACCGGTGTCGTTGATCGTCGTCTCGGTGCGTAATGCGCGCCCTTCCTTGTGGTACTGCTTGACCGTGGTGTGCTTGTAGTCGATGTGCAGGCTCGGCGTGACCCCCTCGGTGATCACCCGGGTCCGGAACCGGCCCGGGGTGCGCCGCGGTCCGGTGCGCATCAGCCTGCGGTCGAAGATCAGGCAGACCTGGTCGGGGCGGCCGGCGTCGAGGTTGTCGCGGATGACGTGCTCGAAGAACACCCGCCCCGAGATCGGCTTGTCCAGGACCGGGTCAGGGAGAACTCGGCCTGCCAGATGGAGATGTCGTAGCGGTAGCCCGCCGCCCGGTCCGCGGCGGTGAACGGGTGCGGCAAGCGGGCGAGCCATTTGCGCAGCAGCGCGTCGATCTGCTCAGGACCCAGCCGATCGCAGATCGCCTGGACCGCGCCCGGGTCCTGGCAGGTGGCGAACCCGTTGTCCAGGGCGGTGAAGGCGATCCCGGCCTTCGCGGCCTGCCGCTTGGCCCATTCGTGACCGTTGAGGCACAGCTTGGCGTTGTAGGGGAAGTAGGAGCAGAACTTGAGGAAAAACGGCCAGAAGTCCGCATCGACGGCATAGACGTAGAACTGATTGACCACCCCGGTGGTGCGCACGATCCACGGGTAAGAATCGCCGTTGGCGTCGCGGCGCCGCTCGGTGCGGAACAAGCTGGTCTTCTCCTGCGCCCGGCCGATGAACAGCACCCCCTCCTCACCGGTAAACCGCGCGAGGTGCTCCTGCATGACGTCGTCCTCGCGCTGGCCCTTGACGAAGTCCACCCACGGAACCGAGTGGTCGCGGGCGAAGCGGCGCATCGCCGCGCTGAACGCGTCAGTGATCTTCCCCAGCGGCGCGGTCGACGCGATGGGTAACCCGAGCTGCCGCTGGATATAGCCCAGCAGCCCGCCCGCGTGCTGCAGCTGCGACACGTAGACATTGCAATACATCCGATCGATGCACTCGACCTCGAACACCACATGATCGGTGAGGACATCAGCAACAGTGCGCGGTAGCGTCATGGTCGGCTCCGGTCGGGCGGGCGGCTCACAGCAGCCAACCACCGCCAGCGAGCGGTCCATCACGGGCCCGGCAGGGCACCGTCACACCGCCCAACCGGAGCCCCCACCACCAGCCGGACCACGGCATGCCTGGTCGGGCCGGGGCGGAACCCCGTTAGTGCTCCAGCCGTAGATCGTTATCACGTGAGCTGAGCTTCTTGGCGGCGGTAGTGACAGGCGCGGGCATGGTGTTGATGGCGTCGTCGCCAGTAGGACCAGGCAATGGGGTCGGTGAGTCGGCGG
>JBOHFC010000373.1:0-7966 GCA_050701375.1 Pseudonocardiaceae bacterium
GCCTTTCCGGTGCTCGCCGCCGACGACCCGGTGCACGCTTTCAGCAGCGCCGACCTGGCAACGATGCGGGCGGTGATCGACACTCTTTGCACGGTCCACCTTCACCCAGCCCCTCGCGGCCGCAAGGTGTTCGATCCGGAGTCAGTAGAGATACAGCCACGGGTGGCCCCGGCAGCTCATAGAACCGTTGACCGGGCCACCAGCGTATGACGCCCTTCACAAGCTTGAGTGGCGCTTTGACTCAAGCCAAGCGGCCTGAATCAGCGGCGGCAGCCAAGGCAACGGCCTGGGCTTGTCGATCCGGTCCACCCTTTGATCTCTGGAAGCACGGTTGCCGATATTGCGGTATCGAGCTTGCCCTCATCAACCGCCAACCCAACTCCCAGCGGATACATCGATACTACCGTCCGCCCCCGGCTCGGCAGCCCGTGGACCAGCTCTTGTATTTTCCTGTAAGCGCGCAGCCGCGAGGGCGGCAAAAGACAAGAAACGTGAGCAAACGAAAACCTCAGCGCGTCCAGTCAGACCCTGCCGATAGGTATGGAATCAGGTGTCGGAGGGTGATAGCAGCGTTGTGAGCGGCTGAGTGTTGGTGATCGTAGGTCTTGGCGTGGTCGGCGAGGTCGGAGATTCCGCGGATGATCAACCAACGCGGGTGATCGGGTGGTGGGATCTCGTGGCAGAATTGAGTGAGGCCGCCGGCTTCCATATCGACGGCGAGTATTTTCTCGTTGTAGGTTAGAAGGAATTTCCGGATTTGACTTTCGGCGTCCATGATCACGGCATCGCCGGATCCGATGGGCCCGGGCAGTACTAGGAATGGGCCGGCCGGCGACTTGAGCTGTGCTGGGTCGCCGTAGTCGGTAAAGAACGCGTTAAGGGCGTGGGTGATGGGGGCGGGGGCATGTCGCTCCTCGCCGCGTCGGTGCGCTCCTTCGGGTGTCTCCCGGCGTAGGTCATAGTAGACGACCCTGTTTGCGACAACCACATCGCCGATAACGAGATTGCGATTGATGGCGCCGCCGATTCCCACCAGAATGAATATGGCGGGGTTACTGTGTCGCCGGAGGCTCTCTAGGGTGGGCATGATCGATCGTTGGCCCTGCTCGAGCGTGCGCGTCGCGATAAGGTCGACCGCGCCATCGGCTGACTCGACGGTCCCGGTGTAGAAGTCCTGACCGCTCAGCGTTCCTCGATTCTTCGTGAGGCCGAAGACGTCGATAACAGCCCGTGCCTCGGTGGCTTTGATCGTGACCAGGCCAATGCTCCGTGATCGTGATGTGGAACGCGTGGCCTGAGACATGGGATGAACGTTGGTGATCCCGGCACCCGGTCCCGCAGCCAACTGGCCGATATTTGTGGTGGCGCCACGGGTAGCCATGAATCCTGAATTATGGATTAGGTCGTTCACGCGCTCACTCCTTCAGATTCACTGTTACCGAGCCCGTTGTTGATGATCCGGGCGCTCATTCCTGCGGCCATCTGCTCGACCGTCATTTGACCACCGCCCATGTTGAGTACCCCGCTGTTGATGATGTTGGTTGCCTGCTTCTCGAATACTGAGGTGTCCACCCCATAGTCAGTGAGGAAGTCTTTCGTCGTCTTGAGGATCCGCTGCTCGACTATCTTCATGTGGTCATAGATCGTGGTGCGGTCTAGTTGAGCGTTCTCCCACACGTCGGCGATCTCCTCGCGCACCGCCACGTTTAGTCCTGTGGATTTATGCCGGATAACGGCCGTGCGATCCTTCTGCGCCCACCAGGCCCGTCCGAGAACCAAGGGAATCTCAAGCAACCGCCATAGCCGCCGGAGATCCTCGGGTACGGCCAGGGCGCAGCGCGCTGCCGAGTGAAGCAGGGCTCCGGTTCCTCGCTCACCGGACCAATCGATAACGTGGTACTTCTCTGGTGTTCGGGTGAGTGCACAGGTCGCGACATCGAGGCTCAGGCAGCGGCCCTTGACGCTGACCCGCAGGAGCACCAATGCCGCTAAGTTAAGGCTCTCCAAGATCGTCTCTTGACTCTGCGAGCTGCGGTGATGTCGAGCATGGAGATCAACTTCTCTGCCTAACTTAACGGCATTGCGCAGGAGCACAGTGGCCACCAACTCCCCACCGAAAATCGGCACGCTGATTTCCAGAAAGTGATGCCCGGCGTGTCGGTGGTCGTCGATGATCTTCCAGATCTCGAGCTTTCCCCAACTCCTGCGGAGGAGATCAGCGTTGGCGGGGAAATCGGCCGCGGCAATGTAGATCCGGTCCAGCACTGTCAGTCCCGGGAGATTTTCCGCGCCGGGGTCGGACCCGAGTTCGGTCAACTTGGTACGCAAGGCCTCGACCAGTTTGTGGGCGTGGAACGGGGGCTTGGTGTATTCACGCTCCGTCAAGCTCCCATCGCCGGGCTTGAGCAGTTGCACCGTCAGCGGCGGCAACCAGCGGTTCACGAGCCTGCCGCTGCCCACGAAGGGCGATGGCCTCTCAGGGCGCGCCAGCAGATCCAGGGGATCGGCGTCGTCACTCCGATGCGGAGGACGGTGATAGACGACGCAAGTGTAGTCCTGCTGCTCGCCTATGATCTTCTCTCGGCGAGTCAGTGTCACCGGCCGCAGCGTCTCCGAGTGGGCTACAGCTGAGAGCAGACGCTGGCGTACCACCCCGGCAACGATCGCACAGAAGACAAGAACGAAGCTGATCACGGTCGCCTGCCGGGCTGCCGAGGCAAGCGGCGCCTGGAGAAGGAGGGACACTGCAAGCGGGCACAGCGCCGCGATCAAGCAACAGGCGAGCATTGCCTTGAGAAGTCGCTTGCGGCTCTTCAGGTTCGGCTCGGACAAACGTCGACGCTTCGCGTCGACTCGGAAGCCCCAGCGCGTGGACGTCTCTTCGACGTGCCGCCGGAACACCTCGGGAAACTCCTGGGCGATCTTGCGGAGCAGGAGGCAGAGCATGACCGCGCAACAGATGATCATAACGGCCAACAGGCCGTCGATCGCCAGGCCGGCTGTCAGAATGACCAGCGTCGCGAACAGGTGCCCGGTTTCCAGCAGCCAGGACCGCCAGGCATGCCGGACCACCGGCACGAGATCGAATCCATAAGACGGCGCGATCCGCTTCCGTGCCTCGTTGTGAGCCTTCCGGATGATCAGATCACGGAACGACGGGTCGACGTACACACCTGCGCACAGGTGGCGCGTTGCTGCCGAATCGCTGGGCAGGTGCGTGTCATGGCTAGCGGGTGCTTGCTGGATGGGTGTGACCAGCGCGTCGCTCATGGTGCCCCCTCACAGAAATTTAAGGTCAGATCGACTTTAATTCGCTCTAGGGGTTAGAGTCAAGGTGACCTATAGGAGGTGATCCGGTGTCTGTATCCGTGACAGTGGACTTGGTGATCTTGACCGTGCGCGATGACGAGCTGCAGGTCCTGGTCGTGGAGCGAGGAAACCCACCGTTCGAAGGGCAGCTCGCCCTACCCGGCGGATACCTGCAGGGCAAGGAAACCCTCGACGAGGCCGCGCTGCGCGAGCTCCAAGAGGAGACCGGCGTTGATGGAACCCGGCTGCATCTTGAGCAGCTGCGAACCTATAGCGAGCCGGCACGGGACCCACGAGGCCGAGTGATCACCGCCGCATACCTCGCACTCGGGCCCGATCTGCCGACGCCAGTGGCCGGGACGGATGCCCGGGAGGCGTACTGGGTACCAGTCAAAACCGCCATGCAGGACGGTGCACTGGCGTTCGATCACGTCCAGATTCTGCGCGACGGCGTGGAGCGGGCCCGCTCGAAGCTTGAATACACCACCATTGCGATGATGTTCTGCACCGAGCCGTTCACCGTCGGCGACCTGCGACGGGTGTACGAGGTCATCTGGGGAATGCCGCTCGACCCTAGCAACTTCCGCCGCAAGATCACCCGCGCCGACGGATCCCTCGAACCAACCGGCGACCAGCGCGTCCACACGACAGGTCGCCCTGCAGCACTGTATCGCCGGGGATCAGCGAATCTGCTTATGCCGCCGTTCCTACGAACCCACGAGAACGCGTCATAATACATTGTGAGTTCACTTTCTTTACTAGCGTTTGTTGATGCTCCCTGGAGGCTCGTCTTCCGGATCGCTACGACAAGAAAAACGGGGGCCGCCAGTTCGGAACCGCCCAACGCCGACAGCCCTTCCGTGCGAGGCCAAACCTCCACCAACAAAACGCCCAGCCCGACATCAGCGGCTAACGCAGCAATAATGAGGTGACCGAAACGTCAGTGATTGGGAGCGCAGACCGACAACTCACGGCAACACTCACACATCCGCATCAACGAAAAGGCCCAGATCGCAGACCTGGTTCTTATGGTTGCACTATCAGAGAGGGAATTAGCGTGAATTGGCGTGAAGTTTCTGCGCAGATCATCGCAGATTTGCGCAATGGCCGACGCCGGGAGGCATATACGATCTTCTCCATCGGGCTTGTACTAACCTTGCTGGGTTTGTTCGAGGTCGCGTCCCAGCCAGTGCTGCTCAGCGGCATCCTGATCGGTGTTACCTTCCTAGTATTCCAGACTACCATCCGGATTGACAGCGCTGCGGGGACCCTGGAAGTGATCCTCAAAAGCCGCGACGCACTGGGCGTATTCAATGCAATCATACCCGACGGGGGCGAACTGTGGGTCTACGGGCCTACCGCGGTCAACGTGCTCGTCAATGCGCCTGATATCAAGGCCAAGGTCCTCAGCAAGGGCGGCCGCGTCCGCATAGTCGTGCAGGACCCCTCTTCAGACGCCGTGCGCCACACCAAGAACCAGCTTGACGATACCTTGGACTTTGACCATACCCTTGCGTCATCGATTGCTACACTGCGCAGGATGCGCACCTGGGGGGATTGCGATTATCGCTTGCTCGCGTGCAACCCCGGTTTCAGTCTCGTCGTGGTCAACCCGAACAAATCTGACGGGTTCCTTATCCTGGAAATGCATGGATTCAGCGACGATGCCATCACCGACCGCATGCATATACGGATTAACCGGATAGATTCGTTGCACTGGTTCGACTACTGGGCCAGCAGATTCAATAATTTGTGGCGACAAGGTAAAAATGACAATATATTGGCTTGACTTAAGAGCTCCGCGTAACAAGGCTGGAACGGTGAACTTTGATCCGTACCGATGTACGATCTTCGTCGATGCGGCCGTGGTTAAGCAAGGGGCGTAGTCGATGATTTTTGAATTGACGGTATCCACGTGCGATTCGATTGGTCTTTTTATTTTGAACATTAAGTTCTTGACGATCCCATCGGACCCGTCGGATGGTCGAGCAGTTCGGTGCGCCAGGCATGCAGGATATGGAATCGGTGTTCGACAGTAGAACTTAGGGCGGTGGCATAACCGCAAAAGGGATCCAGCGCCGCGGTGAGAACTCCTCTTAGCACCATCAACAGCACTGGTTCCACCAGCAGCAGACGGCTTTGACTCCCTACCCGGAGTAGATCAACAATAACGTGGCACGACATCTCGCAGCAACTACTCGCACACCCACAAAGGCAAGGCCCAACGAGGCTCTTTTGCCACTCGGCTGGGATGATCTTTAAGTTTCGTTTTCTTTCCAAACGGGATTCCCCTGCGGTAGTTGCCATAACCCGCGGATACAGCTTCACCGTGCGGTTCATGCCAACGTAATGGACAAGGGTTCATCATCTCCAGTTGTCCCTCGTGCGCAGCAGAGTGGCGATGCGGTCTCGTTGGTCAGGAGTCAGTGGCGGGAATGAGTCGACGATGGTCCGGATATGCTCGGCGAGGATGGTGGCGGCGCGCTGGGGAATCGCGGGGTCGCTGGTGCTCGGCGACGCTTGTGTGGTCGGGGCGGACTGCGTCCGGGACGGTAGCACCGGCGCAGCTGGATCGGTGGGATCAATGTCCGGTACCGCGGTTGGTTGCGCATGCTTAGCGCTTCTCCGTGTCCTGTCGCTGTTGAGTCGCTGTTTTGATTGTTCAGACTTTTTCGTCAGATGTGTTCCTTTCCTCGGGGCATTTATGGGTGGTGTCCGGCCGTTTGCCTCCGCCTGCGCGGAGGCCGCCGAATACGCGAACGACTGAAGAGGAATCAGTCTGTTTCGGTTGCCGTGTCGAAGCCGGTTTCGTTGGTCGCGGATCGGTCGATGGCGGCGCGGATGTCTGCTGTGAGGTAGCCGCGTACTCGTCGTGTGGCGCCGTCGTCGGTGGGCACGTATTGGCGGGTTGGCCGGCATCCTAGTTCGCTCATTTGGCGGGCGAAGAGGCTCGGTTCTATGTCGAGTTCGTCGGTTAGTTCGGCTGTGGGCACAAATTCCCGCCCGTGTGGGATCAGGTCGTTGCCGAGGTAGCTAGCGACGGATGCCAGTGGTTCCGGCAGTTCAGGTAACCGCGCGGACTCTTCGATTTCGATGGCGGCTGCGGCGCCGAGTGCCTTCGCCACACTGGCAGGGTCGAGCGCGTGTCGCTGGTGGTCGCCGGCCGCGTGACCGCTCAGTGTTCCGGCCGCTTCCCGTAACACCCGACCGCGTGCGCAGATCTCGCGCCATTGCGGGTTAGGCATGTAATAGGTGCGGACTGTCATCGCCAGTACGTCAGCCCCCGCGTCGGTCTCGCCGTCTGGGCGCAGGATTCCGACGCCTTTATGGGAGGGCAGTAGGGTGGAGGCGTCGTAGCCGCGGGTGTTCATCTGCTCGCCGAGCACGATGTTGGAGTCGCGCCAGTCCATCACACGCAGGGCGAATCGTGAGCCAAGTACGGCCCGCAGTCGTGAGGGGATGGTGTTGGAGTCCGGACGTTGGGTGGCCAGGATGACGACAATTCCGGCGGCCGGTCCTTTGCGGACGAGGTAGGCGAGCAGGTCGGCGATGTAGTCACCGAGGGTTGTTTTCTTGCCGCCGATCTGTTCGCGGGTGGGGTTTTCCAGGAATACGTGCACCTCGTCTATGATCACTGCGGTGATCGGCATTCCGACGTTCGGGTCTCGCGACATAGCGGGGGTGATCTTCGATTCTGGGCAGACCTCATCATCCAATGTGGCCATCCGGGTAAATCGGGATTGCACTTCGGCCACGAGCTCCACGAGATAATCACGCACGGCGTAGGCGTGTTCGAGTTCGTCGCCGCGCACGAACCGGTAGGCCACCGCTTCAGCCGCGTCCCAGTCCTTGCCGCCCTTACCGTCGAACACATACAGCCGCGTGTAGGGGTCCAGGATCAGCCCGGCCGCGGGGAGGCGGATCGCGAAGGTCTTGCCTTGCCGGGGGATCGCCCCGACGAGCAGCGAGGTCCACACCAGTGGAAGGTCGATCCGGCGCTGACGCGCGTCCCGGCCGAAGGGCACTGGCCGCCATGCGTCCCAGCTCTCCACCTCCAACAGTGGTGTGCGCAATGGTGGACCGGAGTACGGGTCCTCGTCGGCCACCCACAAAAACACCCGTCCCGCGTGGCCGCCCTTGCCGCGCACCCGTTCGACGATGAGCTGAACTTCATCGACGGCCAACGCCGAGGCGAGCGCGTCCCGATGCTTGATCACATCGGCGGCCTTGCGGGTGGCCGGCAGGTCAACGGTGATCGCCCACCCGTCACCGACTCGCGCGGCACGTTCGACCAGGCGTAGGTTTTCGTCCTTGCCGATCAGCTTGGCGTCCCGGAATGCGTCGACCAGGACTTGCGGGTCCATGGTCCAGGTCAGCGTGCGCGGACCGGCTAACACCGCCTTACGTCCCGGTGAGCCGTCCTTGCGTCGGCCGGTGATCGCCAGTGCCACAGCGATAGCACCGGTTGTGATCCACAACGCGCTAGTGCCGTAGAGGAGATGGATGACGGTCACCGCCACCGCGCCGGCCCAGATCGCGGCTGCGGTGAGTTTCCATCGGAACACCGTCAGGGCGCGGATCTCGATGAACTTGTCCGCCAGCTTCTCGGCCGCCTCGGCTGCGTCCCGGTAGTCGTGCACCCGGACCCACCGACGCC
>JBOHFC010000374.1:0-2388 GCA_050701375.1 Pseudonocardiaceae bacterium
TGCAGCGCCACAGCTTCCACGGGGACTGGAACTACACGGTGCGGGGCCGATCCGACCGACAGACCGATTCCGGTGAGACACACCCACAACCACCGAACTAATTTATGCGCGAGCCCTTAGCGCGAGGCCTGCGGCTTGGTGGTATCCGGAGCCGCACAAGGACCGGGCCCGGCGCGACCCGCTGCAAGCGATATCTCTTGGCTCGCAAACCAGCTGCGGCCACCACGGCTACGGGGCAGCGTGTGCCCTCTTGGCGTCGGCGAAGTGCGCGACGACGGCGCGGCAGAACGCGGGGAGGTCATCGGGCTTGCGGCTGGACACCAGATTGCCGTCGCTGACGACCTCCTGATCGACCGCGATACCGCCGGCGTTGCGGATGTCCGTGCGCAGGCTCGGCCAACTGGTGAGAGTGCGCCCGCGGACGACGTCGGCCTCGACCAGCGTCCACGGGCCGTGGCAGATCGCACCGACTGGTTTGCCGGCCTGGACGAAGTCCCGCACGAACGCGACGGCGGCGCCGTCAAGTCGCAATGTGTCGGGATTGACCGTCCCGTCAGGCAAGATCAGCGCGTCGTAGTCGTCGATGGAGACGTCGGAAACCACCCGGTCGACGTCGAACTCGTCGGCCGACTCGATGTCGTGGTTGGTGGCTTGGACAGTGCCCGGCTCGACGGACAGCAGCTCGGTGGTCGCGCCCGCGTCGGTGACCGCCTGCCGTGGTTGGACCAGCTCGACCTGCTCGACGCCACGCGCCGCCAAGATGGCCACCCGCAGGCCGCTCAACGTACCCGCCATAGTCCCGTGTCCCTTCGTTCCGGCTGGTCGGCACTGCTCGGCTGGCGGTCGTCACCAGCCGAGCGGGCATACCCGCGGGTGCAGCGCGGGTATGCCCTGCCTGCCGAAGGTCACCAGTCTCCGCCGCCGCCCGAATCCGAGCCGCCGCCAAAATCTGACCCGCCGCCGAAGTCACCGTCCTGGCCGACGACCCAGCCGCCCTGGTCAGGGGAGTCGTATTGGCCGCCGCCCCGGTCCATCAGTCCGTCCTCGCGGTACTGCTGCTGCTCGCCCTGCATCTTGCCCAGTTCGTAGCCCAGCAGCCCGCCACCCACCGCACCCATGGCGCCAGCTGCCCCTGGGCTCATTCCCGACCGGTAGGACGGGCCGTAGCCGTCATAGGAACCCATCGGGGGCGGCCCGGAACCCATCCGGGGCGGACCCATCCGGAAGCCGGACCGGCGAAACCGCCGGCTGACCACGACCACGGCGAAGACGACGACGGCGAGCACGATCAAGATCCCGACCAGTCCACCGCCAGAGCTGTTGGTCGCAACGCGCCGCCCGGAGACCCGTCCCCGGTTCGCCCCAACCACACCGGTGCGCAGCTTGCCCAGTGCGGCCGTGACAGCGGTGGTGTAGTCGTGGCTGCTCTGCATGCTGGCGAGGAACGCGCTGCTCGCCTCCGATTCCGCCGCCACCGCGGTGTTCTGGGAGATCCGAGCTTGCGAACCGATCTGGATCGACTCGTGCCGGGACTGGGTGTTGATCCCGATTACAATCGGGTAGGTCGTGTTGACCTTGTTGTGGACGTCGATGTCGAAGGTCGACTTGCTGGCCGCGTCCTGGGTGGTGGTCCAGATGTACACCCCGACCGGCAGGGTGGCGGCCTCGTTCTGCACCACCGTTGCGTTCAACACGTGGGCGTCGTCCTGGATCTGCACCGTGCTCGCCCACGCCGGTGCCGCTAGCGCCAACACGGCGACTACCGCGGCGATCGGTACTGCCAGGCGCAGCGTCCGGCGCCGCACACTCACTTCGGGCACGCTCACCTCTGGCCTTTCCACTGCCGTCGCGCTGGTTGCACCGGGGCCCACGACTCCAGTGCTGGACCGGGCCATCCTGCGCACCGATGATGCCTGCTGCCCTACTTCGATCGTCGACCGACCCCGGTGACGCACGCTATGGTCGAGGGTCGGCCCTGCGATCGCCGGGCCCTTGTGATAAGCGGTGACAAATTCTCACTGATCGTTTATGTATGCTCACTTTCTGTTGCATTACAGAACGATAACGTCCTTAATTCGGGTTGCGAGGCGCGCAAGCCGGTAGTAAGCCTGAAGATGTGGAAGTTCGTGGCGCGACCGCCTTGGGGGCGTTGCGACCGGTCAGGATGATCTACTGATGGACCGAAGATCGTCTGGGGGACCGGTTAGGTGTTTACTTCGACACGAGCAGGGGAGCGCAACTGCGTCGCCCTGAAGAGGTGGCCCAGGGAAACGATTTCGTCCATGGGAAGAACGATTGAGGAGGGGCATATGCAGGTTTCAGAGATCTTCACAACTGGCGGCGGCTGCGGCGGTTGCCACGGCGGCTGCGGCGGCGGCGGGTACGACC
>JBOHFC010000375.1:0-4981 GCA_050701375.1 Pseudonocardiaceae bacterium
TACTTCGCCACCGTCGAGCCGCAAAAACGGGGTGCGCCGCACCTGCACACGGCCCTACGCGGGTCGATCCCGCACGAGGTGATCCGGCAGGTCACTGCGGCGACCTATCACCAGGTGTGGTGGCCCCATCACGACCAGCTCGTCTACATCGGCGAGTCGTTGCCGGTGTGGGAACCGACCATCAAGGCGTTCATCGACCCCGACAGCCGTCAACCGCTCACTAGTTGGGACGAGGCGCTGGATCAGGTCGACCAGCCGGCACACGTGGTGACCTTCGGGCGCCAGGTGCACTCCAAGGGCATCCTCGGCGGCACCGACCAAGCCGGCCGCCACCTTGGCTACCTGACAAAATACCTGGTCAAAAGCGTGACCGAGATAGTAACCCAGGACACCGAGGTGCAACGCCAGCACGCTGACCGGCTGCACGCCGAGCTATCGGTCACCCCGTGCTCGCCCCGGTGCGCGGTGTGGCTTCTGTATGGGATCCAACCCCTGGGCGTCACCTCCCGCACCGTGCCCGGACAGTGCAAGGGCCGGGCGCACCGCCGGAGCACCCTGGGCCTACCCGGGCGGCGGGTGCTGGTCTCGCGGAAATGGTCCGGCAAAACGTTGGCCGACCACCGGGCCGATCGGATGGCGTTCGTCGCCCAAGCCCTCGCAGCGGTCGGGATCGACAAACCGGCACCGGACACGTCCCGGCTGATCTGGCGCAAACTCGCCCCCGGTGACCCGCACGTGCCACCACGAGCGCACCTAGTCCTGCAAGCCATCGCCGAACGCATCGCCTGGCGGGCCGAATACGACCGGGCGATGGTAGCCGCCACCGGACCACCACCCGACACCGCCGATGTTTCGGCAATCCCAGAAGCAGCGTGACGGGGAGGAGGACGAAGAGATGAGTAGCAAGTCACCGGCCAAGGTTCGGGAGCTGGTCCAGCTGATGACCGTTCCGGAGATCCTGGCGGCGCTGGGCGGGTCGGTGTCACGAGACACCTTCTACAAGTGGCGACAAACCGGCAAGGGACCCCGTTGCTTCCCGCTACCCAATGGGGAACTGCGGTGCACGGTCACCGACTTCACAGAATGGCTCAACGGACTACAGGGAGCGGCGGCATGAACACCACCTACGAGGTCCGGTTCTGGGAGATCAAGACTCTCAAGAGCGGAAAACGGCGGTACGGGGTTCGGTGGGTCACCGGAACGGAACGGCATTCGCGGTACTATGAGACTAAGGCGCTTGCGAACAGTCAACGGTCGGAGCTGATGCAGGCCGCTCGGCGCGGTGATGCGTTCGATATCGCTAGTGGGCTCCCAGCCTCGATGCTAAAGCAACGCAGCGCGGTGTCCTTCGTGGAGTTCGCGCAGTGCTATATGGACATGAAATGGCCAAATGCTGCGGCGACCACGCGGGGCAGCACTGTGGAGGCGTTGGCCACAGCCGGTGCGGCGTTCGTGCGGGATGCGGTCGGGCGGCCGGACGTTCGGGAGCTGCGACGGGTCCTGACGGCGCATATCCTACCGCCGACGGCGCGGACCGGAGAACTGTCGCGGGCCGAGCGGCAGACAGTCGACTGGCTACTTCGGCAATCGCGGCCATTGGTTGATTTTGCTGAGCCGGCGGCGGTGAGGGAAGTGCTGGATGTGGTGGCCGCCAAACTTGACGGGGCGAATGTGGCGGCGACGGTGTACCGGCGGAAGAGAGCGGTGCTGTTTAACCTGTTGTCCTACGCAGTGGAACGAGAGCTGTTGACCGACAACCCGCTGACCAGAGTCACACGGGCGACACCGAAGATGATCGACCAGCTTGATCCACGCGTGGTCGCGAACCCGGCCCAGGTTCGTGAACTGTTGACCGCGGTGACCTACGTTGGCCGGCGTAACCGGGACCGGGGTACGCACCTCCACGCCTTCTTCGCGACCGTGTACTACTCGGCGGCCCGTCCGGCTGAGGTCCTGGCGCTGCGGGAGACGGATTGCAAGCTCCCGGACACCGGTTGGGGCGAATTGGCGTTCGGCGAGTCGCGGCCGGCGGCGGGGAAGCGGTGGACGGACTCCGGGGAGGTGCACGACCGGCGGGGCCTGAAGCATCGGGGCGTCAAGGACGTGCGCATAGTGCCGATTCCGCCGGTGTTGGTGGACATCCTGCGGGATCACCTGGACACCTACGGCACGGAGCCGGATGGGCGGCTGTTTCGCTCACCGAACGGTGGTGTTGTCGGGGCGTCCACGTACTACCGGGTGTGGGCGCAGGCACGGACATCCGCACTCACACCCGCCCAGGTGGCGTCACCGCTTGCGGGTCGACCGTACGACCTGCGGCACGCTGCGGTGTCGCTGTGGCTGAACGGCGGCGTACCGGCGACGGAGGTCGCTGAGAGAGCGGGACACTCGGTGGACGTGCTGTTGCGGGTCTACGCCAAATGTATCGACGGCCAGCGAGATAAGATCAATAAGGCCATAGACGGGCTGCTCGACCAGTGAAGCTACCGCCCGATGATCATGCCCCGTGGAGATCATCATGCAGGGGCGTTTCATGCCGCGTCTGTGCCGCGAATGGTGGCAGAGGGGGCCGGACGGTGGCAGATGGTGACCGATGTGCGGGAGCTGGCAGGGCGGCCTCGGAAAGAGCGTTTCCCCTGCGTAACCAAGGTTTTCGCTGGTTGTTGATGTGTGACCGGAGATCGTCGGCAGGGGACCGCAAGGACTTTAGGAAACCGATGCTCTATCCCCTGAGCTACGAGGGCCTACGTTGTTGGTTCGCCCTGGATACCGGGCGAGTCTCGGGATCGGGCTTGCTACCTCACTCCCGACGATCTGTGCAGCACCTGTGCCGCGAGCCGTGCGGCCGGCCTCCGCCCCGACACACGGCGCCGAGTGTACGGCTGGTGGTCCCGGGTCATCCCCGCAGGGACGAGATCGGACAAGGGGAGTTGTGGTCGTGGTGACCGTTTCTAGGTCGTTCCTGACAGATCTGGGTGTGCGACACGTCCGATGGCCTGCCCGGAAAAGCGACGGTGTTGGAGTGAACAGCACCCGGCCCGACTTCCTCGGCGTCGTAGGGTGTTGTGAGGCAGCAACCGCGTGTCAGCGTTGTGCATTAAGTCAGCTGAGATGGTCGCTGCACCACGCAAGGTAAGCATGCATCGGTCTCGCGGGCGCTACCCCCTGATCTCGCCCTGGGCCGTGGGCGATGGAGATAGTGTGGCAGGCCTAGGATGATTGCCTTCACCGCACCGTCGCGATCAAGCAGTTGTTGCCGCCTCGAGGCTGAGCGAGATTGAGCCTGACGAGGCGCCTTGCACCGCACAGAGCACGAGTGTCTCCCCGGAGGGGTGGTCATCCGGATGTTAAGAGTGGGGCGGAGCCGCTCAGGACGCGCTGTCCTTGCCGGAGCTTCCCTGGACCTTCTCGAGGAGCGGCTCAGCCATCTCCCTGATCTTCTCGACGAGCGGCTCAGCCTTCTCCTCGACCTTCTCACCGAGGAGCTCAGCCTTCTCCTTGGCCTTCTCAGCAAGCAACTCAGTCTTCTCAAGGACCTTGTCAACGAGCGGCTCAGCCTCCTCGATGGTCTGATCCACCACACCCTTGATCTTGTCCGCTGAAGTCATTGTCTTCGCCGCCTCCTCCGCCGCCGCCGCCGATCGAGATACCAATCCTGGCACTCGGATAAGGGTAGTGAGGCGTTGACGGTGCGGTCCATCGCGACGCTTAGCGGTGCCAGCAGCCGGCTCGTTGGTCGAGGATGATGTCGCTGCCCGGCGGCAAATCCGGCGGACACGGTCCACAGCCAAGCTTTCCGCACTGATCTCAAGGGTCCACGACCATGCGCGTCCTCGTTGTCTGTATCCCGCAGGCCGGGCATCTCACTCCGGTGCTGCCACTCGCGTCCGCGCTTGCCGAGCAGGGCGACGAGGTCGTGGTGGCCAGCGGTCCAGAGGTAGCTGACACCGTCACGGCGGCCGGATTGCGCTTCGCTGCTGCGGGCCGCGGGCCAGCCCAGTGGTTTCCCGCGCTGGCGAAGCGCATTCGGGGTGTCCCGGGGGACGGCCTGCCCGCTGCGCGCATCTTGCCCTACTTGTCCCCTCGGCTGTTCGGCGAGATCGCTGCCACCGACATGATCGACGAGGTTTCTCGACGCCGCGCGGGCGCTGGACGCGCAACTTGTCGTGCACGACCCGGCGGCCTTCGCGCTGGCCGACCCCGCACCCGCGCGCCGGGCAGCGGCGCAGATCGCCACGATGCCCGCACCCGGTGAAGTCGCCCAACTGCTCCACGAGCGTCACAGCTGACCCACCACCAGCTACCCGCCTGACCACCTCGGCCGGGATCGGCGTGATCCGCACCGCGTCGATGTTCGTCGCAGCGCGACAAGTCACACCAGGCGCCGTTAGCGTCGTCACTATGCGCAGCCACCGCACCTGGCCTCGGATGCGGGCCGCTGGCCTGGTTTTCGGCGCGTTGGTGGTGGCTGCGGCGCTGGCGTTCGGGCTGCTCTGGGCGCTCACCCCGTCGGTGGGCGACCTCCAGCGCCGGGTGGCGGACCGGTTGGCCGCTCATGGGAGTGCCGACCTCGGCGAGCTGCCGGTGCCTGACCGGATCGGCCAGGCCGTGGTGGCTACCGAGGACCGTCGGTTCTTCAGCGACCACGGGGTGGACCCTCGGGGTGTCGTCCGGGGTGTGCTCGGCGGCCTCGAGGGGAATGAGGACGGTGGGGCGACGCTGGACCAGCAGCTCGCCAAGCTGCTCTACACCCCGGAACGCACCGACGTCGGCGCCAAGATCGAGCAGGTCATCCTTGGTGTGAAGATCGACTACAGGTACCCCAAGCGGCGGATCCTGCGAACCTACCTCGCCACCGTCTACTTCGGCCAGGGCTACTATGGCGTCGCGGCCGCCGCTCGCGGGTACTTCGATGTCGCGCCGGGCGACCTGTCCTGGGCGCAGGCGAGCCTGCTGGCCGGGGTGGTGCAGGCCCCGACGG
>JBOHFC010000376.1:0-4774 GCA_050701375.1 Pseudonocardiaceae bacterium
GGCGCCGTTGGAATGGCCGTCGAGGCCGGGCTTGCCGACCAGCATCCGCAGCCGCTGGCCCAGCTCCTCGCTGACCGCCCGTACCCGGCCCCGGACTCGCCCGATCGCGTCGCCGGCCGAGCCGGCCGAGCCTGGCGCCGACGCGCCGGCGATCCCGGTCGGCGCCCGGTACTCGCCGAACACCTCACGCAGCGTTGCAGCCCATTCCCCCGTTGTCACTCCGGCGCGAGCGCAGGCCATCGACGCCTCGACCAGGTTGACGTCGGTCTTGGCGGCTTGCGCCAAGACCTGCAGCATTGCCGCGACCGCTGTGGAGTCCCGGTCGGCCCGCCAAGCTCGGACCGCCTCAATCACCCGGGCCTCGGTATCCGGGTCGACGGTCTCAACAGCCTCGGCGCCGTCAGTCTGCAGCGGGCTGGGATCGGTTTCAGTGAACCGGTTGACCCCGACGACCACATCCTCGCCGTCCTCGATCCTTCGTCGCCGCGCGGCTAACGACGACACCAGCTGCGACTTCATGTATCCCGATTCGACGGCGGCGATCGCCCCGCCCATGCCCTGCACCCGGTCGATCTCCGCCCGGGCTCCCTCGGCTATCTCGGCGACCCGAGCCTCGACGACACGAGAGCCATCGAAGAGATCCTCATAGTCCAGCAGGTCGGTCTCATAGGCCAGCACCTGCTGCATCCGCAGTGCCCACTGCTGATCCCAGGACCGGGGCAGCCCCAGCGCCTCGTTCCACGCCGGCAGTTGCACCGCACGGGCCCGGGCGTCGCGGGACAGCGTCACCGCGAGCATCTCCAACACGATGCGCTGGACGTTGTTCTCCGGCTGCGGCTCGGTCAGCCCCAGCGAATTGACCTGCACCCCGTACCGGAAACGGCGCAGCTTGGGATCCGTCACGCCGTAACGGTCCCGGCAGGTCTCCTCCCACAACTGCCCGAAGGCACGCAGCTTGCACATCTCCTCGACGAAGCGCACCCCGGCATTGACGAAGAACGACATCCGGCCGACGACGGTGGCGAAGTCGACCGCCGCGACCTGCCCGCGGTCGCGCACCGAGTCCAGGACAGCGATCGCAGTGCACATGGCGTAGGCGACCTCTTGTACCGGCGTCGCGCCCGCCTCCTGCAGGTGGTAACTGCAGATGTTGATCGGGTTCCACTTCGGCATCTGGTTGACCGTGTAGACCACCACGTCGGTGATCAACCGAAGGCTCGGTCCCGGCGGGAAGGCGTAGGTTCCGCGGGACAGGTACTCCTTGATGATGTCGTTCTGTGTGGTTCCTGACAGTTGCGCCAGGTCAGCGCCGTGCTCGGCGGCTACCGACGCGTAAAGCGCCAGCAGCCACATGGCGGTGGCGTTGATGGTCATCGAGGTGTTGGCCTGTGCCATCGGGATGCCGTCGAACAGGGCGCGCATGTCGCCGATGTGGCTGATCGGCACGCCCACCTTGCCGACCTCGCCGCGGGCCAGTTCGTGGTCGGGGTCGTAGCCGGTCTGCGTTGGTAGGTCGAAGGCCACCGAAAGGCCGGTCTGGCCCTTGCCGAGATTGCGCCGGTACAGCGCGTTGGACGTAGTCGCCGACGAGTGCCCGGCGTATGTTCGCATCACCCACGGCCGATCGCGCTCACGATCACTGGGATAGGGCATTTGGGGCACCTCCGGCAAACTCCGCCCCAGTGACACTACTGGCCAGTAACGGATAGCTGGAAGGGGCCACTGCGGTGGACAGCACGATGATGGATGTCCCGCTGACCGTGGGCATGATCATGCGTCACGGGGTCGCCGTGCACGGCGACAGCGAGATCGTCACCTGGACCGGCAACGGCGCCCGTCGAGCGAGCTACGCCGAGGTGGGCCGGTGCGCTGCGCAGCTGGCCGGCGCGCTGCGCGGGCTCGGCGTCACCGGCGATCAGCGGGTGGCCACCTTCCAGTGGAACAACCAGGAACATCTCGAGGCTTACCTCGCGATCCCCGCGATGGGTGCGGTGGTGCACACCCTCAATCTGCGGCTGGCACCCGATCAGGTGGCCTGGATCGCCAACCATGCCGAGGACGACGTGGTGATCGTGGACGGTCCGTTGGTGCCGCTGCTGGCCAGGGCTCTGCCGGAGATGAAGACAGTCCGTCACGTGGTGGTGGTCGGCGAAGCGGACGACTCACCACTGGACGGTGCCGGCAAGCAACTGCACTCCTACCATGAGCTGCTGGCCACCCAGCCCGAGGAGTTTGACTGGCCGACCGACATCGACGAGCGCTCCGCCGCAGCGATGTGCTACACGAGCGGCACCACCGGCAATCCCAAAGGGGTCGCCTACAGCCACCGCTCGGCCTACCTGCACTCGATGTGCTTCTGTACCGGTGAGGTCGCGGGTCTGACTCCGGCCGATCGGATGCTGCCGGTGGTGCCGATGTTCCACGCCAACGCCTGGGGGATGCCCTACGCCGCGCTGATGGCCGGTGCCAGCCTGGTGATGCCGGACCGTTTCCTGCAAGCCGAATCGTTGGTCAAGCTCATCGAGGCGCAGCGACCCACGCTCGCCGCCGCGGTACCGACCATCTGGAGCGCCGTGCTGCGTTACCTGCGCGAGCACGGCGGCGATCTGTCCTCGGTCCGCCAGGTGATCTGCGGCGGATCAGCCGTACCTCTGGCGCTGATGAAGGCGTTCGCCGAGGAACTGGATCTGGAGGTCAAACAAGCCTGGGGGATGACCGAGACTTCCCCAATCGGCTCAGTGGCGACCCCGCCGGTGGGCGTCCAAAACGACGACTATTGGCGTTACCGGGCCAACGCGGGGCGGCTCGTCGCCGGGATCGAGGGTCGAATCGTCGACGACAGCGACACTGTGCTATCCAGCGACGGCCACGCAGTCGGCGAGATCCAGGTCCGCGGTCCGTGGGTCACCGCTCGGTACTATCGGGACAACGCCGACAAGCCGGACGCTGACGACTCGAAGTCCGCCAGATTCCACGACGGCTGGCTGCGGACCGGTGACGTCGGCACCCTCGATGAGCTGGGCTTCATCACCATCAGCGACCGCGCCAAGGATGTGATCAAGTCCGGTGGCGAATGGATCTCTTCGGTGAGGCTGGAGAACCTGCTGATGGGCCACCAGAAGGTGGTCGAGGCCGCGGTGGTCGCCGTCCCGGACGACAAGTGGGTGGAGCGGCCGCTGGCCACCGTGGTCGTCGCCGAAGGCGCACAGGTCAGCGCTGCGGAGCTACGCGATCATCTCAGCGCGTCGGTACCGGCCTGGCAGCTGCCCGAGCGTTGGTCGTTCGTCACCGAAGTACCCAAGACTTCAGTGGGCAAGTTCGACAAGAAGCTCATCCGCGCGCGCCACGCCACCGGCGACCTCGACGTTCTCACCGTGCCCCGACCTGCAGACAGCTCGGGGGAATGACAGGTCCAATAGGCCCCGTTACGGTGCGGGTGGGGTTTCGCTCAACGTTCCGGAGGGGCGGTTACGCGGCGGACGTCAGCGCCCAGTGTCGTCAAGTTCTCCAGGAAGCGGGGGTAGCCGCGGTCGATGTGGAACACGTCCCAGACGTCGGTGGTCCCCTCCGCGCACAACCCGGCTAGCACCAGTCCGGCGCCGGCCCGGATGTCGCAGGCCCACACCGGGGCGCTGGAGAGTTGCTCGACACCCCGGACGACCGCGTGGTGGCCGTCGGTGCGAGCATCGGCGCCCAGGCGGATCATCTCCTCGACGAACCGGAACCGGGCCTCGAACACATTTTCGGTGATCATCGAGGTGCCCTCGGAGATGGCCGACAGGGCGATCGCCATCGGCTGCAGGTCGGTGGCAAAGCCCGGGTAGGGCAGCGTCACGAAATCCACCGAAGTGGGCCGGTGAGGCATCAACACCCGGAAGCCGTCGCCCGCTGCAGGTTGGTCGACCTCCCGTGATTGATCAACCTGCGCACCGGCCAGTCGCAGCTTCTCCAGCACCAGATCCAGGTGATGCGGGTCCACCCCGCGGATGGTGACATCACCCTGAGTCATGGCGGCGGCGAACGCCCACGTGGCTCCAACAATGCGATCGCCGATCACCCGGTGGTCGGTGGGCGCCAACGCGTCGACCCCCTCGATGATCAGGGTGGAGGTACCCGCGCCGGAAATGCGGGCGCCCATCTGCTGCAACATCACGCACAGATCCACGATCTCCGGTTCGCGCGCCGCGTTATCGATGACAGTGGTGCCGTTGGCAAGCACCGCAGCCATCAGGATGTTCTCGGTCGCCCCCACGCTTGGGAAGTCCAGCCAGATTTGCGCACCGTGCAGGCCCTCGGCCTCGGCCACCACACAGCCGTGCTCGATCTCGCTGCGGGCACCCAGCTTGCGTAGCCCGTTCTGGTGCATGTCCAGCGGGCGGGAGCCGATGGCATCACCGCCGGGTAATGCGACCTTGGCCCGCCGGCACCGGCCGACCAACGGGCCGAGCACGCACACCGATGCCCTCAGCCTGCTCACCGATCCGTAATCGGCCTCGTGCTTAAGCTCAGCCGGCGCAGTGATGGTGACCTCTGAGCCGGCGACCTGCACCTCACAACCCAGCCCCTGCAGCACGTCGCCCATCAGCGGGACATCCAGGATCTCGGGGCAATTGGTGAGGGTCGTGGTGCCCTCGGCCAGCAAGGCCGCCGCCATCAGCTTCAACACACTGTTCTTCGCGCCGACGACCTGCACCTGGCCCGTCAATCGGGCGCCACCACAGACCCTGAAATGCTCGCTCACGGGGGTGCAGCATAGGGGCTGCGCCTCGTGAGC
>JBOHFC010000377.1:0-4094 GCA_050701375.1 Pseudonocardiaceae bacterium
AATCCCGATCCGACACCCGAGGTGATCCGTGGCCGTCCCAAACCTCACCCAGGAGCAGGCGCTGCAGCGCGCCGCCCTGCTCGACGTCGACTCCTACACGGTCGACCTTAACCTCACCAATGGCTGCGGCGAACCAGGCGAAGCCACGTTCCGCGCCACCACCACAGTCCGCTTCACCTGCCGCACCCCAGGTGCGGACAGCTGGATCGACTTGGTGGCCGCGCACGTGCGCGCCGCGACCCTCAACGGTGCCGCGCTGGACGTCGCCGGCTACGACGAGGCGAACGGGATCACGCTGCCCGCCCTGGCCGCCGACAACGAGGTCGTCATCGAGGCGGACGGCCGCTACATGAACACCGGCGAGGGGCTGCACCGCTTCGTGGACCCCGTCGACGGCGGGGTGTATCTCTACAGCCAGTTCGAGACCGCCTACGCGAAGCGGATGTATGCCTGCTTCGACCAGCCTGACCTCAAGGCGGTGCACCGGATCCGGGTGGTGGCACCGGCCGACTGGGTGGTGGTCTCCAACGCACCGCGCCAGCACACTGACGACGTCGCGAGCGGAGCCGTTCGCCATGTCTTCGCCGACAGCGCACGGATCAGCCCCTACATCGTGGCGCTGGTGGCCGGACCCTACGCGCAGTGGACCGATGAGTACACCGACGACCAGGCAACGATCCCGCTGGGCATCTACTGCCGCACCTCGCTGGCCGAGCACATGGACGCCGAGCGACTGTTCACCGAGACCAAGCAGGGTTTCGGCTTCTACCACGGCGCGTTCGGAGTGCGCTATCCGTTCGAGAAGTACGACCAGTGCTTCGTGCCCGAGTTCAACGCCGGAGCGATGGAGAACGCCAGCTGCGTGACCTTGCTGGAAGACTACGTCTTCCGCAGCCGGGTCACCCGCTTCCTCTACGAGCGGCGCTGCGAGACGGTGCTGCACGAGATGGCACACATGTGGTTCGGCGACCTGGTGACCATGCGGTGGTGGGACGACCTGTGGCTCAATGAGTCCTTCGCGACCTGGGCCTCGGTCCTGTGCCAGTCACAGGCCACCGAGTACACCGGCGCTTGGACCACGTTCGCCACCGTGGAGAAGGCTTGGGCTTACCGGCAGGATCAGCTGCCCTCCACCCATCCGATCGCCTGCGAGATCCCCGATGTGCAGGCCGTCGAGGTGAACTTCGACGGCATCACCTACGCCAAGGGCGCCAGTGTGCTGCGCCAGCTGGTTGCCTACGTCGGGCTGGAGGAGTTCCTCGCCGGTCTGCGGCTCTACTTCACCCGGCACGCCTGGGCGAATGCCACGCTCGCTGATCTGCTGGCCGCGCTGGAGCAAGCGTCTGGTCGCGACCTGTCCGGCTGGAGCGCGCAATGGTTGGAGACCACCGGGCTCAACACCTTGCGACCGGAGTTCACCGTCGACGGTGCCGGTACGTTCACCTCCTTCGCGGTGCTCCAGAGCGGCGCCCGCCCCGGCGCCGGTGAGCGCCGCACGCACCGTCTCGCCGTCGGCGTCTACGACTCCCCCGCCGATGCGCCGGACGGCACGCTGGTACGCACGCACCGGGTGGAGCTCGACGTCAGCGAGGGGCTTACCGAGGTCCCCGAGCTGGTCGGGGTTTCGGCCGGTCGGCTGGTGCTGGTCAACGACGACGACCTGACTTACTGCACGATGCGGCTCGACGAGAAGTCGCTGGCGACGCTGACCAGTCGGATCGGCGACATCACGGAGTCGCTGCCCCGTTCGCTGTGCTGGTCGGCGGCCTGGGAGATGACTCGGGAGGCTGAGTTCAAAGCCAGGGACTTCGTCGCGGTGGTGCTGGCCGGGTTGCCCGCCGAGACCGAGGTTGGCGTCGTGAAACGGCTGTTGGCGCAGGTGCAGGTTGCGCTGTCCTCCTACGCCGATCCGGTCTGGGCCAGCGAGGAGGGCTGGCCGAGATTCGCCAGCACCCTGGTGAACCTGGTCAGCGCGGCCGACCCCGGATCCGACCACCAGCTCGCCCTGGTCAACGCGCTCACGACGGTACTTCTGGGCAAACCGGAACTGGATGCGATGGCCGGGTGGCTGACCGGTGACAGTGTGCCCGAGGCACTGGCCGTGGACACCGATCTGCGCTGGCGGCTACTGCAGGCCCTCGCCGCGCACGGAGTGCTGGGTGAGGACGAGATCGCCGCCGAGCAGGATCGCGACGCCACCGCTACCGGGCGCCGGCAAGCCGAGCGGACCCGTGCGCTGCTGCCCACCCAAGCCGGCAAAGAACGCGCCTGGGAGCAGGCGATGCGCGACGACGAGCTGCCTAATGCCATCAGTGAGGCGATCATCGGAGGCTTCACCCACCCGGCGCAAAAGCACCTGCTAGGTCCCTACCTGGACCGGTACTTCAGCGAGATCGCCGACGTCTGGGATCGCCGGACCTCCGAGCGCGCCCAGTCCTGCGTGGTCGGGCTGTTCCCCTCCTGGGCCGTCGAGCAGCGCTGCGTGGACGCTGCGAGCACGTGGCTCAAAGCGACTGAACACCCGCCCGCGCTGCGGCGGCTGGTTTCCGAGGGTCAGGCCGGGGTGGTCCGGGCGTTGGCCGCGCGCGTCTTCGATGCCCGCGGCTCGTGAGTCACGAGCCGCGGTGGTCGGCGAGTATCCGCAGGCCGGAGGCCAGTCCAGCAGCGAGATCGCCCGCTTTGAACGAAGAGATCATGCTCTCCACCGCAAGCTTGCACCTCCGGTCAGGAAGCTGGTTGGCGGCCTTGCAGCCAGTGACCACCTCAACCACCCGCTGTCCAGGCGAGACGGCCACCAACACCGCATTGTCTGCCCAATTGCCCATCGAGTCGTGCAGCACCTCGGCCCGACCCCGGGTGTCCGAACCGAGGTCGCCGAGGTACACGCCGAAGTGCAGGCGCGCGCTCCGGCTGGCCCGGACCAACTCATCGTCGAGGGTGGCGAGCTGGGATCTGGTGAAGGGCAGAGTGGGCAGCACCGGCGTGACCATTCGCGCCGCGGAGATCCGTCCCGTGCCGACAATGGCTTCACCCGGGGCGGATTGCTGCTGGTCCTCGTCGCGCTGAGAGCGGTCACGCCGCGCAGGATCCCGGTGCTGTTTGTTACCAGTTGCCACGAGCACCTCCGCGGGCTTCACCGGATCCGTCCTGGCTGCCCTGCTGGGCCACCCTGTCACGCAAAGCCTCGGGATTGGCCGTCCACAACACCGGTGGGTGGTTCCACGGCTCGCCGGGGCGGTAGCGGCGGGTTCGAGCGAACTTCGGGCGTAGCGTCAGCAACCCCAGCAAGATCATGATGATCAAGGGAGTACCCGCCAGGACAAGGATGACCTCCAGCGATGTCACAGGATCACGGTAGCTGACCGGAGTCAGTCCCCGGTTCACCAGGTAGCCCGGTAGGTCAGGCGACCTCGCCGAGGTAGGGCAACCAGAGCGGATCGGCGTCGGGGACCGTGGCCAGCAACCGCCAGTGCTGCCCTCGCGGGGCACGGGGTACCGCCCGCAGCTTCCAACCGAGTTCGCTGAGCAGCCGATCAGCCTTGCGGTGATTGCACAGCGCACAGCAGGCCACGCAATTCTCCCAGCAATGCTCGCCACCACGACTTCGCGGCACCACATGGTCAATGGTTTCCGCGCGCGCTCCGCAGTAGCTACAGCGGTAGCGGTCCCGATGCATCAACGCTGCCCTGGTCATCGGGACCCGCGCCCGGTAGGGCACCCGCACGAACTTGCACAGCTTGATAACTGAAGGCGCCACCACACTGGTCGTCGCGGAGTGCAACACCAACCCCGCGGTATCACCGTGCACCACGTCAGCCTTGCCACACACCACCAGGACGATGGCCCGGCGCAGAGGCAGCGCGGTCAGTGGCTCGAAGCTAGCGTTGAGCAGCAGTACTCGTCGGCGTCCCCAGACCGGTGCACCCGCGGTGGGTGACGGATCCGCGACGACGACAGTGGTTTTGAGAAGCCCGGTTGAGGTTCCTGAGCGCGAGGCGGTCCGCCGGTCCGCCCCCGCTGGGTGACCCTCCGGGCTGGGTTGTCGGTCGTGCACGCGACCACCTCCACCAATGCGCGGGACTAGTCCACCACAC
>JBOHFC010000378.1:0-1798 GCA_050701375.1 Pseudonocardiaceae bacterium
CTGATGTCCCGCTCATTGGTGCAGCAGCTGCAGCCGCTGTCCGACGACGACGTGCAGGCCCTGATCCAGCGTGCGCTGACCGATCCGCGCGGGCTGGGCGGGTCGATCACCCTCGCGCCCGAGGCCGGGGAACATCTGGTGCGCCTTGCCGCCGGGGATGCCCGGCGGGCGCTGACCGCATTGGAGACCGCCGCCGAAGCGGTGATCTCGGCCGGCGGCTCCGAGGTGGAGCTGGCCTGCGTCGAGTCCGTGGTGGACCGGGCAGCGGTGCGCTATGACCGCGCGGGGGACCAGCACTATGACGTGATCAGCGCATTCATCAAGGCGATCCGCGGGTCCGATGTGGATGCGGCGCTGCACTACCTGGCGAGGATGGTGGAGGCGGGAGAGGATCCCCGGTTCATCGCCCGGCGGCTGGTGGTGCACGCCAGCGAGGACATCGGGATGGCTGACCCGACGGCGCTGCAGACCGCGGTGGCTGCCGCCCACGCGGTGCAGTTCGTCGGCATGCCCGAGGGCAGGCTTGCGCTTGCCCAGGCCACCGTGCACCTGGCTACCGCACCGAAATCCAACGCGGTGATCACAGCGATCGACGCGGCCCTGGCCGACGTCCGTGCCGGTGCCACCGGAGCCGTCCCCGCTCACCTGCGCGACGGGCATTACTCGGGCTCGGCCCGGCTTGGTCATGCGCAGGGCTACCGTTACCCCCACGACGCGCCCGACGGCGTGCTGGCCCAGCAGTACCCTCCGGACGCCTTGGTCGGCCGCGACTACTACCAACCCAGCGGCCACGGCGCCGAACGCACCCTTTCCGAGCGGATGACTCGGCTCCGCCGGATCATCCGCGAACACTGATCTCCGGTGGCGAGGGGTTACCGGTTGATGAGCGGGTTCGCGGTGTCCAAGTAGACCGACTGGGCGTCGAGGGGGGCTTGGACTTCGTCGATGCCGTGTAGCCGGGTGAACAAGTTGCCCTTGCACGGCAAGGTGGCTGCGGTCAGCCATCGGCGGGCCAACCGGTCGCCGTCCGGCCCGGCCGCCGCGAGTCCGGGCAGCGCCGCACGCAACCGGCCGGCCAGCGCGTCCAACAGCTCGGGCTCACCGGCCAAGCCGTCCACCGCGAGACAGCCGACCACGCCCATGGCCTGGTTGCGCAGCAGGTAGTAGGACATCCGATCCTCCACGATCCGGTCCTCGACCACCATCAACGCCGAATTCGTGGTTCCGCGCGCCCGCAGCAGTTCCGGTAGCCGTGACGCAGCCAGGGAGTAGCCCTCGTTGTCCCGGAACGCCCCACCTACTACCTGCCCGTCCTGGGCGATGCGTACCAGGGTGTTCTGCTGGTGGGCTTCAAGGCCGATCCCGGTGGTCGCGTAGAGGTGCAGCATCGGCACCAGCACGAGATCGGTGTAGGAGGCAACCCAGGCCGTGGGGTCCAGGCCGCTGGTGGTCACCAGTTCACCCAGCCGGGACAAGCCGCGTCGCGGACGGGGAGCGACCAGACCCACCAGGGTACGAAGCTCTGAGACCTGCTCGGGCACCTCGCGAACCACGACGTCGAGGCCGTTGAGTTTCGGGCCACCGGAGCGTTGCGGCTCGTCCACGGCGAGCCATCCGGGGTCGCGCACGATCGAGAAGGACGGGTGCGCGGTAGTGCAGTCCGCCAGATAACCCAGATCCAACAGGCGGTGTATCTCTACACCGCGACGCAGCTCGTTGCGGGTCAACTCGCGCCGGGAGTTGGTGATCCGCAGTCCCAACGACAGCTTGAGCATCACCTCCGTGCCGGGTCGGTAAA
>JBOHFC010000379.1:0-3469 GCA_050701375.1 Pseudonocardiaceae bacterium
ACCCAGACGATCAGCAAGAACGACATCCACGGCGCGGTCGCCGTCGCCGCATTCGGCGCGCTGATGACCGCGATCGGCGCGATCCTCGCCGACATCGCCGTGGTGGCACTGGATCCGAGAGTGCGGGCGAGCTGATGACCATCAACGTTCCCCCGCTGCAGCCCAAGGCCGTCGGCGTCGACCCATCGCTGTCCCCTGACCGTGCGCTGTCCTCTGAGGCTGTGCTGTCCCCGATCGAGGAGCAGGTGGCCCGCCGCGGCCAACGGCTGTCCCGCCGCCGCCTCTACACGCGCCGATTCCTGCGCAACCGGGCCGCGGTGGTCGGACTCGTGATCCTGGCTCTGCTGGTCGTGTTCGCCATTGCCGGCCCGATGCTGACCCCTTACACCTACACCGACGTCGACTTCACCAACCTGACCTCGGCGCCTTCGTCAACGCACTGGTTCGGCACCAACGGCCCCGGCAACGACACCTTCGCCCAGACCGCGCACGGCCTGCAGCGCTCGCTGGTCATCGGCTTGGTGGTGTCCCTGATCACCACCCTCATCGCGGCGTTCGTCGGGGCGACGGCCGCCTACCTGGGCGGCACCGCGGAGAAGGCCATCCTCGGGGTCGTGCACTTCCTGCTGGTGGTGCCCTCCTTCCTCATCCTGGCGCTGATCTCGCAGAAGGCCGGCGGAGACTGGAGGGTGTTGATCCTGGTGCTTACCGCGGTCGGCTGGATGTACGGCGCGAGGGTGGTGTGGTCGCTGTCCACCTCACTGCGCGAGCGGGAGTACATCCAGGCGGCCCGGTTCATGGGCGTCGGCTCGCTGCGGATTGTGCTGCGTCACCTGATCCCGAACATCGGTTCGCTGCTGATCGTCACATTCACCCTCGGTGTGGTCGCCACGGTGCAGGCAGAGACCGGGCTATCGTTCATCGGGTTCGGCGTGAAGCAGCCCGACGTGTCGCTGGGCTCAATGCTGGGCGACGGAGCCAACACGATCACCAGCGCGCCCTGGTTGTTCTATTTCCCGGCCGCCATGCTCACCCTGCTCACCGTCTCGATGGCGCTGATCGGGGACGGCCTACGCGACGCCCTGGACCCCATGTCCTACTCCGCAGGCCGAACATGACGGGCAGGCCGAGCATGACTGGGCCAGAAACCAGGTCGCAGACCGCGCCGCTGCTGTCGGTCCGCAACCTGGCCGTCTCCTTCCCCTCGGAGGCCGGCCGGGTAGACGCGGTGCGCGGCGTCGACTTCGACCTGTGCGCCGGCCGGACACTTGGCATCGTCGGCGAATCCGGCTCGGGCAAGTCGGTCACCTCGATGGCGGTCATGGGGCTGCTCCCGGAATACGCCTCGGTGACCGGCTCGATCACACTGAATGGTCGCCAGTTGCTCGAGCTGGACGACCGGCAGATGTCCAAGATCCGGGGCCGGGAACTGGCCATGATCTTCCAAGATCCGCTGTCCTCCTTGACACCGATCTTCAGTGTGGGTCGGCAGATCGTCGAGGCGCTGGAGATCCACCAGAACCTGGACCGCGACGTCGCCTGGAAACGGGCGGTGGAGCTGCTCGACCTGGTCGGGATCCCCAACGCCGCCGAGCGGGCCCGTTCGTTCCCGCATGAGTTCTCCGGTGGGATGCGGCAGCGGGTGGTGATCGCCATGGCGATGGCAAACGATCCGCAGATCATCATCGCCGACGAGCCGACCACGGCGCTGGACGTGACGGTGCAGGCGCAGGTCCTCGACGTGCTGCGGCTGTCCCTGGCCGAGACCGGCGCGGCGCTGATCATGATCACCCACGACCTCGGCGTCGTGGCCGGGATCGCCGATGAGGTGCTGGTGATGTACGCGGGACGGCAGGTGGAACAAGCGCCGGTGGATGAGCTGTTCGCCCGGCCCCGGATGCCGTACACGATCGGCCTGCTCGGCGCCATCCCCCGGGTCGACGTTGCCGAACGCCGGCCGCTCGTGCCTATTGAGGGCAACCCACCGTTGCTGGTGGACCTGCCCCCGGGCTGCCCGTTCCAGCCGCGCTGCCCCGTCTCGGTCCCCGGGTGCGGCGACCGGGAGCCGGAGCTGACGGTGGTTGCCGGCGGGGCGGTGGACGGGCAGGGGGTGGACGGGCAGGGGGTGGACGGGCACAGCGCCGCGTGCATCCGGGCCCACGAGATCCGCGATGGCCGCATCGACGGCCGCCCGGTCTACCCGGTTCTACCGGTGCCGGACGCACCGGCGGCGCATATTCCCCGGGAGCAGCGTCGGCCCGTGCTCGAGATCAACGGTCTGAGCAAGACGTTCCCGCTGCTCAAGGGTGCCGTGTTGAAGCGGCGGGTGGGCTGGGTGTACGCGGTGTCCGGGGTCGACCTGGACATCCGGGAGGGCGAGACGCTCGGGCTGGTCGGCGAGTCTGGCTGCGGGAAGACCAGCACCCTGCTGGAGATCATGAACCTGCGCCCGCCGCAGAGCGGCAGCATCCGGGTCGGCGGGGTCGACGTCGCCGACCTGCGTGGACGGGACGCGCAGCGCCAGTTACGGCGCAAGCTGCACATGGTGTTCCAGGACCCGATCGGGGCGCTGGACCCGCGGATGACCGTGTTCGACATCATGGCCGAACCGTTGCAGGCGGTCGGCGAAGCGGACCGGACGGCGATCGGCGCCCGGGTCGAGGAGCTGATGGACCTTGTCGGGCTCAACCCCGAGCACAGCGACCGGTTCCCGACCGCGTTCTCCGGCTGGCAGCGCCAGCGCATCGCGATCGCCCGGGCGCTGGCCACCAACCCGTCGCTGGTGGTATTGGACGAGCCGGTCTCCGCGCTGGACGTCTCGATCCAGGCCGGCGTGATCAACCTGCTGAACGAGCTCAAGGCCAAGCTCGGCCTGTCCTACCTGTTCGTGGCGCACGACTTGTCAGTGGTACGGCACATCTCCGACCGGGTGGCCGTGATGTACCTCGGCAGGATCGTGGAGATCGGCACGGTCGACCAGGTGTTCGCCAACCCACAGCACCCGTACACCCAGGCGTTGCTCTCCGCGATCCCGGTACCCGACCCCGCGGTGGAACGGAGCCGGGAGCGGATCGTGCTGCGCGGCGAGCTGCCCAGCCCCACCGACTCTGCCCCCGGCTGCCGCTTCGCCAGCCGCTGTCCGCTGCACCTGACCCTGGATGTGCCCCAGCAGACCCGATGCAACAGCGAGATACCAGAACTGACCCGCACCGGGGACACCGATCATCGCAACGCCTGCCACTTCCGCTGAAAGCGCCAAGCCTGCACCTGGAGAAAAGGGAACTCGTGATGTCTGTGGTGAACAAGCTGGCCGCTCTGGCCACCGGTGCCGCTCTGTCGCTGACGCTGGTTGCCTGCGGCGGCCCGGGGGGGAACGGCGGACGGGGCGACACCGCGAAGTCCCTCGCCGAGCAGGCCCAGTACAACACCCAGCCCTATGACAACCTCAAGGATGGCGGCACCCTCACCA
>JBOHFC010000380.1:0-41061 GCA_050701375.1 Pseudonocardiaceae bacterium
GGGTCGAACTCGAGTATTCCCACCAGCTTGGGGGTCTCGGTACGCAACAGCTGCGCCCCCTCGATGTCGACGTCGAGCAGCTCGCACATCACGGCGAGCGGGATCGGGTAGCCGATATCGGCGATGACGTCGACCTCACCTCCCTGGCCGAGGTCGGCAAGGGCGGCCTTGACCACCGCGGTGATCCGGGGGTGCAGCGCGTCGATGGCCCGGGGAGTGAACGGCGGGGCGAGCAGCCTCCGCAGCCGAGTGTGGTCGGGCGGGTCCATCGTCAGCAGGGTCGTGCGCAGCGCCTGGCTTCCGACCTCCGCGCGATCGAACCGCGCGGCCAGGGCGGGATTGCGGTTCGGGTCGCTGCTCCACCCCGGACCGCGCAGCACGGTGCTCGCTTCGGGGTAGGAGCTGACCAGGAAAGCGTCCAGGTCGCCATCCCAGTACACCGGGTGCTGTTCCCGCAACGCGCGGTAGGCCGGGTAAGGGTCAAAGGTGGGGATCTTCACGGTCGCGGTCCTTATGGTCTCAGTCCTCGCCGTGCCCAGTGCTCGACGTCGAGCTTGCCGATCTCGGTGGCGGGGGGCCCGTTGCAGTCCCATTCGCCGCGGATCGCCGCCCACGGACCGGTGGCGTGCAGTTCGGCCAGCAAGGCGGTGAGTCCGAGGTCGATCCGGGTGAGGAACACGTACTCGCGGGGCAGCTCGACGCGGCGCACCACCGACCCGCCCGCTCCCCGCCGTTCGAAGTAGCCCTGCACCACGGACGCGGCGAAGGCCGGTGTGTAGGTGAACGGCTGCTCGGCCACCAGTGGTTGCAGCTTGTCCCGATACCACTGGAGCAGCTCCGCCGGGGTGGGTGCGTCCGACGCGGTTAGGAAGCCGATCTCGACGAAGGTGTCCCACAAGGCGCCGGCGTCATCGGCGATCGCGGCGGCGACGAGCCGTTGCATCAGCGCGATCTGTTCTTCGGAGAACCGGTTGACGCATCCGAAATCCAGGAACGTCACCGCACCGTCATCATGGAACAGGTAGTTGCCGGGATGGGGGTCGGCGTGGAACATGCCCGCCATCCGCAGGCTACCCAGGGCGAACCGGTAGATCACCTCGCCCCACCGGTCCCGCATCTGTTGATCTGCCGCAACCGCCTGCGACCAGCGCATGCCGTCCACGAGATCCATGGTGAGCACCCGGCGGGTCGACAGTTCCGGTACCACCTCGGGGATACGGATGAACGGATGATCCCGGTAGGCGTTGGCGAAGTCGGACTGGTGAGTGGCCTCGATGCAATAGTCGATCTCTTCACCGATCCGGGCCGCCACCTCCTGGGCCACCGCGCGCACATCGAGCCGATTGGAGCCGGGCATTATCGCCCCCACCAGCTGCAGGAAGGTGGCCAGCAGCTCGGTGTTGTCCAGATCCGCTCTTATGGCCTGATCGACTCCGGGATACTGCACCTTGACCGCCACCCGCCGCCCGTCGCCAAGCCGTGCCGCGTGAACCTGCCCGATCGACGCCGCCGCTAACGCATGCGGGTTGAACTCCGCGAAGACCTCCTCCGGAGGCGCGCCCAGCTCAGCCTCGACCACCGCCGCGGCCAACTCGGGAGCCATCGGCGGGGCGTCGGCCTGCAGCCGGGCCATCGCCGCCTGGTAGACGCGCTGACGCTCCGGGGGGACCAGCGCCCCGAGCGCGACGAACGACAGCACCTGCCCGGCCTTCATCAGCACGCCCTTCGAGTGGCCGAGCATGGTCGCGTAACGCTCACTGGTCCGTTCGTGGAACTCGGCGCTGTCCTCGCCGGTCAACCGCTTGCGCAGGGCGGCGATCACCGCCTCACCGGCGGTCCGGCCGGCCAGCCCGGCCAGCGGAACCGTGCGGCTCAGCCGACTTCGACCGTACGCGGTCATCGTCGCTCCCTGAAGTTGACGCTTGACATGCCTAAGTAAATACTTTGGTGCCATGGGCGATCTGTCAACCGGGGCGACCCGGGATCGGATCCTCGACGCGGCGATGGAGCTGTTCAGCGAGCACGGCTACCGCGGCACCAGCATCACCCGGATCGAGCAGGCCGCCGGGCTCAGCCCCGGTGCCGGCGGCATCTACCACCACTTCCCGTCCAAGGAAGCACTCCTGACCGCCGGCGTGGAACGGCAGCTCAGCCGGCTCGCCGCCCTGCGTGACATCCGCCGGCTGTTCACCGACCTCGGAGATCTGCACACCGAACTCACCATCGTCGCTCGATATGTCCTTGCCGAGCTCGACCAGGAAGCCCAACTACTGCGGCTGCTCGCCAGCGAGGCTCGGCACGGACCGAGAATCCTCACCGACGCCGTCGCCCAGGTCGTCGACCTGAGCCACCGCGAATTCGCTGAATGGATCATCGGCCAGTCCGGATCGGGGGTGTCCACCCACCAGGCCGACGCCATCGCCACCATCGGGCTCGGCGCCCTGATCTCCGCGCGACTACTTCCCAACCTGCTGGGCACCTCGCACAGCAAGGTTGACGACACCACCATCGTGGAAACCTGGGTCAGTGCGCTCGAGCACCTGCTGACAACGGCTAGAACCAACGTCGGTGCTTGATGAACAGCGTCGGTGCTTGATGAACAGAGCTCACCTCCAGATCGAATGAGCCTCGGCTTCCGGACCACACTGCTTGCCCCCCTTGCCCCCGGCCGGCAGCCGTCCGCTCGGTGGGGGCCCGTCGTGTTGCCGAAGCCCATGAACTCGACAACGGCGACGTCGTGGGCTGGGCAAAACGTCCGTGCTGTCGAGTTCACGGGCGGTGGAGCACGGCGACCACGTGCACGCAGGGACCCGCGGTCGGGATCGGCAGGCCGTCGCCATCCGCTGCGCCGAGTCGGGCGACTCACACCTGAGTCGCCGTCGTTGCGCCACCCATCGTGGCGATCGAAACGGCGGCTCGATCGTGCCGTCGGCGTCGATGGGTCGCAGTGGTCACTACTGCCCGACTGTTAACTGCCGGGCGCGACGTGATCGCGTGGAGAAGGGCTCGCAGCCGTCCGTCAGACCTCGACGATCCGCTCCTTGAGATCGGGGGCGACTAAGAGAATGTCCGCTCCATCCGAGGTGATCACCGCGGCTCGATGGTCCCGGGCGGCCAGGGCGACATGCACGTCCACAACGTCGGCGTGTCCGCACTGCCCGATCGCAAGCCCAATACGTTTTGCCGCTGCCGTCTCGATGGGGACCGTGACGCACCGTTCGGGCTTGAGGCCGAGGAGTGCCGAAATGCGCGCCTGCCTGCCCGTCCCACCGCGCCACACCTGCGCGAGCACACCATCGGGCACGACCAGGCGGGCCTGCCCGGCCCGGACCCGCATGAGGAGACCGGTCATCGCAGGTTCGGCCCGCTCGAGCGCGATGAGCGCCCCGGAATCCAAGATGAACGCCACCACGGGGTCGGCGGGACTGCTCATGCCACGTCCCTGGCATCCCGGCCACCGTCGACGACCCGCGCCGTCCGGGCCGTCACCATGGCCTGCTCCACCCACGCCTGCGCCACCTCATCGGGCTGCCCCGTCTCAGCGATCATGCTGGCGATGAGCAGATCCAGCGGCTCGAAGTCCCGCATGCTCTGTACCGCCCTGGTGACGAACGCGGATACCGAGGCATACCGGCCCTGCTCGACCTCTCGGCGAATGTGGGCCGCGAGCTCATCGGGAACGGTCACAGTGATCTTCGTGGTAGCCATACCATCGATCTTACTCTGTGCCATACCGCCTGACGAGGTGGAGCTCCTAGATTACCGAGGTGATCCGTCGTACCGGCCGCGTGGCCCTTGAACTCGACGTCGCTTGTGTAGTCGTGCACCAGCGCGTCGTTGGCGAGCGCCCTCATCTTCGGGTCGAGGCGGCCATCGTTGGGATCAACCTGCGATCCGGACACCCACGCCGACCGCTGGACCACCATGCTCGGCCTTGCTGAGTTGGCGCAGAATGCTGCTGACGGCACGATTACCCACGGTGCGCTGCATCGCGGTGACGTGCCTTTGGGTAAGCAAGCCAAGCCCGAGTGTGCTCAATCCCTCGGGATCCACGGGCCTTGCGGCTGTTGTCGGGCTCCGGTAGGTCTGTGCCAGCTCGGCCTGCCGGCGCGTCGTGCGTTCCGGCATCTCACCCACCTTCGCGGTCCCTGATCGGGGATTCGGCGCGTCCCTGAAGAACAGTGGCGAGGGTTCGCGGCGGTATGCCCTAAAGGGCACTGTTGCCCATGGCTTACGGCAGCGCGGCTGGTGTCCTGCGCCTGGTCAGTTCAGCGGGCGGCGGCCGCGAGTTGGGGCAGTAACCACGGGGCCAGCCAGTGCACGCCTTCGGGAGTCAGATGGACGCCGTCGCTGCGCACGGCGATGCCATCGACTTTCTTGGTGAAGTCTCCTTCGGGGCAGAGTCGGGCTCCGAGTTCGATGACCTGCACGGTGTCGGGGTGCTCGGCGGCGACCTCCCGCAGCAGTGCGTTCCAACGATCAACGCGATCGGGTTCGTCTTCGGGCCACAGCTCCCCGTCGGGACGTTCCCCGCGGTGGTTGTAGGGCTCGGTAGCCAGGACGACGCGGGCACCACCGGAGGCGGCGATGCCGACGGCTCGGTCGAGCTCGCCGCGCGCGTAGTCGTCGAAAGACGGATCGCCCAGGTGCGTCCACTTTCCGTTGCGCACGCGATCCATCGTTTCCCATCGCCCGACGAGGATCATCACGACATCGACCCCGTTGGTGGTGGCCGCTCGCTGCAGCAGTTGCGCCCAGCCGGCGCACTCGGGGCGCTGTTGCTGGATGGACCCGAAGTAGCGGTAGGGGCTGTCGAGCAGCAGCCCGCAACCCATCATCGTGTCGTCGTGGACGATAAAGCCGGGCCGCGCAGGCAAATGGCTTATCAGGCTCCAGGCAAGCGAATCGCCGAACACCTCGACGGTCACGGGTTTACCCGGAAGGTGATTATGCGCGAATTGCGGTGCGTTGAGCGGTGCCGGCCCAGCGGCAGAGTCGAGGGAGACCGGTGGGGTGACGTCCAGCGAGACCGGCGGGGCGGCGGCGGGGTCCTCGACGGGGGCTGGGGCGGCGAGCGCTGACCCGGTGTCTGGGCTGACCCGTGGGGTGAACGCGACGACTGCGCCGGCGGTGGCGCAGACCGCGATCGCGGCGGCGGTGAGGGCATGCCCGGGCCGGCGCAAGGGCCGCCGGCAACTGGCCCGGACAGGTCGCTCGACCAGCAGGTAGGACACTGTCGCGACGGCCACTGTGGCCACGCAGCGTAACAGCAGCAAGCTCAGGCCGTGCAGTCCGGTGCGCTCGCCGTTCAGCCACAACAACAGGGGCCAGTGCCACAGGTACACGCCGTAGGAGATTCTGCCCAGAGCGGCCAGCGGAGACAGCGACAGCACCCGCGCGGTCAGCGACTGGGGCGCGAGCACAGCGTGTGCCAGCACGGCCGCCACCGCCAGCGCGCACACCAGCAGCTCACCGTGGTAGAGCCGCGAATCGCTGCCCTGCGCATGGCTGAACAACCACATCATCACCACGGCGGCTACGGCCGCTGCGACGCCAAGCAGTCGACGGTATGGGAGCGCAACAGTGCGGAAGCCGTCGCGTCCGATTGCGAGTACCCCAGCCAGACCAACGCCGACCAGGATGGACACCGCCCGGGTGTCGCTGCCGAAATAGACCCGGTTGAGGTCCCTGCCGGCGTCGGCGAGCAGCCAGCCGACCGCGACCGAGGCCCCGGCGCCCAGCACACCGGTGGCCACCACAGCGACCAGTCCCTGCCGGCGTACCGGCCTCCAGCGCAGCAGTAGGAGCAACACCAGCGGCCACAACAGGTAAAACTGTTCCTCAATGGCCAGCGACCAGGTGTGCTGCAACGGCGAGGGCGCCGCCGTCTGGGCGAAATAATCCGTGCCGCGCAGGATCATCCGCCAATTCGCCAGATACGCCAGGGCACTGAGCGCATCATCCCGCACCAGTAGGGTCTCAGCTGGTGAGAGCACCACCGGACGCACCGCGCTCACCACAGCGACCACGATGACCAGAGCCGGCAACAGCCGTCGCGCCCTGCGTGCCCAGAACGCCATCAAGTCGAGCCGGCCGGTCCGATCGACCTCCGCCAGCAGCAACGTCGTGATCAAATAGCCGCTCAGGACGAAGAAGACGTCCACGCCCAGGAAGCCCCCAGGTAACCAGGACAACCCCGCGTGGAAGGCCACCACCACCATGACGGCCACGGCACGCATCCCGTCAAGGGCGCTCACCCGCTCGTCGACTGCTCGGCCCACCTGTTCCCCACAGACCTTCCATACCTGCCGCCACGATCCGGGACCGCGCTCCAGCCCATCACAAAAGGTCGCTCGACACTACCGCCGGCTCCTCGCACACGCCGTCGACCCAGGCGCCTGGTCGTGGAGGGTCGCGATGCCGCCGTCGCACTGTCCCGTCCGATCAGGAGATGCTGTGGGATGCCTGCCCCAAAGGGCATGACATGCTACCCAAAAAAACGTTTCTGGGCTTACGCTGACATGACAGCATCGCTTTCATGTCGCCGATACGTCATCGCGTGCCGGTCCAAGCGGAAGCTACCTCGCTCAGCCCAGGAATAGGGGCTCGTACTGTACCGGCGTTACCCGAGAAGGCAATTCTGCAACTCCAGCGATCTGCGGGCAATCGGGCCGTCGCTGCCTACCTCGACGCCCGTGCGCCTAGCCGCGATCGATCCCACACCCCCGGCTCGCAGCCACGACACGTGGTTCAGCGCATCGACATGTCGACGTTCACCAAACGCCAGAAAAACCGGGCGGAGGATATCAAAAGCGGTCGGGGGGCGGGCCGCTTCACGACGGTCGGGCTCGAATGGGACCTGGCCAATCTCGCCGCGCACACCGCCGAGACCCCGAACATCCTGCAGGGGATCAGCCACCTCGAATTTGCACGTTCCGCGAAAGATTTCAATGGTCTCCGGATGATACTGGAGACAGATGCGAACAACGTTCTTGAATTCGTGACTCCTCCTTTCTTCGTCCTGACTCGCGCGCCCGGGGTGGCCGCGCCGCAACCACACGCGTTGATCGACATGATCGACATGATGAAACAGCACCTCAACTCTTTTGTACGCGCGAGAATGACTCTCGGCGATCTCATCAATGCAGGCGGTTGGGGTGCTTTCGGGCTTGGAGCACTGACGCTTGACGAAGGTCTCAGCGCCAAGGTGGACTGGCGCAACTGGTCGTGGCGCGCTCAGCCCGGCGCTGCTGTGAAAGCCGGCCTGGACGACGAGGAGGTGCTGAAGAACATCGCGCTGGAGACGGTGATCGTCGCAGAACCGCAGATCAACATCGCGACGAGCGCGGATTTTTACGGACAAGTCGCTACCGCTAAGGATGTGGGTAGTAGGCTCGAAAAGAGCGGCGGCGTCATTAGTGACAAGCTTGACGCACTCCAGAAGAACATCAGCAATTACGTGATGAACCAACACAATATCAAGGGTAAGCTGTTGGCCGACGGCACCGGGTCTCGCATCGGAGCGTTCCTGGAACGTATGACGGAGGTCCTTGCGTACGAGGTCGCGTCGCCCGCTGTGCGGCAACTGGCGGAGCAGCAAAAGCTCGGGTGGAAGGGCGAGCGGACCAGTTCCGTGAAGGAACTGGGATTTCTGGCGGATGATGCCAGCTTCGTGAAGGACTGGCATGGGGCCTGGCTGAAGACCGACCTGGTGAGCTACGCGATCGGCATCCTCGAAGAGGGTGACTGGGCGATGCTCGACAAGGTTCTGGACGGTGTTCGAGAAAACGTCGAACAAAAGCTTCCGATTGGCAAAAAAGTAACAAAGGATGCCGTGCCCCTGCGGGCCGCCTTGATCGGGAATGTGACCAAAATGCAAGCAGCGGCAAAAGGTCTCGTTGCCGCGAGCGTCGGAAACACTTATGACAGCGAGGCGCTGGCAATTCTTGATCGTTTAGCGGCGGCGCATCCTGCACTTCACGAGATCAGTCCAGCTATTGTCGGGGTTCGGCAAGACACCTTTATCAACCCGCGACGGTTGCGAGACCTCACGCAGGAACTCGGGTTTACGAAGGCTCTGCACGTTATGGAGATTCGGAACCCATCCGCTTTCCTGGACTGGCTTAAGAAGCAGAAGTAGCCCGAGCGGGTGACTGTCGCTGGGGCGATTTGGGGGCGCTCGACTACCACCAGGTGCCGACGCGGCCTGCCCGTTGAGCGCACGTTAAGCGCACGATGAGCGCGCTGTTGCACGATCGGGCACGACAACGTCTGCCCGAGCGCGGGGGTGGCGGTATGGAGCGGGTGGCGATCTGTGTCTGTGCCAATGATCCGGTTTCGCACGCGGGGGTAGCCAGCCAGCTACGTCCGCGGCCAGAAGTCACCTTACTGGATGCCGAGGACGAGCGCGCGGCGGTGGCCGTGGTGGTCGCCGACAGCGTCGACGAGGAAACCGTCCAGGTGTTGCGCAGCCTGCGCGGCGGCTCGTGCCGGTCGGTCCTGGTGGTCACGCACATCGACGACGGTGGGCTGGCGGCGGCGGTGGAGGCCGGGGTCACCGGGCTGGTGCGCCGCGCTGAGGCGACGCCGGAGCGGTTGGCCATGGCGGTGTGCGCGGCGGCCCGCGGCGAGGGCAGCGTGCCAGGCGACCTGCTCGGCCGGCTGCTGGCCCAGGTTGGCAGGCTGCAACGCCAGCTGCTGAACCCGCGCGGCCTGAGCCTCAACGGGATGTCCGCGCGCGAGATCGAGATTCTGCGCCTGGTCGCCGAGGGGTTGGACACCGCCGAGATCGCCGTCAAGCTGGCCTACTCCGAACGGACGGTGAAGAACGCGCTGCATGATGTCACCAGTCGGCTGCAGCTGCGCAACCGCTCGCATGCCGTTGCCTACGCCCTCAAGCAGGGGCTGATCTAGCCATGGCGCAGATGTTTGCCTCTACGGGCAGCCGTATCGGTCCCCGGCGATGCCCGAGAGTGCGTGCCCATCCGGGCCAACCAGGGCAGGCTTGATCCGTGTTCAACGAGGTCGATGAGGCCCTGCGCGCACTCGTCCGGGCCGAGGCGGTGAGCTCCTCTGACATCGAGGTGGTTTTTGACGCGCCGACGAAGGACTGGTCGTCGCGGCGCAACGCGCCCACCGTCAACCTCTACCTCTACGACATCCGCGAAGACATGCGCAGGCGGGAGCGCGGTCTGATAAACAGCTACGACGACCGCGGGATGATCGTCAGCAGGCGACAACCGCCGAGGCACTTCAAGGTCAGTTACCTGATCACCGCGTGGACTCAGCGACCTGAGGACGAGCACCGCTTGCTCTCGGGGCTGCTCTACTGCTTCCTGCGCAACGAAACCCTGCCGGCCGAGCTGCTCAGTGGTCCGTTGGCCGAAATCGGGCTGCCGGTGACGCTGTCGGTGGCCCTGCCGCCGCCGGAGGACCGGGCGTTCGCGGATGTCTGGTCGGCGCTGGGCGGGGAGCTCAAGCCGTCGCTGGACCTGGTGGTCACCGCGCCGGTCGATGGTGGGCGCGCGTTCCCAGCCGGTCCTCCGGTGCAGGAGCCGCTCACGATCGACTTCGGCGGTCGCGCGGGGAAGCAGCGTGATCCACCGCGACGCAAGACGGATCAGCCTGCAGCAGTGAACGGTGAATCGGCTTCGGGCGAATCGGCTTCGAGTGAATCGGCATTGGCCGGATCAGCACCGGCCGGATCAGCACCCGGCAGCTCGGCGGGTACCGGCGACTCGGGGCGTCCCGGCGGTCTGAAACGTACCATTCGGGCCAGGCGCTCCCCTCGTGGTCGCGAGCCACCACCGCGCAAGCCTGGCGCCGATGATGGCTGACCCGGCGGCCTCGACGTCGAACCTCGAGCATCTGCTCGCCCGACTCACGCTCGTCGAATCGAGGGTCCGGCGGGCGGTGGCGCTGCGCCGGACCAGTGACCCCGATCCCGATGACGCCTTCCGCGGGCTCTACCTCTCCGAGGCCGCGGTGGATCGGCTGCTCGCCGCCAGTCCCTCGACTCTCGAGCCGGACCAGACCGAGGCCCAGCACCTCGCAGGGGTCGAACGAGCAGCTGACGCCGCTGAACACGCCGGCCACGACCTGCGGCTGCGGCGGCTGCAGCGCAGTTTCAGGCTCGAGCCGCTGGACGTCGAGATCCTGCTGATCGCCCTCATCCCGGACATCGACCCACGATTCGAGCAGCTCTTCGGATACCTGAACGACGACGTGACCCGGCGGCGCGCGTCGGTGGGGCTCGCGCTGGGCCTGTGCGGAGCACCGGAAGCGTCCGCGGCCGCCCGATCGAGGTTCGGGTCAGATTCGCCGCTGGTCGCAGGCGGACTGATGGTGGTCGATGACCAGGATCGGCCGCTGCTCTCCCGGGCACTTCGGGTATCCGACCGGGTGGCCGCCCACCTACTCGGCGACGATCAACCCGATCCGACGCTGGCCGACATCCTCACCCCGTTTCCTCCCGCGATGCCGGTGGACGTCGATGGGACGCTCATGCGGGGCCTAGCCGGGCAGGTCGGTTTGCTGTATCTGCGCGAGCGACCAGGCGCCGGTGCCGCGGCCCTGGCCTGCGCCGCCGCCAGATCGGTCGGCCGCCGGCCGCTCGTGGTCGATCTGCGTTGGCTCGCCGGTCGGGCGGATGCGGCCGACCTCGTCGCCGTCGCTGTGCGTGAGGCACGGCTGACCGGCTCGGTCCTCATCGGCGCTCCAGCCGACTCGCTGGTCGAGCACCGAGACGTCATCCGCAAGCTGTCCAACTCCGCGGCGACGGTCGTGCTCACCGGCACGGTCCACTGGGATCCACTGTGGTCGGCGGCACCGCCACTGCTGATCGAGGTACCTACCCCGACAGTCGAGCAGCGCTCCGCGCTGTGGCGGGAGTGCCTCGACGGGCAGCTCGCGCCGGAGCTCAACCCGGGTGCCGCGACCGCCCAGTTCGTGCTCTCCCCTGAACAGGTCGCGCAGGCGGCGCGCTCTGCCCGGCTGCAGGCGCAGGTCCGGGGTAGCCCGGTCACCGAGACGGACCTCGGCCACGGCGCGCGGGCGCAGAACACCATCGGGCTGGCTAGGCTGGCCCGGCGGATCGAGCCGGCGGTTGGCTGGACGGACCTGGTGCTCCCGGAGCCCACCGCAGTCCAGCTCCGGGAGATCGCGGTGCGGGCGCGTCACCGGTCGCGGGTGCTCGACGAGTGGAGCATGCGCCCCGGCGGCGGGCGCGGTCGTGGCGTGACCGCGCTGTTCGCCGGCGACTCGGGTACCGGTAAGACGATGTCGGCTGAGGTGATCGCAGCTGACCTCGGCCTGGATCTCTATGCGGTCGACCTCTCGGGTGTGATCGACAAGTACGTCGGCGAGACCGAGAAGAACCTCGAGCGCATCTTCACCGAGGCGGCCGGGGTCAACGCGGTGCTGTTGTTCGACGAGGCGGACGCCATCTTCGGCAAGCGCTCCGAGGTGCGCGACGCGCACGACCGGTACGCCAACATCGAGAGCGCCTACCTGCTGCAGCGGATGGAATCCTTCGACGGCCTGGCGATCCTGGCGACCAACCTGCGAGCGAACCTCGACGACGCGCTCACCCGCCGGCTCGACCTGATCGTCGACTTCCCGATGCCGGATGCGGCACTGCGGCGCGGGCTGTGGGATCGATGCCTGGGTCGCCGCATCCCCCGCGCGGCCGACCTGGACCTGGACTTCTGCGCCCGCGCCTTCGAGCTGACCGGAGGCAACATCCGCTCCGCGGTCGTGTCCGCGGCCTACCTGGCGGCCAAGGACGACCGATCGGTCGGTACGGCCGACCTGGTGGCCGGTGTGTACCAGGAATACCGGAAGCTGGGTCGGCTCACCCTGGAGACAGAGTTCGGCAAATACTTTGCGCAGTTACGCTATTAGCTGCCAGGCTGCCGTCGATCCAGGATGCCCATGAGACCTGCGTCGACCGCGGGCACAGCGGGCGTCGGCCTGGCGAAGGGGCGCGGCGGTTTCCGTGAGATTACGACATCTGGGGCTGTATACATTCTTGTGGGTGATAACGCGGCCGATCCGTTACGCGGATCATAGTCCACGAATCAGTCCTGGTCTGCGGTTCGAATGGAGTGACGCCTGATCATGCGTATCAGTAGATTCCTCCACTGGCACGCGGTGAGGGCCATCGTGGTCGCCATCGCAGCCGTGACAACGCTGCTGCTCATCGGTGGGGTCACCAACGCCGAGCCGGCGGGTGGAACCTTCCAGCTCACCTCCGTCGCCCCGGCCACCACGGCTACCAAGCTGGTCACATTCCCGGTGGCCCCGGTGGTGCAGGGCAGCATGGTGCAACTGACCGCGACGGTCACCCCGGCGGCACCAGGAACCGTGCAGTTCAAGGATGGGACCGCCGACCTCGGTAATCCGGTGATTGTCAGCAACGGTACCGCGTCTGGGACCATCTCTCAGTTGCCCACCGGGTCACGCCAGCTGACCGCCGTGTTCACCCCCACCGATCAGGCATTGTTCATCGCGTCGACGTCGCCGGTGGTGCCCTTCGAGGTCACCGTGCCGGCCAAACAGGCAACGGACACTCGCACCGCGCTGACCACCTCTCCGTCCTCCTCGATCGACCGGGGAGCAGCGGTGACGCTGGTCGCGACGGTCACCCCGGCGGCGGCGCCCGGCACCGTGCAGTTCAAGGATGGGACCGCCAACGTCGGTACTCCGGTAACGGTCAGCAATGGCAGCGCGTCGACGACCACGTTGCAATTGCCCGTCGGGACACGCCGGCTGACCGCGGTGTTCAGCCCCACGGATCCGGCGACCTTCAACCCATCCACGTCACCGGTGGTGTCGCTGACAGTGATAGACTCGTCTCAGACAGTTACATCACAGGCACAGCAATCCGGGCAGTCCCTTGACGGATCGACCGTGCTCGACGGCCAGGGACTGACTGTCCTCGACCTCGGAGGGGCCAATGACGGGCGCGGGGTGACGCTTCTGGACGGCGGGAACGCCGGCGCCGGCCCGGGACTGACCGTCCTCGACCTCGGCGGGGTCAATGACAGCCGGCTGAATGACAGACGCGGGCTGACAGTTCTGGACGGCCGGGGACTGACCGTTCTTCGTACCGGCGGAGACGGCGGGCTCCTCAGCAACCTCCTGCGCGGTCTGCTTTGAGGGACAGTGCCGCAGACCGAAAATGTTTACCGATTATCTCGCTCCACTGGTGACGGAAATGGAACGGCAGGCCGAACTATGGGTGGTAGCAGGTCCTTCCGCAAGCCCACTTCACGTGCCGTCCTGGTAGCCGTGGCTGCAGGGGCGGTGTTGTTACCCGTTACCGGCTTGTCCAGCGCCGCCGCACCGGCCAGTACTCCTCAGCTCAATCGCGTCACCACGGCGCGGGTCACTCCGTCGACCTTGCCGGCGGTGTCCTTGGCCGTACCACCGTCGGATCTCGACGAGTCCCTGCCGACCACTTCCCAGGCGCAGCAGTCCGGTCAGTCCCTCGACGGGACGGCTGCACCGAGACTGCCGGACGGGCCGCTCGGCATTCCGGCCGTCATGCTGGACGCATACCAGCGTGCGGAGCAGGAAATGGCAGCGACCGAGCCGGGCTGTCACCTGTCATGGAGCACGCTGGCCGGAATCGGGCACATCGAGTCGGGCCACGCCAGCGGTGGGCGGGTGGACGCCGCCGGCAACACTCTCGGGCCGATCCTGGGACCGCAGCTGGACGGATCGATGGACACGGTCGCCATAGCGGACACCGATCATGGAACGCTGGATGCAGACCTGGGATGGGACCGCGCGGTGGGCCCGATGCAGTTCATCCCCGCCAGCTGGCGGGTCTATGGCGCTGGTAACCCGAATAACATCTACGATTCCACCCTCGCGGCCGGCCGCTACCTCTGCGCCGGGGGTGCTGACCTGTCCGACCCGGCCCAAGAGGCAGTGGCCGTCTATCGGTACAACCATTCGATGACCTACGTGAGCGACGTGCTGCTGTGGGCACACGGGTACCTGACGGGTGTCGTCCCCACACCGTCTGAGCAGGGACCCGTGCCGCAGTCGGCCGACGGCAACCAGGCGCTGCAGGTACGGACCGTGGCGCAAAGCACTCCGCAGGCGGTGGCCCAGCTCGATTCACCTGCCGTCGCGAACCTCGATCCGCCGCATGCTGTGCAGCTGGACGCCCCCCAACCGGCCGCACCTCCCGCAACGGCACCGAGTCCGGCGTCGCTGGACTCACCCACGGCCGAATAACGCGCCGCCGGTGGTATAACGTGCCGCCAGCACTCACGATTGCCCGATCGCGCAGCTCCCATTTGCCCGACAGTTCGGACACTGAGTGGACAGTCCGACCTGGCGGGCAGATCGGGCTTTAGGGCAGCTTCGAAGGGAGACGCCGACATGGCGGATTGCCCGAAGTGCGGTCTGGCGAGCCTTGGCGCAGTCGACTTCTGCCCCAACCCGCAATGCCGGACATATCTGGGCTGGGCCAGTGCCGCGGTGACTCCCGAAATCGCCACCGGTGGGGCGGCCTCGGAAGCGCATTCGACCGCCACGTTGCCACTCCACACCGATGGCGCGCAGCCGATACAGCAGCCGATGCGTCCGGCAACAGTGGCTGTGGCACCGGAGGATGGGCTACCGGTGGGCCCAGCGCAGAAGCGTGGTGTGCGGGTGGCGATGGAGCCGGCTGAACTGACCGTTGATCCCGGCAGCGAGATCACGACCACCGTGACGGTGCGCAATCTGGGCACCCGGGTGGAGGAGTTCCAGTTGGCCCCGCAGGGCCCGGGCGCGGCGTTTGCCTCGGTCACCCCGGACGCGGTGTCGGTTTACCCGGACCTGGAGCAGCGCGCGGTGGTGCGCTTCACGCCACGGCGGGGCCCGGAGAGCCCGGCTGGGGTGACCACGTTCGAGGTTGTGGCCCGCTCAGTGGTCCACAGCGACGTCCGTGACGTCGCCCGCGGGCGACTGACCGTCACGCCCTTCGAGGATCTCAGGGCCGTCCTGACACCTGCTCTCAGCCGGGGCCGTAAGCCGGCGCGGCACCAGGTGAACCTGACCAACGGTGGCAATACGCCGGTGAACAGCCAGGTCACATTCACCGACCAGGACGGTGTGCTGACCTTCGAACCCAGGGAAGGGTCGGCGTCACTGCGGCCGGGGGCCACCCAGGAATTGCCGGTGCTGGTCAACGGCCCGCGCCGGTGGTTCGGTCGTACCGAGCGGTTACCGTTTGCCGCGGTAGTCACCCCAGCCGGCCCGCAACCGCCTATCACGCTCAACGGCACCCGGCAGCAGACTGCGGTCTTCCCTTGGTGGATTCCCACTGCGGCGTTCGCGATTCTCGCCCTGGCAATCGGCGTGTACGCCTTGCTGCCCGGGGCGAAGGTGCCGGAGATTACCCCAGCAATGGACCGGGTGGCCGCCGAGAAGGCGCTGACGGACGCGAAGTACGTACCCGACGTGCAGACGCAGCCGGACGAGATCGTTTTGCCGGGCCAAGCGATCGGCACGGACCCGAAGGGAGGCACCCCACTCGATCATGGTCAGCACGTCAAGCTGATGATCTCAGCCGGAAAGTGCCCCGGATGTCCGATTCAGGTCGACGTGCCGAACGTTGTGGGACTGCCGAAAGATGAGGCCAAAGCCTTGCTTGAGCGCAGGAACTTCAATGTTCGGCCCGTCTCGCGACCCGATGACGCGCCGGTCGACCAGGTCATCACATCAGACCCGGCGGCGGGGACGCCGCTGGCATTGGGTTCCTGGGTGGTGCTGACGGTGTCTTCAGGTCCGAAGCCGGGGCCGGTTCCCCCCGTGGTACCGGTGCCAGGTGGTCCTCCGCCGTCCGCGGCACCGCAACCAGTGGCGCTCCCCAATCTGACAGCCCGCTCGGTAGAGGATGCCACCAAAGCGCTGACCGACCTGGGCCTGAAAGCCAAGACGGTGCCAGTGCACAGTAATGCGGCCCCGGACGGTCAGGTGCTTTCGACCAATCCTGCCGCGCCCGCCAAAGTCGATCCGGGGTCGGACGTGACGCTCACCGTCGCGCAGAACACCGCGCCCGCAGACCTGATCGCCACCGCCGACCAAGCCGCTTGGAAGAGCGAGACCGGAAACATCACCTTCCCCGGCAAAGCTGGGGACAGCGCATCGTTCGTGTTGGTCGGAAGGCTGCTGTCCGACAGCACTGTGCAGGTGCTGGAGACGCATCCTACGGCCACTGGCTTCGTCACCGGCGTCTACAAGTTGGCAGCTCCCGCCGTGCCTGGCGATCACCTGCGGGCGCGGATCGGCCTGCAAGGCGCGGACGCCACTGGGAAGGTGACTTTCCAGGTCAAGGCCAGCGGCCAGGTCATCAAGAAGGTGACCGTTAGCGCCGGCCAGTTCACAGACCTCGACGCGGACCTCTCGACAGCCAAAGGCGCTACCTCCATCGAGATCACTGTGTTGGGTGACGCAAGCTCAACCAAGGGCTCGCCGGTGTGGCAGGACCTTCGGCTCGAGCCACAGATCGGGTGACGGCATCGATGGCCGGGTGTGACCGTGGGCCGGAGCTTCGCGGGCAAGCGGACGAGTCTCCGATCGAAGCTTCAGACGGTCGGTCCTTGATCAACTACTGTCGGGCCTCCTAGCCCCGCAAATTCACCCGGTCGGGGGTAAGCGCGGTGTATTTATCGGACGGTGCTCGCCCTCCTTCTAGTAGTCGCTGTTTGAGCTGGCGGACCGGGAAGGACATCGCCATGGGCAAGCCACGGATGGGGCGAAGCTTTGCCATGACGGAGCAGCGGGAGATTGAGTCGCAATGGAAGGTCCACGACGCCCAGCTCAACCCGATCATGAATGGACTCCGGCCAGGTCGTCGTTACCGGATACCCCGGCCGTCACTACCCGATACCCGATCCGCACTACCCGAATACCCGGTCGCCGCTACCCGAATACCCGATCGGGCACTGGCTATTTGCCCAGTTGGCGCCAACGATGGACCGGTGTGGTTCACCCTGGGCACTTTGCGCAGGGGCAGCCAGTTCGACACTGAACTGACTGGGCTGACAGTTTCGTTTGGGTAGCACAGTTCGGACGTTGGGGCAGCTTCGGAAGGAGGCGCCGCCGTGGCGGATTGTCCGAAGTGTGGTCTGGCGAACCCTGGTGACGTCGATTTCTGCCCCAACCCGCAATGCCGGACCTATCTGGGTTGGGCCAGCGCCGCGGTGCCGACGAAGCCGCAGCAACCGAAGCCGCAGCAACCGAAGCGCGCAGAGCCGTCTGCGGCGAGTGAGCCTCCGGTGTCACCCGCAGTGAGCGCGGCCCCGAGCCCGGTGGTTGACCCGCAACCGAACGTTGCGCTTCCTCGCCAATCTGCCGACCCGCCGGTGGTGCGGCAGCCCAAGAGCCCGGCGACACCCCCGGTGAGTGCACCTGCGGTGCCGGCGGTCAAGGCGTCCCCGGTGGTCGCGGCGCCTCGCCAGTCTGCTGAGCCGCCGGTGGTGCGGCAGCCCAAGAGCCCGGCGACACCCCCGGTGAGTGCACCTGCGGTGCCGGCGGTCAAGGCGTCCCCGGCGGCTGCGGCGCCTCGCCAGTCTCCTGACCCACCGGCGGTGCGGCAACCCAAGAGCTCAGTGACACCCCCTGCGCCGGCATCCCCGGTGGCTGGGGCAGCTTCGAAGGGAGGCGTCGCTGTGGGAGATTGCCCGAAGTGTGGCTTAGCGGATCCTGGTCCGGTTGATTTCTGCCCTAATCCGCAGTGCCGGACGTATCTGGGTAGGGCTAGCTCAGCGGCTGCGTCGCAGATTCCGGTACAACGGACGGGATCGGATGTGCAGTCCGCTGCGGCGTGGCCTCGTCAGATGGCGGGCGCGGCGGGAGTGCAAGATCCGGTGCGTCCAGCGGCTGTGTCGTCGGTGGGACCTTCGGTGGACGCGTCATCCGGGGCGGGGAATGGAAGCGCGGCTGGCTCGACGCAGAAGCGTGGTGTTCGGGTCACCATGGAGCTGGATGACGTGAAGGTTGATCCGGGTAGTGAGGCCACCACGAAGGTGACGGTGCGCAATCTCGGTACCCGGGTCGAGGAGTTCGAGCTGATCGCTCAGGGCCCGGGTGCGGCATTCGCTTCCGTCATTCCGGCGACCTTGGCTATTTATCCGGACTTGGAGCAGCGGGCCGTGGTGCGGTTCGCGCCGCTGCGGGGCCCGCAGAGTCCAGCTGGTGTCAGCACCTTTGAGGTCGTGGCTCGTTCGGTCGTTCACTCTGATGTCAGTGATGTTGCCCGCGGGCGGTTGACCGTCACTGCCTTCGAGGATCTTCAGGCGGGGCTGAAGCCAGATGTTAGTCGTGGCCGTAAGCCCGTGCGTCACGTGGTGAGCGTGACCAATGGTGGCAATACGCCGATGAGCAGTCAGGTCGTCTTCGCCGACCAGGACAAGGTGCTGACTTTCGAGCCCCGGGACAAAGCGGTTGCGTTGCAGCCGGGGGGGACCGCAGAGGTGCCGGTGTTGATCAACGGCCCGCACCGGTGGTTCGGTCGTCCCGAGCGGCTGCCATTCTCAGCGGTCGTTACCCCGGCTGGCACCCAGCCTCCGATCACGCTGAATGGCACCCGGCAGCAGACCCCGGTGTTTCCGTGGTGGATGCCGCCCGCCGCGCTGGTCGTCGTGGCACTGGCGATCGCTATGGCCGCCTTGATCCACAGCCTCCTGGGTCCGGCGAAGGTACCGTCGATCGGCCAAGTGGACCAGGCTGTCGCGGTCAAACAGCTCACAGACGCGGGATACCTACCCCAGCCGATCCCGCAAGGGGACGACAACGTCCCGAAGGGACAGGCGATCAAGACTGATCCGGCCCCAAACGCGGAACTCGCGAAAGGCCAGCCCGTCAAGTTGTATGTCTCCAGCGGCCCATGCGGCGGAGGACCGTGTCCCGTGGAGGTGCCCATTGTTGAGGGATTCCCGGTGAGCGATGCCCAAGCCAAGCTGGAAACCGCGAAGCTCACGGTTCAGCTCAACCGGCTACCCAGTGAAACCGTGCCAGTCGACCGGGTCATCTCCGCAAACCCGCCAGCGGGGACGAGGCTCCAACCGGGAAAGCCCGTGCAACTTACCGTGTCCACGGGACCCCCACACAACCCGGCAGAGCAGGCTGCGGCAGACAAGGCTGCGGCAGACAAGGCAGCCGCCGATAAGGCAGCGACGGACAAGGCAGCCGCCGATAAGGCGGCGACGGACAAGGCAGCCGCCGATAAGGCAGCCGCCGATAAGGCAGCCACGGACAAGGCTGCGGCCGCCGCTGGCGCGGCTGGCGCGGCTGGAGCGGCTGGCGGTGCTGCCGCTGGCGGTTCGACGGCGCCTAAGCAGATCGCGGTTCCCGCTCTGAAGAACAGCACGGTCGAGGCTGCCACTGCAGCGTTGGAGAAGCTGGGCCTGAAAGCGAAGACGGCTCCTCCGGTACACAGCAATGCGGTTCTCGACGGGAAGGTGCTCTCGACCGCGCCCGAGGCGGCCGCCATGGCCGATCCCGGATCGGACGTGACACTCACCGTCGCCCAGAACACCGTGCCGGTGAACCTGATCGATTCCGCCAATAACCCAGAAAAGGCGACTTGGACGGCTACCGGTACGGCGCTGGAAAAGCTCACCTTCGGAGACACACCGAGCACAACAGGTAGCTTGGTCAATCAGCGGTTTGGGTCGCTGGATTCGTCCACCCCGGCGTCGACGGCAGTGCTAGAGACTCATCCTCCGGACAAGGGCGGATTGATCACCGGCGTGTACAAGCTGGAGCCCTCGGTGGTGCCCGGCGACCACGTGAAAGCTCTCGTCGGTCTCCTCAACACATCAGGCACGACTGACAACCCGGCTGACAAGAATGAGGTCACCTTCGCCGTCGAGGTCAACGGTCAGACGATCAAGAGTGTGACCGTGAAGCCCGGCACGCCGCAGAAACTCGACGCCGACCTCTCCCAGGCCAAAGACGCCACCTCGCTGAAGATCATTGTTACGAGTAAGGGCCCGCAGGACACGGATTTGACGCCGGTGTGGCAAGGCCTTCGGCTCGAGCCAACGGTCGGACAGTGATACGGGGGAAGGCCGGAGGTTGCCCGATGAGGCAGGTATGGCTGCCCGGCAGCGTCTGGCCACCCGCCTGCGTCGCTGGGATGGTAAGAAGCGGACCCGTGTGAGGAGACGCGATGCGTAGGCATGATCATGACGTTGAGGCCAGCCGGGACCTGAGGCCCAAAGGGGCTCGGATCGAGTTGGAGGATCCCGGTCTGGCGTATCGGGCGGCCGCCGCAGGTCGGATGGACGTGCTCGGCCCGGCCGGGTTGCTCGGTTTGCAGCGTGCCGTCGGTAACGCCGGTGTCGGCGCGTTGGTTTCCGAGGAGGAGCGCTCCCCGGTGCTCGACGTCGTCGGGTCGGGCGGCGGGTCGCCCCTGGACACGGATACCCGGACGGACATGGAGTCGCGGCTGGGCCATGACTTCGGTGATGTCCGGGTGCACACCGATTCCCGGGCGCACGACTCGGCGAAGGCCGTCAATGCCCACGCCTACACCGTCGGGTCGAATGTCGTCTTTCAGCGGGACAAGTACGACACCTCCTCGACCGAAGGCCGTACCATGCTCGCCCACGAGTTGACCCACGTCGTGCAACAGCGCAGTGGGCCGGTGGACGGCACTCCTGCCGGCGGCGGTGTCCAGGTCAGCGATCCATCGGACCGTTTCGAACGCGAGGCCGCTGAGAATGCCGATCGTGCGATGTCGGCGTCCGCCCCGACCGCAGTGTCGCCCTCCGGACCGGCCGTGCAGCGTGAGGAAGCGCCTGAAGAGGAACCCACCGCGCAGGGCACCTTTGTTCAGCGTGAAGGCGAGGAAGAGCAAGAACCCACCGCGCAGGGCACTTTCGTTCAGCGCGAAGGCGAGGACGAGGAAGAAGCACCGGCCTGACGGGGTTGACGGCGACCGCCGCCGAGAATGCGCGCGTGATGCGAGCGACCAGGACGAGACCGGCAACGCCCAGCCGAAACCGCAAGCCGGTTGCTCCTGCCCCTCAGCGGTCGGATCTGACCGTTGAGCAGGTCGTCGGGTTGGCGCGGCGAGGCAGGAAGGGCCTTACACCTCAAGCCGTCCAGCGCCTCCAGGCGACTGCGGGGAATGCAGCCGTAACTCAGCTACTCAGGGGCTATGTTGAGCGTGGACTGCCTGACCACGTGCCGCCGGTAGCTGCACCATCGCTCAACCAGCCCGCGCAGCGCCTGCTGGCGGTGCCGGGGACTCGCGGCGCCCCGCAGTTGCTGCACCCTGGTCGACCGTCGGACAGGAGGAGCCCCGACGAGACCGTTCGTCACCGTGTGGTCCCTCTGCAGCGGGCTTGCGGCGGCTCGTGCGCCTGCGGACCCTGCCAGGCGGGGCCGGTGACCGAGCGGGAAGAAGAGGCTTCCGGCACCGCGACGTTGCAGCGCAGCTCATCGGCTCCAGCTGCTCATCTTGCCGCACCACAGCGCCCGGTCGGCAATCCGACGACCACCACACAGCTCCCCGTGCCCCGCGACGACCTGGACGGGCACCTCGATCTCCTCGCCGGCGCCGCCTTTGTAGGCGTCCCCGTAGTCCAGGCCGCGCGGCGGGCCGGGGCCGGCCAGCGGGCCACAGTTCAACGTTTCAGTCTCAACCCGCTCGACTGGGCGAAGAAGATCTGGAACGGCATCAAGGACCTGGGAAGCGGGGCACTGAACACAGCCAAGAGCCTCGGCAGCGCAGCCTTGACCAAGGCCATCCAGTTCGGTTCGGGCGTCGCCTCAACGGTTGGCACTGCCATCACCAGTGCCTTGTCGGTCGTTGCCAACGCAGCCCGAAGTGGCGTCGCGAAGCTCGGTGACGCCGCGAAGTCGGCATTGCAGACTTTGGGCAATCTCGCTCGTCAGGGCCTCTCGACCGTGGGCAAGGTCTCCAACGCAGCCGTCAACGGTGCGCTCCGCCTCGGCAAGACGGCGTGGGACAAGGCGGCGTCGGTCGGACGCAAGGCTCTTGGCGTCGCGATGAGCGCCGGTCGTGCTGTCGTGGGTGCCGGGAAGTCCCTCGCTTCGAAGGCCTGGGGTGTCGTCAAGGGCAAGGTTGGTGGGTTGTGGAACGGCCTCAAGGCCAAGGCGAACGCGCTGAAGAGCAAGGTCCTCAGCGGGGCCAAGGGCCTGTTGGCCAAGGCGAAGTCCGTCGGTGGCAAGGCGCTTGCTGCTGCCACGGGTCTCGCCGGCAAGATCGGCGGTTCGATCTGCGACGCCATCGGCAAGGCGACGGCGTGGATCTACGGGACGGTGGCGCCCCTGGCCAAGAAGGCATGGGCGTGGGTCAAGGACAACCCCGTCAAGACCATCGCCATGCTGCTCATCCCCGGAGGTCCGCTCATCGCCCTCGGGTTGGCGCTCCAGAAGAAGATGATGGAGCTGGCCAAGCAGCTATTCGCGCCGGTGGTGAAGGCCATCGCGGCCAAGGCCAAGGCCGCGTGGAACAAGGCCAAGGAGTGGGGCGCCAAGGCGTTCAACACAGCGAAGCAGTGGGCGGGCAAGGCGCTGACCGGGGCAACGGCTCTCGGGAAGAAGGCATTGAAGGCTGCGACCGACTTCGGCCGTAAGGCTTTCGGCAAAGCCAGGGATCTCGGTGGAAAGGTCATCGGCAAGGCCAAGGAGTGGGGTCGGAAGGCCCTCGGCACGGCTAAGGAACTCGGCGGCAAGGTCTGGGGCAAGGCCAAGGAACTCGGCGGCAAGCTCCTCGGGATGGCCGACTCCCTGACGGGTGGGATGGCCAGCAAGATCAAGGGGCTGGCCGATAAGATACTCGGCAAGGCGGCCGGTGTTCTCAGCTGGGTGATGAGCAAGGCGAAGAGCTTGGCCAGCCGGGCCCTATCGTCGGCCAAGGCGCTTGCCTCCAAGGTTCTGGCCAAGGCCAAGGATATGGCGTCCAACGCTTGGAACAAAGCCAAGGACCTCGGGAGCAAGCTCGCCAGCAAAGCCAAGGACTTCGCATCCAACGCACTGGCCAAGGGCAAGGATCTGCTCGTCAAGGCAGGCAAATCCGCCGTCGACTTCGGGAAGAGAGCCTTCCAAGGCGCCAAGAACCTCGCCGGCAAAGCCGTCGCCAAAGCTAAAGAATTGGGCACCAAGGCATGGAATACTGCCAAACAGTGGGGCGGAAAGGCATGGTCTAAGGCGAAGGAACTCGGGGGAAAGGCCTGGGACTGGACCAAACAGAAGGCTGGACAGGCCTGGGATTGGGCCAAGGGCATCGGTGCGAAGCTGGCGCCCTTCGCCAAGCAGTCGTGGGAGTGGGCGAAGAAGATCGGCAAGGCGATCGGGGTAGATAAGGCCATCGCCGCCGTCTCCGCCTTGGGGAAGAAAGCCCTCGACGTGGCCAAGCAGGGCCTGGTATTCCTCAAGGACAAGGTCCTGCCTCTCGTCGAGAAGCTGCGCCAGATCCGCAACAAGGTGATGGGGTACTCACCTGCCGGCATGCTGTGCAAGGCTATCGGATGCGCCTATCGGGGGTTCATTCCCAAGGAGGGCGGCAAGGACCTCGAAGGCGGCCTCGACCTCTCCACCGACATCATCCCGGTCGTGTCGACGGTGAAGGACACGTGCCGATGCCTCGTCGGCGAGAATTTCGTGACCAACGAGCCGGTCGGTGCGGCCGAGCAAGGCATTGCGTGCACTTTCGCCGCCATTGACATCGCCGGTTACGTGGGAGCCGTGTTCACCGGAGGCGCTACCGCAGCCGGCGCGATCGCCCTGCGTACGGCTCTGAAGGGCGGTCTCGAAGTCGGCGGCAGGATCCTCGCGAAAGAGGCACTTGAAGCTGCCATCAGGTCGGGCGGCCGCGAGCTGGCCGAGAAGCTCGGCAAGGAGGGCCTCGAGGCGCTCGCCGAGAAGCTCGGCAAGGAGGGCCTCGAGGCACTGGCGGAGAAGATGGGCAAGGAGGAGTTCGAGAAGCTGACCAAGGCGGCCGCCGAGAAGGGTGTCGAAGGGCTGGAGCACCTTGGCGAGACAGGCGCTAAGGAAGCCGGCCACGAGGGCGGCGAGAAGGGCGCCAAGGAACTTGAGGATGCCGCCACCAGGCGGACCACCGATGGCGCGTCCGAGGTCAAGGTGAAGGAAAACGGCTCCCTCGAGGTCTGCCCGATTCAGCGCTGCCCCTCCCTGAAGGACACCCTGGGCTCGGCCGTCGAGACTCCAGAGGTAGCCAAGCACGCTGAAGCCGCCGAGGTGGCCGCGAAGGAGGGCAAGGCGGAGAAGGCCGCCGAGGAAGCTTCGGAGGCCGTGTCCACCGCCAATAAGACGAGCATGCCGGATTGGCTCAGGAAGCGGTTCGAAGCCGGCAACAAGTTCGACGACGAGATGGCCGAGCTCTTCGACAAGAATTACCGTGAGCTCCTCAACAAGGACCCCCAGCTTGCAAGGGATCCGGAGAAGCTCGAAGAAGCGTTGCGTCAGCAGGTCCGCCACGAGCTAGGCGTCACGACGGGAGGCGAGTACTACCGTCTCGACTCCTTGCTCGCCAAGGGACCATCGGGTTCGCCGGAGATCATCTCCAGGAAGTTCACCCAGGTCTCCGACATCCAACCGAAGACCGCGAAGGGTTACGTTGATGAGCTGGTCCGCAAGTACCAGCCGGGTTCGGAGATCGTCAATCCTGCCAAGGGCACCGCGGCGAAGATCCCTGACAATGCCCGACAGGTCCTGCAGATACCCGTCCAGAAGGCGGGTGTGGCCGACCCCAAGATGAAGGAATTCCTCGAGTACGCCAAGAAGAAGGGCGTGATCGTGCGAGACGAGGCTGGGAAGGACCTCACGGCCACGATCTGACCAGGGCGTAGCCTTGTCCCGTGGACATCGAGTACTTCGCGCGCTGGCTTTGGTCAGAGGGACGCGGCCTGGAGCCGTTGACGCGGAAGCAGGTAGCTCGCCTCCATGACAAAGGTAGGACCTACGTTGTTCACCTGGTCAATGAGCAGCGCGTCCTGACGATTCGACCGGAGACGGGATACGTCGCTCTCGCGTTCCTGGGTCCATCGGGCGAGCGGCTCGGTGGCATAGCACTGGTCCTCGGCGGAACACCCGTCATCGAGTCGATCGACGTTCAGCAGCACGGCACGGAGGTCGTCCGCCTTCAAGGCGGACATGGCATCTCGCTGACAGTGACGACCGCGCCGTTCGACGAGCCGAGCGAGTTCCACCCGAAGCCGCTTTCCGCTCTAACGTTTCCAGCGCTCGGCGAGTACGCGGAACTGGCGAAGCTGCCTGGAGACCCGTGGGAGTACGTCGAACTCCCGTCAGGCTTCGATCCACCGCAACCGAGGGCATGATGGAACCCACTTTCGCGGCGGCCTTCGACCCCGACGCCGGACCAGTGGGTAAAATCGATGAAGCGACTGCACGTGCACGCGACCGACGCCGTCAGCGTTACGCCGTCTGCTGGCCTGACCGGTGCCTGGTCGTGAACCGAGCGGGTGGCACGTTGGTGTTCCACAGCTTGGCTGAGGGCCGGCAGCGAGGCTACCTTGCGTACAAGTTGGCACGGAAGACGCGCCGTTGGCGGCTGAGCCATCTTTACATCGAGGGCGTGGCCGACGTCGGGATGTTCGTGGAGGTACCGCTTTGGGAGGGCCGCGCGGAGGTAACCGCCGCTCCCTTCGAATCCCCTTCCGAACTCGACCCCCCTCGTGAAGATCTTCGGAAGCTCGAACCTCCTGAGTTCGGTGACTGGGCCCGGGTGCTCTCGATGCCAACCGATCCGGCGGAGTGGATTGCGATACCTGCGGGGTTCGCGGTTGCCGAATGATATCCGAACGTACCGTGGGAGCGACCACACCCTGTTCATCGCTCAAATCCATCAAGCTCACTTCAATCCCCAGTACCCCACCTCCCACGGCATCCCGCATGAAAATAACTAGCAACACACTCACGCCACAACCCAACCTCAAACGGCTTTCCCCGCGGCGACGGAGCAGACCCCACGGATCCAGTCCGACACACTCATCCCGGCTTGCTCAGCCGCCGCGCGGATCGCGCTGGTCTCGGGCGGCGGCAATCGGAACGACATCGACACCGACAACGGATGCGCGACCTCCACCTCGACCTCCTCGAGGTCAGCCGCGGCTCGGAATGGGTCATCGCGATGCGCGTACTGGTAACCAGCGAGTTCGGCATCGGTCATCGTCTCGAAGTCGCGCTGGGTGCTCATCGGTCCTCTCATGCGCTAATCGGTCGGGCGGAGCGTCCGACGGGTCGCACCGGGAGTCGACGCGGACTAGTTCCCGATTCGCGCCACGTACCCAGGCGGGCCGGGTGGCCCGGCACCCAGGCGGCGAGTCGGCGGATGCGAAGCAACGCTGCGCTGATTCGGTTTCTTGGCTTACCCGCAGGCCAGCCGTGGATTCCCTATCGCACCCTGCGGAAGGCACTTTCTCAGCCCACATAATCGGAATCGTCGTCCTTGCCCCTCTTGCTTGCGGCGTACCCGGCTTCATCCATCAGATTTTTGATCTGAACGCTGGTGAATCCCCCGCCTTCCACGGCCACCGCTCCGCGGACCTCCTTCGTGACGGCCGCCACTAGCTCGTCGGGCACGACGACAACCATGTTCTGCATGATCACATGAGCCAATCCGTCGGTGTCGAAATCGACGTTCTCAGGGTCCGCGGCTCGCGATTTGATTTGCGTTCTAGCCTCCTGGCGGAAAGGTTCCGGCAATGCGCCCACATGTTTTTTCCGGGCTCTTTTCGACGTGTCGATCTCGGAGTACGGCGCCTTCCCTGTCCGACCCTTCGTGCTGGCTCTACCCTTGTGGATGTCCAGGAGCAACCGGAGCAGTCGACCGTCGTGAGCGACCATACGGGCAGCCGCGATTTCGCATTTTTCCGACAAGTCGTTCACCTGGGCCACGATCCGGGCTACCGCGTTGCGCATCGCGACCTCTCGCAGCTTCTTCGTCGTGCCACCCAGGTTCAGGTACGCTTTTACCTGGCGGAACTTCCCGTCGGCGATTCCATCAATCGCGGGAAAATTGGATGCGACCTTATTCATGTCGATATAGCCCTTGCCGCCGACCCGTCGAAAGAGGTACTTATCGGTCACCTCAAGGACGCGACCTTTGACCGCCTGCTCCGGCCACAGTTTAGTGTCCTTCCATTTTCTTTTCTTGCGCTCCTTGGCGAGTTTTGCGCGTACGTTATCCTGTTTGCTGGTGGGCTTCTTCTGCGTTCTGACGCGTTGAACCGCGATAATTTGCTGCACGGCCCGGTTACCTGCGCGGCGCTGGAGCGCCACAATCGCGGCGGGGGTCAGAACCTCGGCGGGGATGGTCCGGGGGTCGGCGTTGAGCGGGACCGTGGGGGGTGACGCGCAGGGCAGGCGCGTGGTGCGAGCGTGGACCGGATAGTCCTCGACGCGCCGGGATCGTTGTTGCATGGGCGTGTGTGTCGCCTCCTCGGTCATCCCGGTGGCGCTCTCGGGCTGCCGCAGCCCTAGCCGGTTGGCCTGCGGTCTGATGGTGGGGCCCTCAAAGTAGCATCGTGATCAACCAACGCGGCGGGACCGGCGGGCATCCCCTCGGAGTGCAGGGCTTGCGGTCATCGACGACACACGCTGGCGTTGCCTGTTCGTGCAATCCAGTGTGCCCTCAGGTACGGCCGTGCGGACGTTTCGCTGGGCGGGCGAGGCGGGAGAGGCTGGGGTCCGAGGCGGTTCAGTCGTCGAGGAGGCTCCATGCCCAACTATCTGTCCCCAGGTGTGTACGTCGAGGAGGTCGAGGCCGGCTCGCGCCCGATCGAGGGTGTCGGCACCGCAGTGGCCGCCTTCGTCGGCTTCGCCGGGAACGGCCCGTTCAACCAGCCAACGCTGGTGTCGAACTGGCGCCAGTTCACCAGCTTGTTCGGCGACTTCATCGAAGGCGCCTACCTGGCCCATGCCGTGTACGGCTATTTCTCCAACGGTGGCGGCGCCGCCTACATCGTGCGGGTCGGCCAGGACGGTGCCGGTACCGGTGCCGGTGACTCGAAGTCCAAGCAGGATAAACCGGCGATCGCCGGCCCACGCCAGGCGGAGCTGGGTGGCTACCGGATCACTGAGCTTGAATCGGGCGACAAAGGGGATGCCAGCAAGTCCGACATCTCGATCGAGATCGCGGCGGCCAGTTCGGCCGAGGGCGAGGCGACGGTTCCCGGCGACTTGTTCAAGCTCGTCGTCAAGCGTGGTCGCAAAGTCGAGGAGACGTTCGACCGGGTCAGCACGAATCGTGGCGCGAACAACGTCATCACCACGGTCCAACAGCGTTCCAAGCTGATCGGCATTGAGGAGATCGGCGCCACCCCGACACCGGCCAAGCCGCAGGCGGGCACGGTTGCGCTGGGCCCGCCGCCGACGGCACCGGCGGCACCGGCGCGGATGGCGCCCGACGACTACGTCGGAGACGTCGGCGAGCGGACCGGCTTCTCCGGCTTGGCCGCGGTCGACGAGGTGACCATGGTGGCGGTGCCGGACCTGATGAGCGCTTACGAGCGAGGCGCGATCGGGCTCGATGGCGTGCAGGCCGTGCAGAAAGAGATCATCACCCATTGCGAGCTCATGGGTGATCGGGTTGCCATCCTGGACCCGCCTCCCGGCCATGGTCCGCAGCAGATCAAGGAGTGGCTGCGCGAGGAAGCGAACTATGATTCGAAATACGCCTCCCTTTACTGGCCGTGGATCAGCGTGTTCGACCCGGTGACCAGCACAAACAAGTTCGTGCCGCCATCCGGGCACATCGCCGGCATCTGGGCTCGCAACGACGACACCCGCGGCGTGCACAAAGCCCCAGCGAACGAAGTGATCCGCGGCGCGATCGACCTGCAGACCAGGCTGACCAAGGCCGAGCACGATCTGCTCAACCCGATCGGCATCAACTGCATCCGGACGTTCCCCGGCCGGGGAATCCGGGTCTGGGGAGCGCGCACCATCTCCTCCGATCCGGCGTGGCGCTACCTCAACGTACGCCGCCTGTTCAACTACCTAGAAAAATCGATTATGAACGGCACCGACTGGGTGGTCTTCGAGCCGAACGACGACGCCCTGTGGGCCCGCATCCGGCGCACGATCAGTGCCTTCCTCGTCAACGAGTGGCGCAAGGGCGCCCTGTTCGGGCTGACTCCCGACGAGGCGTTCTACGTCAAGTGCGACCGTGAGACCAACCCGGCCGAAGGCATCGACATCGGTCAGGTCGTCTGCGAAATCGGGATCGCCCCGGTCAAGCCGGCCGAGTTCGTCATCTTCAGGCTGGCCCAGTTCTCCGGCGGCACCAGCCTGGTCAACGAATAGTCGCTTCTCGACCCAGAAAAGGTAGGCGAACATGCCGCTTCCTGACCTCGACACCTCGGTAGGCCACTCCTTCGGCCTCGAGATTGACGGCGTGCAGATCAAGGAGATCCAGGAGGTATCCGGGATCAAGATGGAGCAGGATGTCATCGAGCTCAAGCAGAACACCAAAGACGGCAAGTACATGGTCAAAAAACTGCCCGGTCGATTCAAGGCGGGCGAGATCACCGTCACTCGCGGCTTGACCGCCGACACCAGTCTGGAGAAGTGGGCGAAGGATGCCCGCTTGGGCAAGATGGCCGACGCGCGCAAAAATGGCGCGGTCATCGTCTACGACTACACGGCCGTGGCCCTCAAGCGCTACAAGCTCACCAATTGCTGGTTGAAATCTCTGGAGATCGGCACGATGAAGGCGGGCGACACGAGCGTGCTCACCGAGAAGGCCGTGATCACTTACGAGACGCTGGAACCGGAGTGATGCGTAGGACGATCGCTGCGGTCAAGCCGGTTGAGTCGGTCGACCGCAGCGAACCGCCCATTATCTCGGTCGAGCGGCCCGCGTTGCGGACGGAGTTCTCGTTCATGCTGCCGCGGGGATACGTCGACGAGTCGGGCACGGTGCACCGTAGCGGCGTCATGCGCCTGGCCACGGCACGCGACGAACTGGTGCCGCTGCGCGACGATCGGGTCCGGGAGAATCCGCCGTACCTTTCGGTGGTGCTGCTCGCCCGGGTCATCACCCGGCTCGGCACTATCGACAGCATCCATGCCGGCATCGTCGAGGACCTCTTCGCCTCGGACCTGGCGTTCCTCCAGGACCTTTACAAACGGGTCAACGCGGAGGGGCACACCCGCGCCGCGGTGACCTGCCCGTCCTGTCGCCACGACTTCGACATCGACCTCGCCGGCGGGGCGCTGAAAGGATCGTCACCGGGGGAATCGTGACGTACGGGACCGAGCGCCTGCTCGAGGAGGTTTCGTACGTCGCCTACCACTTCCACTGGCCGCTTGGCGAGATCCTCGACCTCGAGCATCCAGACCGGCAGCGCTTCGTCAACGAGATCGGCCGGATCAACCAGCGGCTGACGACGGGACGGTGAACGGTGAAGCTGCGGGACCTGTTCCGGCGGCGGGCGAACGTGCCGGACGCACCGGCCGCGGTGACGCTCGCACCGGCCCGGCGTCCTGACTGGCCAACCATGCCCGCGATACAGCGGGTCGTCAGCTCCCCTGACCTGATCACGGCACCCGATCGGTTCCCCGACAGCCTCGCCTCGTGGCGCAACCCTTCGCGCGGCGGCGCCCTCGGCCACTACGTCACCCCGGACGCCCCGGCTGGGGTGAGTGACGGGTTCGCCGCGGCCTCCCCCCGCGGCGAACTGCCCGCACCAGCGCAGCCGTGGTGGTGGCCGCGCCCTCCGGCCGTGCAGCGGCGCGTCCCGACGTCGACGGTTGCACCCGATGTGGCGCTGGTCGGCTCGGACGACCCGGCACCCGGTCCGCCACCTGCTGTTCCGGTGTACCCACTCCCGGGGCAAAGCTTCGTGAGCGCAGCGGGCGCCGGGCCGTCCCCACCGAGATTGATCTTTCCTGCCGTGCAGCGCCGCGCTGCCGAGTCTGCGGCCACAGTCCCTGTTCCGGATTTGCCGGCTGGCGAGTCGCCGCCGGAAGCCCTGCTGCAGTCGGTCGTCGCCGCACGGACCGAGCTGCCGCCTGAGCCCTCCGCGGGTTTCGTCGTGTCATCCTGGTCTGACAGCCGGCCGGAACTACCCGCGGCGCGTCGTTTCGGGCTGGGGGCGCCGCTGCAGCGGATTCCCGATTCTCGTGGTGGTCCATCGGCCAATGGCGCCACCGCGCAACGCCGGATCGAACCGAGGGAGTCGGCGCCGCTGGTGTCCGACTCCTCGCCGCTGGCTTCGGCGGAGGTGTTTCAGCCGCCATCCACCGCGGTCGATACTCCGTTGTCTCCGGGGTCAAGCCCGATGTTGCCGGCCTCAGCCGAGCCGCGCGCAGCGACTCCCTCGCCCACCGCGGTGGTGCCGACTGGAGCTGGACCGTCAACCGATAGCACCACGGCGCGACGTCAGGACGCGGTCAGTGTTGACCCGATGGAGGTGGCGCCGTTGGTGTCCGACTCCCCGGCAATGGCCTCGGTGGAGGTGCCGCCGACACCGTTAGCTGTCTTCGCCCACCGCGCGGCCGACATCCCCATGCAGCCTGGGTCGTCTCCGGCGGGCTCGGCGTTGGCTGGGTCGACTGCGGCCCCGCCGGCTTCCTCTCCCGGTACGGAGCTTCCTTCTGGAACTGAGCGGTCGGCCGATAACACCGCGGTGCAACATCTGGTTGGGGACGGTGCTGAATCGACGATCGTGGCGCCGTTGGTGTCTGACGCACCGCCGATGGCGTCGGTAGCGATTCCCTCGGAGACGACATCATCTGAAGAGGCTGCGGCGGGATCGGCTGCTCCGCAGTCGGGTCCGTTAGTTGGTCGGCGGTCCACCGAGGGTCTTCCCGTCCAACGCGCAGTCGATGCCGCCGAGCAGCCTGGGTCACATCCGGCGGACTTGCCCTTAGCTGAGCGATTGGGCGAGCGGACCCCGGTGCAACGTCGGGTTGAGGTTGAACCAACGGAGGTGGCGCCGGTGGTGGCTGACTCCGCGCCGATGGGATCGGTGGTGGTTCCCTCGGCGGGGACACCTTCCACCGGGCCGGCGGTGGACGCACCCCGGCAGCCTGGGACGCTTCCGGCCGGGTTGCCGTTGGCTGGGCCGACCGCGGCACCGCCGGTGTCCGCCGCGGCGGCTCCGGTGGGAGGTCAACCGTCGGCCGGTGCCGCCATGGTGCAACGTCGGACTGAGATCGACGCCGAGTCGACGGTCGTGGCGCCGTTGGTGTCCGACGCACCGCCGATGGCGTCGGTAGCGATTCCCTCGGAGACGACATCTTCCGAACAGGCTCCCGCGCGACCGTCTTCCGTGATATCGGGTCCGTTAACCGGGTCGCCGACGAGGTCTACCGACGCCGGACCTGGCGTTCAACGTACAGTCGACGGCCCCGGGCAGCCCGGGTCGGTGGGGTTGCCGTTGGCTGGGCCGACCGCGGCACCTCCGTTGCCCGCTGTTGTGGCTCCTGTGGCTCCTGTGGCAGCTGAGCTGTTGGGCGAGGAGATCGCGGTGCAGCGCAGCGCCGAGGTTGAACCGATGGAGTTAGCGCCGTTGGTGGCTGATTTCGGATCGATGGGGCCGGTGGTGGTTCCCTCGGCGGGGAGATCTTCCGCCGGGCCGGCGGTGGACGCTCCCCGGCAGCCTGGGACTCCTCCGGTGGGGTCGCCGTTGGCTGGGCCGACCGCGGCACCGCCGGTGTCCACCGCGGGGGGTCAACCGTTGTCCGGTGACGCCATGGTGCAACGTCGGATTGAGGACGGTGCTGAGCCGACGGTCGTGGCACCGTTGGTGTCCGACGCACCGCCGATGGCGTCGGTAGCGATTCCCTCGGAGACGACATCTTCCGAACAGGCTCCCGCGCGACTGTCTCCCGCGCGACCGTCTTCCGTGATATCGGGTCCGTTAACCGGGTCGCCGACGAGATCTACCGACGCCGGACCTGGCGTCCAACGCGCATTCGACACCCCCGGGCAGCCCGGGCCGGTGGGGTTGCCGTTGGCTGGGCCGACCGCGGCAGCGTCGGTGTCCGCCGCGTCGGCTTCCGTGGCAGGTGATCCGTTGGGCGAGGGGACCCCGGTGCAGCGCCGCGTCGAAGTTGGACCGATGGAGGTGGCTCCGTTGGTGTCGGATTCGGCGCCGATGGGATCGGTGGGGGTGCCCCCGACGGTACCTCCCGCCAACACCTCATCACCCGCATCGGCATTACCTGGCGCATCGGTCCCACTGCCGCTTCCTGATTTGGCTCACACCGATACCCACCAAACTGTGCCCCAGGACGGCGTGGCTCCCGCCGTCGCGGGTCTGGTCGGCGACCGGTCCATCGAGCCGATCGTCACCGGCTACGGCGCGACCAGCGATTCTGCCGGTGTACCCGGTCCGGCGCTGATGGTCGGGCAGACCCGGGGGCCGGCTGTGCAACGCCGCGCGGCCGTCGGGGACGAGGTGACCGCATCGCGTGTCTCCATGCCGACGAGGCAGGCCACCACGGCGGTACAGCGCAGCGTGAGCGGGGGCGCCTACCTGAACTCGCAGTGGCCACCTGGCGCACTGGTGGCGAGCCGGTCATCGCCAGGCGTCAATCAGCAGGGGGCGCCGACCCAGACCGTTCAGTTCGTCCAGTTCGCTGCCGCCGAACCTGCCGTGACCGCGAGCAACCCGCCGCAGCTGAGCACCACGTTGGTCGTGCAGCGGGCCGCCGACGTACAGCTGGCGGCAACCGACCCACCCGCGGCAACCGACCCACCCGCGGCAACGAGCCCATCAGGAACGAGCGGCCCAACCCCAACCCCCCCGGCCGGGGGAGCCAGCCCCGGACAACCGGGCTCGACGTCCCCCACTGAGGTGGACACCTTGGTTCGCCGGCTCTACGAGCCGATTGTCCAGCGCATCAAAGCCGAGCTGCAGCGTGACCGGGAACGCGCTGGGCGTTCCCTCGATCTTTGGCACTAGAAGGAGTACCGATGGCCGCCGATCCGGATCCCGCCGTCAGCGTGTGTTTCGTCGTGTCGCTCGACTCGATCGATATCGGCGCGTTCAACAGCTGCGAGGGGCTGGGCTGCGAAGTCGTCATCGAGCAGCGCGAGGAGGGTGGCAACAACGGCTTCGTGTGGCAACTACCGACCAGGATCAAGTTCCCGAACATCAAGCTGTCCCGACCGTTGACCAAGGATACCGAGAAGGTAGCCAAGTGGTTCACGAAGGCTGTGCAGGGCAGTGGCAAACGCACCGCCGAGGGTAAGAAGACGGGCCTGATCCAGGCGATGACTCTCGACGGCACGGTGGTCGCCAGGTGGGGCCTGCTCGACGTGGTTCCGGTGCGCTGGACCGGGCCGTCGCTGAATCCCGATTCCCCGAAGGTGGCCACCGAGACGATCGAGATCGCCCACCACGGATTCGTTGCCTGAACCACACAGCTACCGAGGGAGCAGCTCATGTCCTCGCAACCGGTCGCGATGACCGCAACCAGCGCCGGACCCGTGTCAGGCGCCGGCAGCCGGCCGACGATGAAGCACGCGTTCCTGGAGCTGCGCAAGCCGCCGGCGGCAGCGGGGAGCCTCACCGCCGGAGCGGCGTATGACCAAATCGACTTCCAGTTCAATCCCAAGGAACTCACCATCAGCAAGAGCGCGACATGGAGCCGCGCCGCGCAGAAAGACAGTACGAACAGTGGGGTGCCCGAGTATCGGGGACCGGAGCCGTGCAAGCTTGCGCTGGAAATGTTCCTCGATGCCAGCGACACCCAGGACGACGCCGTGGTCAAGCGAGTCGAGAAGCTGTTCTCCTGTTGCGTGCCGACCGCCGAAAGCCACGACAAGAAGAAGCCCAACCCGCCGTGGGTGGTGTTCCATTGGGGAGGCCTGAGCACCTTCACCGGCTTCATCCACTCGGTCTCGGTCAAATACACCTTGTTCACCCCGGCCGGTCTGCCGATCAGGGCCGTCGCGACCGTCAACTTGGAGGAGATCTCCAAAGAACAGCAGGGGCAGAACCCAACCTCCGGTGCGCTGTCGGCGCACCGGGTGCACACCGTGCTGTCCGGCGACACGCTGGCGTCCATCGCCTGGCGTGAATACGGGGATCCGGCCATGTGGCGGGTGGTTGCCACGGCTAACCGCATCGAGGACCCGATGCGGTTGCGTGCCGGCTCGTCGCTGCTCGTCCCGGCGGCCGAAGATCTCGGCGGCTGAGGGGCGGACGAGATGCCGGCCAAGGAATTCACCAATCAGCTGATCGTGGCGGTCGAGGGCCAACCGCTGGCCGCCGACGTCGCGGTACTGCTGGTCCACACCGTCGTGGACGACAGCCGCGTGCTGCCCGATCTGTTCGAGCTGCGGTTCCGCGACCCCGACCACGCCGTGCTCGACAAGGCCAGCATCAAGATCAGCTCAGCGATCACGTTGTCGGTGTCGTCGAACGAGTCCAACACACCGGTACCGCTGCTGGCCGGGGAGGTTACCGCGTTGGAGAAGGAGTTCGACGGCACCGGCACGTTCACCGTCGTCCGTGGCTTGGACAAGTCACACCGGCTGACTCGCGGTCGGCGGGTGGCAAGCTACCTGAATATGACGGTGTCCGACGTGGTCAAGAAGGTCGCCCAAGCGGCAGGCCTGGCCGTCGGGCAGATCGACCCGACGACCGGCGTGCACCAGCAGATCTCCCAAGGCAACATCACTGACTGGGCGTTTCTCACGCAGTTGGCCGCCGACGTCGGTGCCGGGATCGCGATGGTCGACGGCAAGTTGGAGTTCCGTCGCCCGAAGGACGCCGATGCGGCACCCAGCACCACGACCTCGGCGACCGACGACGCGATGGTGTTGGAGCTCGGCCGCAACGTGCTGCGGATGCGGGCGGTGGTCACCTCCGCCGAGCAGGTCCCCAGCGTGCAGGTGCGTGGTTGGGATCCCACCACCAAAAAAGCGGTCATCAGTAATGCGCCCGCGAAGACCGTCTCCGCCGAGCTCGGCGCCAAGCCCACCGAGCTCGCCGGTTTCTTCCACGCGCTGCCGCTGGTGGCCACCGACACGCCCTACAGCACCCAGGGCGAGGTGACCGACGCCGCTAAGGCGCTGGCTGAGCAGGTGGCCGGCGGGTTCGCCGAGCTCCAGGTGGTCCTGCGGGGCAACCCGAAGGTGCGCGCGGGCACCGCGGTCACGCTGGCCGGCGCGGGGGCCCCGTTCGAGGGCAAGTACACGGTCAGCGCCAGCCGGCACGTCTTCGATCCCGAGACGGGCTATACGACGTGGGTCACGGTCAGCGGCGCGCAGGACCGCACCCTGCTCGGCCTCGCCGGATCCCACCTCGGCAGCGCTGCCGCCGGCGGGTCCGGCGTGGTGATCGGGGTGGTCTCCGACAACCGCGACCCGGAGAAGCGGGGCCGGGTACGGCTGACCTTCCCCTGGTTGGACGACAAGTTCGTCAGCGACTGGGCGCGAACCGTGCAGGCCGGTGCGGGCAAGGACCGCGGCGCGCTGATCGTCCCGGAGGTGGACGACGAGGTGCTGGTGGCGTTCGAGCAGGGCAGCTTCCAGCGGCCCTACGTCATCGGCGGCCTGCACAACGGAGTGGACACCATGCCCAAGGGAGAGGTGGAGTTCGTCGACAAGAACTCCGGAAAGATCGTCCGGCGGGCGTTCGTGTCCCGCACCGGCCACGCGCTGGAGATGCTCGAGTCGGACACCGGGCCGAAAGGCGTCACGATCAAGACCGGTGACGGCAAGCTGTTCCTGCACCTCGACGAGAAGCAGACCAAGATCACGGTGAACAGCGACGGCTCGGTCATCATCAAGGCCCGCAACGGCGTGGCGGTGGACGCCGGGACCGGCAGCCTGCAGTTGACCGGCCAGGACGTCTCGATCGCCGCCAAGGCCGGGGTGAAGGTCGATGGCGGCGCCGGTGAGGTGAAGGTCAGCAGCAACACCAAGGTGAGCGTCGAAGGCGCCATGGTGAGCGTGAACGGCTCGGCGAGCACCGAGGTCAAGGGTGGGGCGATGTGCAACATCCAGGCCGCGATCGTAAAGATCAACTAAGGAGAGCGCAATGCCCCCAGCAGCGCGGGTCGGCGACCCGACCGGACACCCAGGGGTGATCGGTCCACCCGGGGTGCCGACGGTGTTGATCGGCGGGTTGCCTGCGGCGACCATCGGCAATCCGCACATCTGCTCCTTCCCGCCACCGGCGGTCCACCCACCGAGCGTGATCGCACCACCCGGCTGCCCGACCGTACTGATCGGCGGGCGCCCGGCCGCCCGGATGGGTGATATGTCCGCGTGCGGTGCACCGATCATCATGGGGTGCCCCACCGTCATGATCGGTGGGTGAGGGCGGTGGCTGAGCAGTTCATCGGCGCCGGCTGGGGGTTCCCGCTGCGCACCGACCGGACCGGGAGCATCGCGCTGGTGACCCGGGAGCGCGAGATCGAGGAGAGCATCCGGCTGATCCTGGCCACCGCGCCCGGCGAGCGGCCGATGCGCCCGGAGTTCGGCTGCGCCATCCACGATTTCGTCTTCGCGCCGGCCGACGCGGCCACCGCGGGTCAGATCGCCTTCGAGGTGCGCTCCGCGCTGGACCGCTGGGAACCGCGGATCGATCTGCTGGACGTCCAGGTGCAGTTCGACGCGGTGGACCAGGGAACCCTCTACGTCGATGTGAAGTACGCGATCCGCGGCACCAACGACCCGCGCAACCTGGTCTTCCCGTTCTACGTGATCCCCTCGCATGAGGCCGCTGACAGCACTGGGGGTGGATCGTGACGCTGGTCGCCCCGAACCTCGACGACCGCCGCTTCCAGGATCTCGTCGACGACGCGAAGCGTTACGTGCAGCGCCGCTGCCCGGAGTGGAGCGATCACAACGTCTCCGACCCGGGTGTGACGCTGATCGAGACCTTCGCGATGGTGGTCGATCAGTTGTTCTACCGCCTCAACCAGGTGCCCGACCGGCTCTACCTGCGGTTCTTCGAGCTGCTCGGGATGCCCCTGTACCCGCCGGCACCGGCGGTCGCCGCCACCACTTTCTGGCTGTCCGCCCCGCGTGAGGACACCATTACGGTGCCGGACAGCACGGAGGTGGCCACCCAACGCACTGAAACCGAGGAGGCACTGTCGTTCACCACCACCGAAGCGCTGGACATCGTGCCGTGCTCCCTGGCCGCGGTCGTCACCGCGGTCGACGACATGGGCGGCGAGCCGGTGGACCGGACCAGGGAGTTGGGTCGTTCCGAACCGTTCACGTGCTTCTCCAGGACGCCCGCCTACGGTGACGCGCTGCTGATCGGGCTGTCCGTGGCGGTGCCCCGGTGCGCGGTGGCGCTGCGGCTCGACTGCCAGGTCGAGGGCATCGGTGTCGACCCGCGCCAACCACCGCTGATCTGGGAGGCCTGGACCGGCGGCCGGTGGGACTTCTGTGACGTGGACAGCGACGAGACCGGTGGGCTCAACCGGCCGGGCGACGTGGTGGTGCACGTGCCCGCGGGGCACAACACCTCGGTCATCGCCGGTGTGCCGGCCGGCTGGCTGCGGTGTCGGGTGGTGCCCGCCGCGCCCGGGCAACCGTTCTACAGCACGTCGCCGCGGATCCACGGCGCGAGCGCCTTCACCATGGGAGGCACGATCGACGCCGCGTACAGCGAGACGATCAGCAACGAGGTCGTCGGAGTATCCGATGCCGTGCCCGGCCAGCGTTTCCCGCTGGCCCACCGCCCCGTCATCGCCGGGTCACAGCCGCTCGTCGTGCAGGTGGGGGGTGGTGACGGGCGCCAGGAGTGGCATGAGGTCCCGCACTTCGTCGGCAGCGGCCCCACCGACCGGCACTTCGAGCTCGACCTGGTCGCGGGTGAGATCGTCTTCGGGCCGGGGGTCCGGCAACCCGACGGCCAGCTCCGGCAGTACGGCGCGATCCCCCCCAAGGGGGCCGCGATCAAGGTCCCGTCCTACCGGATCGGCGGCGGCCGTCGCGGCAACGTGGCGCGGGGTGCGATCACCGCGCTGCGCGCGTCGGTGCCCTACGTCGCGAGGGTGGAGAACCGCAGGCCCGCAACCGGCGGTGTCGACGGGGAAAGCGTGGAGAACGCGAAGCTGCGGGCGCCGCTGTTCCTGCGCGCGCGCCGGCGGGCGGTCACCATGGGGGACTACGAGTCGCTGGCCCGCGAGGCCGATCCGCGAGCCGTCCGGGTGCGGTGCATCGGTGGCCAAGGCGTCGACGCGGCGGTGGTCCGGCTGGTGGTGCTCCCCGCACTGCCCGGCGAGCCGTCCGAGCCGGTGCCCTATGCCGCGCTGCAACCTCGACCCGAACTCCTCGACACGATCGCGACCTACCTCGACGAGCGGCGGGTGCTCGGCACCAGGCTTGTCGTCGAGCCCCCTGTCTACCGGTGGGTCAGGGCCGTCGCGACGGTCCGGCTCGGGCCGCTCGCCGACCCCGACCGGGTCACCCAGGAGGCTTTGGCCGCGCTATACCGCCATCTCCATCCTTTGCACGGCGGGCCGGACGGATCGGGGTGGCCATTCGGCCGGGACATTCAGGCCGGGGAACTGCTGGGCACTGTGCAGCGGGTGCCCGGTGTGGAAGTCGTCGAGGAGATGAAGCTCTACCTCGTCGACCCGGTGAGCCGCCAGCCCGTCGAGGGAGCGCGGCTGAAGGTGGAGATGGGGCCCGGCATGCTGCCCTTCTCCCTCGAGCACGTCGTCGGACTGGCGAACTCGTGAGCCGCGGCACCGTCGACGGCCTGGCGTCGGCGCACCCGTTGGGTGAGCTGCTGCCCGGGGTCTACCTGGAGGACCCGCTGGTCCAGCGCTTCACCGAAGGGCTCGACACCGTCCTCGCCCCGGCCTTCGTGACCCTGGACTGTCTGGACGCCTACCTCGACCCGTGGTTGACCCCGCCGGACTTCCTGCCCTGGCTGGCCACGTGGGTGGGCGTCGAGCTCGACGAGACGTGGCCTGAGGGCAGACAGCGGGCGATGGTGGCAGCCGCTGCACGCTTGCACCGGGACCGGGGAACCCACCGCGGCCTGGTCGCGTACCTGCAACTGCTCACCGGCGGCGAGGTCGAGCTGATCGAAAGCGGTGGTACCCGCTGGTCAGCTGAGCCGGGCGCCCCGCCACCGGGGGCGATGACGCCCGGGCTGCGGGTGATCGTGCGGGTCAGCGACCCCAACTCGGTCAACCGGCCCAGGCTCGACCATGCGGTGCGCGACTCCCGACCGGCCCACCTGCCTTACGAGATCGAGGTGCTGCCGCTGGCGTCCGCGAGCCGGGGCCGAGGCGGGTGACGTGGGGACGCTCGCCGGCTGGCGAGCGGTCCGAAAGTTTGTCTTCGTATTCATTCCGGAGGTTCGCCATGCCCAGAGACCGCCAGCATGCGGGGAGTGTTGCACCGCTATCCACCCATCGTGAGACGGCGCCGTTTCCCACGCACCACACCCAATCCCCGTCGACGCGGCTGGACGGAGCAGCGCTCGCCCACTTGCAGCAAACCGCTGGCAACCGAGCTACCAGCGACCTTCTTGGGCGCGGTCGGTCCGACTCTCCGGTCGTGCAACGCAACATCGAGAACGAGCACTCAGAGCCGCATCGGCGAGGCGGACAAAGACATTGCACGAAGATTCTTCGCGGTTTTCAACGATGCAGTGGAGCAAGCATACCGGGATCCGGGCAGCGGCCAATCCTGAGACAACTGACGGGGCGAGTCCACCGGGACTTGCTCTGGACGTGGTGGTTTATGAATCTTGTGCCGGTGTGGCGAAATACTCGGTGAGCATCTCGGTCGACCATGGGGCCTGCCGCACGGTGCCACGTGGACCGAACTCGCGGAACCAGGGTTTGATGTCGAGTACGGGGCTGCCGTGGACGGCGTCGAGTTCCTCGACGTGCAAGTCGAGGGCATCGACCTTGATCAGACGGCAGCGCGAGACGCCCAGCCAGTTCACTCGGCGCATGTTGCGATGGCCGAAGATGCCGACTTCGGGCCAGTCCGGGTTGTCTCGTGGTCGGCGTGCGCCGAGGTTGAGGTCGGTCTGGTCGGTGAGGTGGAAGCGGTAGACGATTTCCAGGTGGGAGAAGGCATCCAGTCCTGCGGTG
>JBOHFC010000381.1:0-12223 GCA_050701375.1 Pseudonocardiaceae bacterium
CGCCACCGAATGGGCACGCAAGGCATTCAGCATCGACCGCCGGTCAGTCAACAGCCTCTCCACCGTCGCCGACGAGCTCTACCACGAAGCCCGCGCCCAGTACGGCGACGACCCCGCAATCAGTACACTCAACGACGTCATTGCCTCCTTCTACGCCTCAGTATCGGACCGGTAGCACGCCGGGCGAGTGAGTCCCGCAACGAGCGGTGGTTCGGGGCACTGTTCGTTGTTCGTCTGTTGCCGAACTTGGCTCTAATGGATCAAGGCGCCGCCGCCGGCGGCGGCGCACCCACCAACGACGGGATCGCCATCCTGCCGCCGACCCGATCCACGACACTGCGCGCGGCCCTTCGGGCCGTGCTCGGTCGCGGCCCGGTCGGACGGCCAACACCAACCCGTCGTTTCGGCGCCCCGGAGGTCTCCGTCCCCTCACAAGTCCCCGGGATCGTCCTACGCCGCATCCCCGGCATCAAGGGCGCCTGACGGCGTCGCTCCGCGATGGCGCACGCGCCACCCTTGACCCCGTCGATTCGACGCAGAGGTCGGCCGGGTGTGAGAAGACGGGGGAGTGCAGCGCGAGCCCAACCACACACGGCCGTTTCGACTGATCACGTCAGCGGGCCATCAGCGGCCACGTGCGAGAAGTGCGCATACCCCACACTGGCGCTGTGACCGACTGGCAGATCACCGAGCACAGCTTTAACGTGGCGCTACGACTCGGCCACCAGTGGGGCCGTCGATCCCTCGGGGCGGACGAGACTTCGGCCACTTGTTGTATCCCACGGCAGGGTCGTTCGAGCGCAGGATGTGGATAAAGTCTATCTCCACTCGACTGACCTCCGCATCCGATGCCGTCGCCGACTCCCACAGGATCTCTTTGCGGATAGTGAAGTCACGCCGCTGCTCCCGCGTGAAATCCTCCTCGATGAGGCGACTGTCGGCACTGCCAAAGTAGTTCAGCGTATCTGTCCTGTCTTGTCCGACATAGATCTTTCCGTTCGGATACGTGATCTTGTAGACGACCTTCATCTCCTCAGCGCCCGCCACTCATCAGCCAGTTTGTGCCGTTATCTCCCTGCTCTGTGCTGCTGCCCGTGCTGTGGGTCCAAGCGTGCCATGGCGGTTCCTCTCGCATCGTGGACTTGATCGCGAGGCCTCGACTGGCGCGGTGCCGCGAAGCGGAGGTGATGCCCTCTCGCAGGTGGCGTTGCGTCACAGATACTGAGCGACGCCACCGTGCCCGGAACATGTGCCTTGGTGATGCTTGCTGAAGCTGTATTCACCGTCGACGCACCTGGCGGTCGCGCCAGGAGGTGGTGCCGCAGCCGTCGTGGGACGGGGCACGCAGACGCCGTCAGAGTTGATGTAATGGGTGCCCTCGTCGCATGAGGCGGCTGCGACCGGCGGCCCCGCTGGCGAGGGAGATGAGGCGACGGCCGGTGCCTGGGAACGCGCCGGGGCCGCCGCTGGTGCCTTGGCGGGTGCAGGAGCATCTGCTGCCGGTGCCTTGTCGACTGCTGGTGATGCCCCTGGCGCTGGTGGCGTCTGGGCGGGTGGGGCTGCGGGGTCGCGAGGGGAGGCAATGACTGCGGGTGATTGCGGTGCGGGTATGCGAGCTAGTGGCGGAGTCCCTACGTGAGAGCTCGTCGTTAACGATGGCGAGGTGGCGACGCCGACACTGAGGGCCACGACGAAGAACAAGGGCGCCAGTACGAGCGCGGCGACGGAGCCGCGACGGTTGGTGGCGGAGCCCTTGCGGACGCGCCGGAACGACACGATCGCCGGGATGATCGCGACAAAGCAGAGTAGGGCTCCAAACGCCGCCGTGGGCGGGATAACCGCGAGCAAAGCGCCGAGGACGGCGATGACGAATGTGACCCTGCCCAGGCCATTGCGCGGGACTGGCCGCTGGTCGGCATTCATCGGATGTGCCCCTTCCTCCTGCGTTGCTGTCCGATCCCTTGTCGTGGCTGCGCTACCCAGCGTTACTGGAACGCCCAGCGCACTTGGCGATCGAGCGGAGGACAGCTTGTTGGGCAACTGCACCAGCGGTTTCGCGGCTTGGGTGGGCGGCTATTAGTAGCGCAAGCGGCAGACCCGCTTTGCTGTGGGGGTGCCGTCGTGGATGCTGATCGGGCCGATCCAGGTGGGGCAGCGTTCGGTTGACAGGCCGGGGCCGACGGGTTGGTGACATGTGCTGCGGCGCACGTGTCGCGTTTGATAGGCCTTGCCTCAGACAAAGCAACTTTGCCCTCACGTGTCCAGGAAGTCCCACTCGCTGCCGAGTACCCACCGCAGCGTCGAGAGCTTCCCGTTCCACATGCCCCACTCGAAGTTGCTCTCCACTGGGCGCAGGTCTGGCCTCCGAGCCTTCACGCGCGCCTGCGCATCAAGGGACACCTGGTACTGGGCCTCGGTGATCCCCTCCTCGTTGCCGTGCTCATACCGGTAGGTGTGGAGAAGACTCCGCTCATACCAGACCCGGTCGAAGAACTCTTTCTCCGCTTCGAGGATCTCGTCCAGCGTTCGTGGGTCTTCCTGGAAATCCGACATCTCCAGGATCTCCTCGTACTCCTCACCCAGGTGCTCGCCGAGGGCGGCGTTGAGCCCATCGACTCGGTAGAAGTAGCGCGAGGTCGTCTCGTTGAACAGGTCTGCGATATCGGGATGGGGCTGGCGCTGGTCCCCCTGCTGGACGGAGAAGTCCTCCCAGTTCGACGTGACGAAGCAGTAGCGCTGCTCGTCGTCCTCAAGTCCTCGGGTCGCCGTCGCGTAGAGCTCGATCAACAAGCCGTCGGCGGTGCTGTTCTTGTTGCGATGGAACGGCGCTTGCTTCTGCAGCCCTCGCCGTACGACCCGGTCCCGCTCGACCTCGGTGCCGATCATCGGCTGGCCCTCGTTGAGGAGCTGGAGGATGTCGGTGAAGTTCCGCATCGCCATCGCACCGATGAGGGGCATCTCGTGTGCCAGGCCAGCGAGGGCATCGAACGCTGGCCTGTGCCACTCGGCGCTTAGGTCCTCGAGGTCCTTCTTTAGCATCTTGAACCGGTCGGCGACACTCGTGGTCATCGACCGCTCGATCCGCTCGCGGTTGCGCTCGAACTCGTCGATCACGATCGAGGGCACGAGCAGCTCGACGTCACCACCAAGCACAATCTGGCCGATCGCATGGATCAGCTTCTGGCCGTCGCGCCTCTTGGCAAGGTCGAGCCAGACCGACGTGTCGACCAACAGGTGCAGCACTACGGCACGCTCATCACGAGGCCGGCTGATTCCAACAGTCCTTGTTGCTTGCCGTGCCGATCAGCTGAGGGTTGTCGATCGTGCCGTCGGGGAACGGCGGCGTCATCGTGAGCTCGGCGAGGTAGTTGTCATCCTGGTCCGCAGGCGCCACATGGCACTTCGGTCGGGGGTCTGCTGACATGCAGTCGCCGCGCCCGTCCGTCCCGTGGGCAACGAAGACGCCACCGACGTCGGCACAGGACAAGCCAGGAGGTGCCGGGGCGCCAGGCGCTAATGCCGCTGGCACTGGGACGCCGGTAGACGTGGGCTGGTCCGATGGCGCGTCGGAGCTTGAGCTGCCACAGCCCACGAGCAAAAGGGCGCAGGCCAGCGTGGCGACGGTGATGGCGGGGAGCTTGATGTCGGTCTCCAGAGCGAGGTGGCAGGTTGTACGGAACGTCGTCAGATAGCCATCGTGCGTTACCACCTCATCTGTGGTTAGCTGCGCCAAGTCGCTGTCCCGCAGCATCCCAAGACTTACACTCCCAAACGTTCGGATCGACGTTCGTTCCACCCCCGGGCAAGAGCAATCTTGATTCGTGCCCCTCGCGTGCCCGTTCACACGAAGACTCACGGAGAATCACCGACGACCGCAAGCGTTTCAGTCCGCCGCGTGGACCTAAGGGCCCTTCCTCAGGGTCGGTTCACTCCCGTCAGATACCCGTCGGTGCACCAGATCACGCATCATCGGCCACCTCGTCCCCGTAGACGTTTGTCGGTGCCTTGCGAAGCTGCGCGAGATAGTCAGCGTCTGCATACAGCTGGGCGGCGAGAGCCGGATCGTCTGCGCCATGTTGGTCAGCGACCTCGCGCAACTTTTCCTCGTCACGGCGGGTGGTCATTCGTTGCCTCAATCCTGTGGAGGACAGATCGATTTGAGACCCGAAGTCGGGAACAGGGCGCTGCGCGGCGGGGCTTACCAGCAGCGCGGCGCCGCTAACCCAGGCAAGCCCAAATGCCAGGCCGACGGCGCAACCCCGACAACGGCGACGATGGTCGGTACGGCTGCCCGTCGCATGATGTTCAGGTCCCCCGGGTTAGTTCGCTGGCGGTCCGATCAGCCTGCAACGTAGCAGCAGCTGACGTCTGTCCCGGCTACCCGGGTTGCAACCGGCGTGGGCGGTCCGGACAGGGATAGAGGCTGCCGCAGGTCCCTGTGGCTGGAGCGTGGCGTTGATCTTGATCTCCCGAGACATGCTCGCCGACGCGACGGATACCGCTTCGCCCGCCTACCCTGCGGCAGGACCAACACCCTCGCGTGTGCCATTAGCGTGCCATTAAGGGCGGTCAACCACGGTCAACAGCGGGTAGCTGTGACCCGGCCTGATCACCGATCAAGGCCTCTGACGGCGCAGTGAGCGCAGCCTTCCACGCTGGCCACGCGGTTCGATTCCGTTGCATTCACCTACTTGGCCCAGGTCTGAGGCTTGTTCCGGACCTAAGGCCCTAAACGTTGTTAGGCCGGAACTTCGCGCGTGCCAGATCAGGCTGCCGATGTGGGTGACCGCTCCACCGCCGTGAGTTCAGCGACCAGGACCAGGGGCAGGCTGGGGAGTAGGTCACGACCCACGCTGCCACGTGATCCACTCTTGGAGCTGGCTGGCCCGATCGTGCTCACCCAGCGCGCGTAGGTCAATAGCGAGGTTGTTCGTTAACAGCAGGGTGTCGGGGTGGTCGGTACCCAGCACCCGCCGCATGCGGGTGAGGGTGTCCTCGTGGAGTTGGCGGGCTGCCTCGTGTTGGCCCAGCTCTCGCAGGTCGGTGGCGAGGTCGTTGGCCGAGGTCAGGGTGTGGGGGTGGTCCTCGCCCTGGACCCGGCGTCGGCGGGCGAGGGTGTCCTCGTGGAGTTGGCGGGCTGCGTCGTGCTGGCCCAGCGCTCGCAGGTCGATGGCGAGGTCGTTGGCCGAGGTCAGGGTGCGGGGGTGGTCCTCGCCCTGGACCCGGCGTCGGCGGGTGAGGGTGTCCTCGTGGAGTTGGCGGGCTGCCTCGTGCTGGCCCAGCGCTCGCAGGTCGGTGGCGAGGTTGCTGGCCGAGAGCAGAGTGTCGGGGTGGTCGGCGCCCAGCCGTGCGCGACGTTGGCTGTAGGCCTGTTCCAACAACGGCCGGGCGGATAGGAGTTCCCCTCGGGTCTGCAGATACGTCCCGACGCGGTCGAGCAGCCAGGCCACTTCATCCCCAGCCTCGTCGAGGGCGCGGTGAGGATCGGTCGCAGCCAGCATGTGCGGGAGCAGCTGCCGCCAGGCGGGCCAGGCTGCCGGATTGTTCCACGGGTCGCTCGGAGCGGCCGCGCGCAGTAGCCGGACCACAAGGGTAGATAGGTCGTCGTTACCGGACTGAGAGCGCAAAATGGCCGCGACGAGCCGGTGCAGCTGTAGGGTGCCGGGCTCGATACGAGCCAGCGCGCGATGACGCAGCAGCCGGATCAGGCCGGCGAAAGCGAGAGGATCACGGCTCACCGCAGCCAGATCCTCGGGTAGGTAGTCGGGGTGGGCGGTGAACACGGTGAGTGGAATCGGTTCGGGGCCCAGGTACGCGGCCACGGTGAGCAGCTCCAGCGCGGCCGGTGCGTGCCCGGCCAGCCGGTCGAACGCGAGCTGTGAGCTGGCGGCCAGGGAAGTGGGGTAGGTCGCCGGCGGTTGCTGGGCCAGCAGTTCTGCGGTTCGCTCGTGGAGCAAGCCCAGATAGTCCTGCGCAGCCATGCTGGTCTCGGCCAGGTACGCGGCAGCCTGACTCAGGGCCAGCGGCAGGTCGCCCAAAGCGTCCGCGATCCGGTCGACGTCGTCGCTGGAGAGGTGAGCAAGGCGACGGCGCAGCAGTGTGACGGACTCGGTGCGGTCGAACACGTCGACTGATAAGGGGACGGCAAGGTCGTGCCAGGCGGGGTAGCGGGAGGTGATCACGATATGGCCGCCCAGGCCACTGGCCAGGTAGTGGGTCAGCGCGGCAGGTTCTTCGGCGTTGTCGTAGATCAGCAGCCAGCGGTCCCGCTCCCGCAACGCCCCGAGCAGCCGGGCCACTCCCGCCGTCGTCGTATCGGTGGACTCGATCAGGCCCAGGCTGCGGGCCAGCTGTGCCAGCTGCTCGGGCACTAGAGATGGTTCTTCCGAGGGCACCCACCACACCACGTCGTACTCGGTGCTGTAGCGGTGCGCGTACTCGATCGCCAACGCGGTCTTGCCGATCCCACCCATCCCGTGTAGGGCATGCACCACGGTCGAGCCCTGGATCTGCAACGACGCGCGCAGTGCGGTGAGCAGATCGTCGCGGCCGGTGAAAGTGGGGTTACGGGCGGGCACATTCCACGCCCGCCTCACCGGTGATCCCTCCGTTTCGGCGCGGGGCAGCTCGATCAGCGCCTGGCACAGCGCCTCACTCAACCCCTCCGGAGTGGTCACCGTGGTGACGGTCAATCCGCTCTCAGCCAGCCAGACCCGAAATGTCGCCTAGCGGGCACCGTGCTCCACATCGACGAATAGCTCTGCCGGTGCCTCGGTTTGTTCGCCCAACAGGAACACCAACCGAGGCAACCCAGCGTCCCCAGCGACCTCGAACTCCAACTCGGTGTAGGACAACTCCGGTCGACCCCGCACTGGTGAGCCGTACCGAAACCCCACAATCACCACGTAGACATCAGCAGCGCACACCGCGTCCCGGCTCACGTGCGCCGGCTGCCGATCCCGCGCAGTGAAGTACACCATATCGGTGATAACGGCCCCGGCTCGGGTTATCGCCTGCTCCGCTGCGTCCACAAACGATCGGGATATCGGCAGCCGCCGTAGTTCCGAAGTGTGACTCAGAAACACCCGATGTGGCCCAACCATGACGCACAGCATCCCAGATGCCCGCAACCCACTGCCGCCTCAACACCAGCAACGGCAGGCCCAGCGCTCCGCCTGATCAGCCACGGAACACAAGCTGGACAGCACTGCGGCAGGCGGCATACCGCGTGCGTCGGGTGATCTTGGTTCGTGCCCCTTGTGTGCCCGTTCCCCACGGGGACTCACGGGCTCACGGGAAACCACCGGCAACAACGGTCAGAATATCACTGGCCGTGCACCAGAACACTTCCCTTCTCACGGGCCGTTATGGTCCGCTCCTTTGCAAGGCAGTACTCGACTCTCTGACCCGAATCCGCCTGCGCCACGAGGCGCTGTTGTCACGTATGGAGGTGAGAGACCGTCCATCTCCTCGCCATCGTAGCGGTGGGGTGAAGCTGGAGGCAGCCTGATCAGGCCGTGCCTAGGCCGTGGGACGTCAAGTCGCGTCAGGACACAACAGGACACAACGAGAACAAACCAGCAGGTCACAGCAGATCGGCCGCCCGATCACCGCAGGCCCGTCCATCCGGCTACGAGAAGTCCGGCTTCTCTCGGTTTGCGGTCTTTCCCAGAAGCAGCGCGACCACTTCGCGTCCAATCGGCCCGACAAGCGTCATCACGGCCAGCAGCAACCACGTCGTTGCCTCGTCGCTCCGTGGCCTCAAGCTCTTGGCTCGGCACCACCCGCCGTACAATCGGCGCCGCGTGTCGATGCGGTGATGAGGCCGCTGGTCCACGGCACGCGGCACAGGTGCGGCACAGACCGTCTGGAGCGAGGCAGCCAGCCCGAGCCTGACGGACCACCACTTGCCCGGCATGCTGGGCAAACGGACCAGGTAGGCCCTCGTAGCTCAGGGGATAGAGCATCGGTTTCCTAAACCGTGTGTCGCAGGTTCGAATCCTGCCGGGGACACCACATCTGAACAGGGTAGATAGCTAAACGAAGATCGCTGATCTTAGCCGCGTGGTGCGGCGGGTGGTGCGAAATGCTGTAGGTCGTGCCACGACTGAGGCCAGACGCGGTCCCAGAGTCCGTCAGCGCGGCGAGATCGAGGTGCTGCAAAGCGGGGCACTGCGCGTCAGGTGTACGCGGGAGAAGACCCGCTCACCGGACGGCGGCACTTCCTCCCAGAGACGATCCCCCCCGGCCCAACGGCGGCACGCGAAGCGGAGAAAGCTCGCGCGCGGCTGCTGAACGAGGTCGACGAAGGACGCAATCCGCGCACGAAGGCCACTGTCAACCAGCTCATGGACCGATACCTCGATGTGCTCGATGTCGATGTGACGACGCGCAAGAGCTACGAGGGCTACATCCGCAACCACATCCGCCCACTGCTCGGCAAGCTCTCCACCGGCAAGCTCACCGGCGAGACGCTCGACTCGTTCTACACCGTCCTCCGCCGATGCCGCACACACTGCGACGGCCGACCGTTCATCGAGCACGCTAGCCGCGACCAACACGACTGCACGGAGAAGTGCAAGCCGCACAAGTGCCGTCCACTCGCTACGTCATCCGGTTCAGGGGTCGGCCCGCACATGGCCCGAGCACGTTCAGGAGATCTAGCAGTTCTCCGGTGATCTCGGAGTCCGAGTCTGGTCGGATGTCGTCCAGAGGTGATCCGCCGTTTTGACCCCTTTTGTGACGTGTGTGACGGGTTCAGCGCCTACCAGTCAGGTCAGCGAACCAATGTAACCACACCATCAGGCGATCAAGGAGGCGGTTGCAGCAAGCCTGAAAGCGGCGCATCTGCCCATTTAGTGTCCATTTAGAGAACGACAGATGGCGATAGAGCCGGTACGCGCAGGCTGCCGTGCATAGCGTCACCAACACTGTGACCCCGACGTCCGCCCCCGACAATGGAACACCAGGCGCCGATGTGAATACCGCGATGAATGTTAGGACCGTGAGGACGAGAAGGCAGGCCAGCAGTATGGCCAAGACGATCGTGATCGGGGTTGCTAGCTTGGCCGCCAGTAGTGGATTGACATTCGCCAGCCGCGGCAGCGGCTGGCGAATGGCGCGCTGACGATGATAGTGGACCCATAGGATCCTTCCGATGATCATAGCTAGACCCAAGGCACTGAGCCCAACTATGAGTTCTATGCCACTGTACGCGGGACGGTCGAATAGGGAGCCAGCCATGAAGCTGATACTGAGACTCAGCAATAGAATTAAGCCGGCCCACAACAGCAGCCAGCCACAGCGGACGGCAAGAAACATCGCGGTGGCACCGACAAGACTGGGTGGCCGCTCAGCCATTTGGCCGGCACATGCGTCGGTGTCAGTGCCGGCGCCGGCGACTCGGATTGTCGCCAATCGATCAAAGGCTGAGGACGGGGCGTCAGTAGGGGCGCTCGGCCGGGTAACCTGGTCGGCGTCCTGACGTCGATCCGTTCGGCGGGTGGCGGAGGAGGCGGGGCCAGGATCCGACGCAGGATGATATCGCTACTGGTGTCGGTAACCTTCAATTTCGGGTGCGGTAGTTGCCGTTTGGCTAGGGCGACCTGGAGGGCCCGATACGCGGTCAGAACGGTCAGTGGCTCACCAGGAATGCGCAATCCCCGGTTCAACAGAGTGATCAGCTCACCAGTGAACGCGGTGTGCCGGTCACCGGGCGGGGACAGCGAGATCTTGTTGGGTGGTGAGGAGGTGATCACGGCGGTGCCACCTACCGCCACCTCATGGACGTCGATAACTCCGGTGGACATGGCACCGACCGCCATGCCCGAATAGCAGCAGTCCAAGATCAGTACCTTAGCCCGCGCCGGGCTATCTTCGATAGCGTCGCGGACCGAGGCGAACAAGACGGCTGTGCCATCCGGGCCGTCTGGATCAGTCTCCCGGACTGCAAGATAGAGCCGGTCCTCGTGGAGTTGGTCGCGAACACCGTGTCCAGCGTAGTAGACGAGCAAGAAATCCTCAGTCTGGCGGGCCACTGCTCGCAGCCGGGTCATGAACATGGCGGTTGAGTCCGGTGACAATAACGTGGTGCAGCGGTCTCTGAGCAAGATGCCGGTCGCAGGATCGGTCAGCGCGCTGGCTAGGTCGGCCAAGTTATTATTGACCGCTGGCAGGTCCGGTAGTCCGGTGAAGCTGCTGGCACCGATGAGGATGGCCCTGGACAGCTCGGGTATCGGCAGGTAACTCATCGTGCGGTCACGACCCATCCGCAATGAGAATCCGTACATGGTCCAGCACATGGGATACGTCGTCAGCGCTGCCACAAGTCAGGGTGATCTCGTGACCTTGATCAGTATGGAACTTCAGGAAGATCTTCTTGGTCAGGCGGCGGTGGGTCAGCCAGGCGAACAACGAGGTGACCAGGGTGCCTACCGTGCCACTGGTGATCGCCACTTGCACTGTGTCCAGCGCTGCGCCCAGTTCACCAGGCTCAATCGGCCTGGGTACCAAGCTGACCCGGCCGCGCAGTTCGTCCTCGTCCCGCAACCACTTCGCCAACGAACGCAGCTCGTCATCGGAGCAGTCCAGGTCGATCGACACCGTCCCGGATGCCACTGTGCAATCCCTAGCAACTATAGCGAAATCAACTTGCCAATGGAATATCACACCCTGTCAGCTTCAGCCTACGTGGCGGAGCTACTCGTCGGGAAACCAGGCCACGGAGCAATTGCCAAGACCTGCGGATGAAGATCTTTGGCGGCTGCTTCGGTGGCCTGGGCAGCGTCGGCGGCGGTGGGCGTGTCGGGGCGTTCGACGAGCCTGCCGTTGCAGAACTCGGCGTCAGCGAGGGCGACCAGGTGGGGTGCGTTGACCGCGCGCCAGCGGGCCTGGGGGCAATGCCGTTAAGTTAGAGACTCGAACCGGCTTGCGGGTGTTATGCGATTGTGTCACAAATGGTGCGGCGTGTCGAGGGTCGAAAGACGTTGAAACAACGTTGACGCCCATATTCTTCGTGGCGTGGCGAACGACACAGGGGATTCTTCTCGGGCATCGGGTCGACTGACCGACCATATCGCGATCGGTGTGTTGAGCGGCCTGATCCATCGGGACATCGTCGATGATGTCATCAACGAATGCGGGAAACGTGAGCAGCGGTCGCGGTTGTTACCCGCGCATGTCGTGGTGTACTACGTGCTGGCGTTGAACCTGTTCTTCGGTGCGGCCTACGAAGAAGTGATGCGTCAATTCGTCAACGGGCTACGGTTTCTGGGCAACTGGCGGGACAATTGGAAGGTGCCCACCACCAGCGCGTTGTCGCAGGCCCGCGCGCGGTTGGGTGAGGCGCCGTTGAAATTGTTGTTCGAGCGGATCGCGGTGCCGATGGCCCGGGCCGGTACCCGCGGGGCGTGGTGCGCCGGGCTGCGGGTGATGGCCATCGACGGTCTGGTCCTCGACGTGCCCGACACCCCGACCAACGAGGAGGCGTTCGGCCGCAGCGGCAACGCCACCGCACCGGGTCCCTTCCCCCAGGTCCGCCTCGTCGCCCTGGCTGAGTGCGGCACCCACGCCGTCGTCGACGCCGCGTTCGGCCCGGTGACCACCGGTGAGCACACCCTGTCCGCGGCGCTGATCGCCCGGTTCACCGCGGGCATGCTGGTGGTGGCCGACCGGAATTTCTACAGCTATCAGGCCTGGCAGCAGGCCGTGGCCACCGGGGCGGAGCTGCTGTGGCGGGTCTCGGCGAACCTGACCCTGCCGGTGCTGCAGTGGCTGCCTGATGGCTCCTACCGATCACTGGTGATCAACCCCGAGTTCCGCGGCCGGCGCCGCGAGGCGCTCATCGCCGCCGCGAAGGCCGGCGCCGACCTCGACCCGGCCCAGGCCTCGGTGGTCCGGGTCGTCGAATACATGATCGACAACCGGCCCGGCAGTGGGGAGCTGTTCTGCCTCATCACCACCATTGTCGACCACGAGCGCACACCGGCACTCGACCTCGCCAAGGCCTACTGTGAACGCTGGGAAATCGAACTGATTTTCGACGAGATCGAAATCCACCAGACAGGTCAAAGCAGGGTGCTCCGATCCAAGACCCCGGAACTGGTGAGACAAGAGATCTGGTCGCTCCTGCTGACCCACTACGCGATACGACATGTCATGAAAGACGCCGCCGACACCGTCGGCACCGACCCCGATGATTTATCCTTCATTCGCAGCTACCGCG
>JBOHFC010000382.1:0-38177 GCA_050701375.1 Pseudonocardiaceae bacterium
TCGTGTCCCATTATCCGCCTGGTACCAGCAAATGGAATAAGATCGAGCACCGGCTCTTCTCCCGGATTACTCAGAACTGGCGCGGAAGACCACTAGAGACCTATCAAACGATCGTTAATCTCATCGCCAGCACCACAACCACAACCGGATTAACCGTCCGTTGCGAACTCGACTCCAACCTCTACCCCACAAAAATCAAACTCACAGACCAGCAGAAAGAATCGATACCCCTCACCCGGCACCTCTTTCACGGTGACTGGAATTACACCATGACACCCCCGATCAAATAGTTTATTTCATTACGACTCCGTAGGCGGTCAGGTTCTGGTGGCGGCGTGCTTCTCGAGCCGTATATAAGCGTCCGGGGGATCGCTAGCGAACACAACATGCTGTGCATCACAGGATCGGATCCCTGGCACAGGCCGACCGCCGTGCGGTGTAACGCACGGGGATCAGTAACGCGGAGCGTTGCAACCCACTCGGGATCTGCGTTGGCGACCAATTCATCAAAGCCGCGATCACAGAATGCGTTCTCATCTTGACGCGCTATGTTGACGCTTGCATCGCCATCCCACGGCAGCAGATTAGGTTCAGCTACGACGAGCCGCCCAACCAGGTCAGGTCGTTCATAGGCGAGAACGATCGCGACCGATCCTCCTAGGCTATGGCCCACCACGTTGACCTCGCGGACACCAGCCGTGTCAAGCGCGCATGCGATTACGCGCGCATGGTCTGAAAGTGTATAAGGGAAACGCTGCGGTCGGTCGCTCAAACCAGATCCCAAAAGGTCGATTAGGAGGGATCGTCGCAGCAACATATTGCGGTGCAGCGCCACATCCAAAAAGTAAGGAACGGCAGCTGCTCCGAGACCATGTAGGTACGCTGTAGGCACCGCTGGTCCGGCTATCTCCATCCACCGTATCTGGGCATTCTCAGGAGCCGCGACGGCTGAGCGCATCATCTTTGCTCCCGGATGGAATCGCGATGCAGGAACTGCTATGGAGGAGACCGCGCCTGTGCTCATGCTGGCTGAACTCAGCCACTGCTTCCGTCGCGCTGGGGGCAACTTCGCGCAATTTTGTGTTGCACAGATGTATTTATGGGGCTTGCTCATTCTCTGTCTAGGTGCTGGTCTTGCAACGCACCGGAAAGCAGCACCGCGACATCGAACTACACACCGCCTACACACCTGCAGTGCGGAACCTTGCCCTTACCAGCGGATCGGACCGCACACTATCCTGTCCGATGCACGATCTGCTGGCGGCAGTCCCACAACTCGGGGAAGAAGCGGTAATGACGGTTATGTTCGAGAAACTTGGAGACCGTACCGCCAGTGCCACGACTTTGACCAATCATCCGCTCAGCCAGCAACTGGTGTTCATTACGCCAGCGGCTCCATGCTTCATCAAAGTCCACCAGTAACTCAGCCACAAGGTAAACCGGGTTATCTTCGCTGTCACGAAGATAAACATCGGCGACGCGGATGTAGCCCGCGGCCTGGACCGCCCCTAGAAACGCCTCGCGTAGGCTTGTCTCACCCAATATCGACCCAATGTCGACGCCGAGCTGCCCACGATCGAATGCGCGCATCGTCGCAATATGTCGCTCGCCGCGAATCCCGCACAGCACCTCCAGGTGGCGGGACTGACGCGACTGCGCGCCACTAGCACTTCCCAGCGCCGAGCGGAACTTGCAAAAGGCCGCTGGAGCCATACGCTGGAGAGTACGCATCTGCCCAAGGATAGCCTCTGTCACCGCAATCATACGCTTGACCAGCAGATTGGTACGATTCCATTCTCGCCTATCCAAGGCATCCCGCGTGTCACGGACCTGGCTTAGCAGGAGCTTGAGCCACAACTCAATAGCCTGATGCGTGATGATGAAGTGAAGCTCGTCGGAGTGTGGTGGATCGGACTGCGGAAGCTGGACGTCAAGTAACTCGTTCAGCCGTAGATAGGACGTATAGGTCAACACCTTTTTCTGGTCCTGTTGTTTGGTACATATCAGCATATCGTCGGCGCCGGTACTAGGTTCAATTTCACGCGACGATCGAGGTTTGACCTTCCGGGTGACGGCTCTGCCAGTAGCAGCTTCGAGCTGCCCGGAACTGGCGCTCATGATCTTTCTCCTCCTCTTGGGTGCCAGAACGCTCACAGGGATGGCTGCGAATCCCTGTTCCTGGAAGTCCCAGCAGGATGAATTATCTCGATCGATTGGTATGCGGTCTTGACTGTGCCTGCACCGTCGTTGTCCAGAAGTGCACACTCACGGGGCCCGGCAACAGGGGTCGGAGTAAAGCGTCGATAGTCGCTGGGATTGATACCGTAGGCGGCCTTGAACACCCGGCTGAAGTGCGCCGAGTCGGTAAATCCCCACCGGCAGGCGACTGCGGTGATCGACGAGCCCGCACGCTCGGGATGGATCAGATCGTGGCGGGTGCGCTCCAGCCGACGCCGGCGAATCCACCCGGCCACCGTGTGCCCATCAGCGGCGAACAGCTTGTACAGCAATCGCACCGAGAGGTGGTGAGCGGCGGCGATCGTGGCCGGGCACAGATTCGGCTCACCTAGGCGGTCCTCGATGTGGGCCTTGATCCGATGCAGCAAGGACCGCCGATCTGCGCCGTCGATGAAAGGAATCGTGCCACATAGTTCAGCTAAGTAGGTGGCCAGCAAATCCACGGTGGCGACACCCAACCGGGCGGCAACATCAGGGCGCAGACCGCTATCCAGCCCCTCAAGCCGGCGCAGGTGAGATGTAATGAGCGCGCCGAGCCCGCTGCCGGTGGGCAGCACGGTCGCGGCCGAGGTGACCAATCCGTCGGTTCCTGTTCCGAACACCTCCGGAGGTGTCCGGAAAGTGAGTGCGCTGATCGAGGTAGATGAGGCCAACGTCATCGGCCGAGCCAGATCCCACAACACGAGATCACCTGGTCGCAGCACCTGTTGGGACCGGTCCTCGCTGGCCACCCAGTTACCCGCCAGCACCAGGGACAAAGCCAGCCGCCGGTCACCAGCCTGGTCGATCAGCCGCTCCGGGCGACAGTTGACACTCGACGTCCTGATCGTGGCCACCACACCCACCGGGCCCAGTCGACCGCAGCGTAGCCGAGCCCGAAACGGGATCTCCGGTGCAGGCAGGACACGAAACGGAACCAAGAAGTCGGTGAGGACCTGCTGCCAGGCATCCACCCGGTCACCGCTGGAATAGTCGGCGGTATCCATAGCCATCTCCATCACACCATCTCCTGTACTGGCTGAACAGGAAGGGGACCCGGGCGACTACCTGTGTACTCGCGCAAAGGTAAGGGGTCCTCAACACCTTGCTCACCCCGGGCGGTCGATCAAAGCAACGCCGGGAAAATACGTTATGCTCAACCCCCGGCCGGGTGAAACTATGAACCGTCCGAGGTGTTAGAGATACCATTCCATGCTCGCTCAACTGGTCGAGTGTGATCGCGGCACCCCGCCCCGAGGTGAGTAGCCGACTACTCACCTCGGGGCGGGGTGGGTACGCAGCGGGTGTTAGTGACCGTGGAGCAGGGCGGCGAGTTCGGTGCGGTCGGAGGTGCCGAGTTTCGTGCAGGCGCGGTATAGATGGGTTTTCTACGGTGACTTCCCCGGTACCGGACTGGTGGAGGGCGCGGATGGCCGAGCGTCCTCCTCGTTGGCCGTCGAGGAACGTGCGGTGCTCGTCGTCGATGACCGCGGCGGCGAGCTGGTGCGCGCTTCCGTCCCGTCTCCGGGGGTGCGACCTGGCTCGCGGCGTCATCGGTGATTTATTCGCACTGCATTATCTGGACCTAATATCCCTGACTTGAACGTCGGTAGGCGCGCCGGACGGACCGGGCCAGTGCGCGATCACCGCTGGCGCGCCGTCCTTGGCGGCCAGATCTTGCCCGCGGCACGCCGGCCATTGGTGGCCCGGCCCGTGTCATAGCGGCTCCGACGCACCGGCGTCAGTGCCGGCGGCGCGCAGCATGGCCTCCAGGTCGGTTTGGCCGGGTTCGGTCCACCGCGGTAGTTCGGGTATTCGGCGGATGAGCTCGAAGGCTTCCTCGACCATCGGGCCGTGGATGGCCGGGCCGTGGCAGCAGGGCATCACGGTGATGCCCAGCTCGGCGATGGCATCGACGTGCGCGTGGAACTTGGTGGTGTCCAGCCAGAGGTGCCAGGGGTGGTTGAGCCGGTTGATCAGCAGCACACCGTCTCGCCAGGTGTCGCGGTCCAGGTCGGCGGCATTCCGCACGGGATGTGGGATGTTCGCGCCGAAGGAGTCCACCGACCAGTAGACGCCGGTGTGCGTGTCGAACAGCCCCCGGGTGGTGGGGTTGTCGAAAAACGGTGGACGCACCGCGACGAGGATGCGGTCACCCGCGGTGAAGCTTTCGCCGTCGCGGACCCAGCGCACCCGGTCAAACGGCATCCACAAATCCTCGCTGTCGATTCCGTAGCGGGCCATCGAAAACCAGGTGGTCACCAAGGTGGCGTGGGGGCAGGCGTCCATCACCTGGCGTAGGTTGCCGGCGTGGTCGGGGTCGTCGTGGGTGAGAAACACCCACCGGACGTCGGTGGGATCGACGATGTTCCAGGCGTCGGTGAGCCATTGCGCGCGATTCGACGGCGCCCCGGTATCGACGATCACCGGTTCCCGTCCGGTGATGACCAGCGAGTTGACGTAGAGCAGCCCGATGGGTGGTGCTTCGAGCAGTTGCGGGATCACGTAGGTCTCCGACGCCACCCGATAGGGCCGCACTCGTAGGTCGACCTGAGCGGTGGTGGTCACAGTGGGCCTCCTAGAAGTGGGGACTGTGCCGGGTCGACACGTGGTCGAGCCTGACCCTGCCAGTCCGCGCTTACCGTCGGCTGCTCATCGACTTACCGTCCGTTGTTCCGGACGGTTATCAACGATGGCAAGCGCCGATTACTCACCGCCCGTGCTGCGGCACTTCAACTTCTCGATGGAGTCAACTGGCTGCAGCTACGCTGTGCGCGTTTCGACAGTGGCCAGCACGGCGTCGATACCGGCTGCGGCACCGCGGCCCAACGCCGCGTTGTACGCGGTTTCACCTAGCGCCTCCCGGACCGCGGAGCTGATCCGGTCGACGTCGCCGCGCTCGGCGGGTGGCAGTGGTCGATCGACTGAGCAGCGGGCGGCGCCAGCGGCTCCGAGTAGCCACCCGGCTCGCTGATGGTGCCTGGCCAGCGCGTCGGCGCCGGCCAGTCCCTCAAGTGCGAGCGCGATGGCGCGGGGATCGCCGGAGACTTGCGCGGAGCGCAGGCCCTCCAGGTGCTGGGCTCGGGCCGCTTCGTGGTCACCACGAAGCTCGGCGACGAAGCCAAGTTCGGCTTGGATGAACGCGATCCCGGGATGGAAGTCCGCGCGGCGGTGTGCGTCGAGCACCTCCGCCAGCTGTGCCTCAGCAGCCCGCAGCCGACCCTGCCGCCGGGCGATCATGCCCAGACCGATCTTGGCGAAGCTGACCCCAGGCTCGAAGGCCTGCTCCCGGGCCAGCCGCAGCGCCCGCTCATGCAGCGCAAGTGCCGCTGGGCAGTCAGCGGCGAGCATCGCGAGCCGACCAAGGCGGGCCAGCTGCTGGCTGACCACCGGCCACAATCCAAGTTCCTCGGCCAGGAGTAGCCCCTCGGTATGCACCGCGTGCGCTTGCTCGTAGTCGCCTTCGATCTCCGCGAGCACGCCGAGGAGGTCAGCGCTACGGACCTGGCCCCAGCGGTCGCCGACTTCGGCGAACAGGGCCCAACTCTCCTCGCCATCGCGCCGGGCGCCGGGCAGCTCGCCGCGGCGCAGCTGTTCCCATCCGCGGATGCTCAACGCCGCGGCTACTCCCCACGGATCGCCCAGCTGGCGGAAGCTCTCCAAGGCCAGCTCGACCAGCCGGGTGCTGGCCAACGAGGAACCGCCACCCGCCATCAAGACGCTAGTGAGCCACTGCGCGTGCGCCAAGCCCCGGGGGTCTTCCGCCCCGGCGTAGAGGGCGAATGCTTCCAGTCCGGCGTATAGCGCGAGTGCAGCGCGGCCACGCTCGGCGGTGTCCGTGCCGGTCTGATCGTGCAGACCCAGACCGAACAGCGCTGCCAGCGCCCCGACCCGGGTGGAAATAGGGCCCTGTCCGGCGCTCGACGTTGAGAGAGCCATTGCCACCAGCCGGCGACCCTCGCTGTGCCGGCCGCGCAGGAACCAGTACCAGGCCAGCGCACCCACCAACCGCAGCGCCAGCGGCGCGTCAGACTGCTCCACAGCCGATACCAGCGCGGCTCGGCAGTTGCCCGAATCGGCGTCCAGGCGCTCCAGCCACTGTTGCTGGTCATGGCCCCGCAGCTGTCGGTTCGCCTGCTCGGCCAGGGCGGCATACCACTGGGCGTGACGCAACCGAAACTTGTCGGTTTCGCCGGAGGAGTCCAGCTGCTCAAGCGCGTAGACCGCGATCGTCTCGAGCAACCGGTAACGCGCGCTACCCTGCTCAGCAACGACCAACGAGCGGTCCACTAACCGACCGAGCACGTCAAGCACGTCGCAGCGGTATAGTTCGTCCCCGGCGCAGACGGCTTCGGCGGCAGCGAGAGTGAACCCATCCGCGAAGACACCCAGCCGGCGTAGCAGCGCACGCTCCCGCGCAGTAAGCAGCTCCCAGCTCCAGTCGACCACGGCGCGCAGCGTCTGTTGCCGGGCCGGTGCGTCTCGGGTGCCGGTGCAAAGTAACCGGAACCGGTCGTCGAGCCGGATCGCCAACTCCTGCACCGGCAATACCCGCACTCGGGCGGCGGCGAGCTCTAGCGCCAGCGGGAGACCATCGAGCCGCCGGCAGATGGCCGCAACCGAAGCAGTGTTGCTCTCAGTAAGCGTGAAACCAGCTGTCGCAGCGTCCGCGCGCTGCACGAACAGTTGGACGGCAGCGCAGCGCGCCACCGTGTGGACATCTTCATCCACGGCAGGATCGGGCCACTCCAGCGGGGAGACCGGCCACAGCAGCTCCCCTGACAGGCCCAGCGGCTCCCGGCTGGTCGCGAGAATGCGCAGCTCGGAGGCAGACCGCAGCAATAGGTCAGCCAGTTCGGCGACCGCTTCGATCACCCGCTCACAATCGTCCAGCACGAGTAGCAGCTGCTTGCCCTGAAGCGCCACCGGCAACCGCTCGATCAGCTGCTCGGGCCGTCCCGCCGGGGGCACAGTCAACGTGGCGTCATCCCGAACGCCGACCACCGCCGCCACCGACTCGACCAGGCATCCGAGCACGTCGTCGCCGCATGACTGGTCACGCCCGGCCAGCTCCACCACCCAGGCGCCGTCGGCGAGAACGTCGGCCAGCTGTGCGGCGGTTTCCAGGGCGAGCCGGGTCTTGCCGACTCCACCCGGCCCGATCAATGTCACCAGCCGGCCGGTCTCGAGCAGCTTGCGCACCTCGATCACCGCCGCAGCCCTGCCAATCAGACTGCTCAGCGCTGCCGGAAGGTTTGTTCGGCGCGGTGCGCCAGGTCTACGGGTGCCCAGTTCCGGATCATGCGTCAAGATCGCCTGGGACAGCTGAGCCAGCTCCGGACTGGGATCCAGGCCGAGTTGCTCACCGAGTTGGACGCGCAATTGCCGATAGCTGTCCAACGCCTCTACCTGGCGCCCGGCCAGGTAGAGCGCGCGCATGTGAGCTGCGCGTAACCGCTCGCGCAGCGGGTGCCTGGCGACGAGGGTCTCCAGCTCGGCGACCAATGCACCATGCTCGCCGAGCGCCAGCCGTGCCTCAATGTGCTCTTCCAGCGCGGTCAGCCGCTGCTCCTCCAGTTGGGTGATCACTGGCTGAGCAAAGGAGTACTCGGCGAAGTCCGACAGCGTGGGTCCACGCCACATCGCCAGCGCCTCACCCAGCAGCGCCACGATGGCCGCTGGCTGACTTTGTGCGCGGGCCTGCGCGAGCAGCGCCCGGAAACGACCGGCGTCAATCGTATCCGCGTCGACCTGCAACAAATAGCCCGGTGACCGGTGCACGATCAGTGCCCGCGCTCCGGGCTGGGACCGCTCCAGTGCGCGGCGCAGCTGCGAAACCTTAGCCTGCAGCGACCCGGCCGCGTTGCTCGGCAGCGTGTCACCCCACAGCTCGTCAATGAGCCGGTCCGTGGAGACCAGCTGGCCAGCATGGACGAGCAGATGGGCCAGTAGCGCTCGGACTTTGGCGCCTGGGATTCTTACCGGCACGCCGCCGTCTGTCCACACTGCCAGCGGGCCAAGCAGCCCCCACCGCATAAGCCGAGGATATCCACCCGAACAGCACAACGTAAGTCAATTAGCAGCTGACAGTAAGGGCGAACCGGGAGACTTCAGGCATGACAGGCATCGTGGCGAGCGACAGGCTCCCCAGGGCCTAGCCCTCGGCTGTTCTCACCAGTTCGTGGGCCTGGATCATCGCGGCCCACCACCACCGAGCACAACAGCTCAGCAACATGGCACCGCTGACGCCCCGAGGTGACAATCCCTGGTCAAATCAGGACGCCGGCAATGCGCGGGGTCAGCCCGCCAGATGGTTCGAAAGCCTTGTGGGCAGGCTGGGGTCAACGCGGCAGGTGGGCGGTCACCAGCTCGCCGAGCTTGGTCGCGCCGGTTAAGCCGTCGACCGTGCGTCGGTACCGGTCGGCGGCGTGGCCGCGGGTCTCGATGGTGACTGTCCAGCCCACCGAACGCAGCCAGCTGGCGCGGTCGCGCCGCTGCTCGTCCGACGACAGCTCGATCATGGTGATCCCGGCGGCCCGCCTGACGTCGGTGCGCGCGGCATCATCGGTGATGGCCGACCTGGTCCTGGGTGGGAGCACATCGAAGGCGATCCGGCTGCCCGGCGCGGACATCTGGTGCACCCGCTCGAACAGCGTCTCCTCGGCCTGGGCCGGCAGGTACAGCAGCAAGCCCTCGGCCAGCCACGCAGTGGGCCTGGCCGGGTCGAAACCGCCCGCCGAGTCTGCTGGTCATCCACCCAGGAGCACCGCAACGACACTCACAAATCTTGGTGTCCGGAACTCCCAGTACCGGACGAGATCGAATCAAGGGTCCTCGGCCCGGCCGGAATGCCGGCCAGGATGGGGCAATTGCGTGAGGTTTTAAGTCCAGCTCCAGGTGGATACGTCACGTCCGAAGAACGCGGCGAGCCGGATGATGGGCTCAGCGCTCGCGGGGGCATCCACGGCGTCGGCGAAGCCGAAACCAGCCGGGCGCTCAACCGGCGCTGGGTCCAACCGCTGGGCGTGGGCCAAGCTGGCCTCGACCACCCCGTCGTCGAAGGCAGCCTGTTGTCTCGTGGCTACCGCCAGGTCCCAGCCGTGTACGAGGGTCTCTCGGAGATGGACCCACACGGCAAGCTCGGCTGAGCTGCGGCCTATCGGTAGCTCAAGCTCCCGTTGGAGCGCTCCCGGCTGTCGCCACGCCTCCAACAGCGGGCCGATCGTGTCGTGGTATGCCCGTGCCGGGTTATCTCCAAGCTCACCAACGGTGACCCCTGGGAACCATGGGTCGCCGCGGGCGATCCCGGTGTACTTCCTGTTGACAGCGACGATGTGCGCCAGAAGGTCCCTGACAGTCCACTGCGTGCAGGGCGTCGCCGCGTCAAGCTGGTCGGCTCGGACACCAGTGATGATCTTCTCTAGGCCGCGCAGCGCGTGGCCGTCGAGTTCGTCAATACGCACGCTCGCAAACGGTAGCGCGCTTGTTGAGCGATGTGATGTGCTGCGAGACTGACAGAGGGTGTCGTCGCGGAGCCGAGGTGACTGTGGAGAACTCGCGGGTCGGGTTGCCGTAGTCACTGGTGCGGCCAGCGGTATCGGACGAGGCATCGCGGGCGCTCTCGCGACGCAGGGTATGCGGATCGTGGCCGCGGACCGTGACGGTGCGCGGCTTGCGGTGACTGGCGTGCAGCTGCGCCGCACCGGGGCCGAGGTGGTCGAATGGTTGCTCATCCGCGATGCCATCATCCAGAACCGTTTCTGGGTGCCGCCCGGGGCGGATGCTCACCGGCCATTGGTGCAACGCGACACCCAAGAACTACTCGAAGCATTCGAGTACTAACACGTCGGCCTTACGCCCCGCACGCGGTTCCAAGGCCTCGTCGTGGTCGCACCCCCGAGCGACCTCCGGGTGCCCTTCCTCCTGCACGTCCCGCTGCAGCGCAGCCCAGGTGGTTTGATGGCCCCGTGCGGACGAAGGGTAGGTGTTATCCAGTGTCGTTCATTCGATATGGGGAACACGATTCCCAGACTGGCGACCTGTATCTACCGGGACGTGTCGACACGGCGCCCGTGGTCATTACGTTACATGGCGGCTTCTGGCGCGCGCCGTACGACCGAGACCTAATGGTACGGCAGGCGGTCGACTTGCAATCCCGAGGGTACGCAGTCTGGAAGGTATCTTATCGTAGGCTTGGCGACGTTGGCGGTGGGTGGCCGGGCACCTTTACCGATGTCGCGGACGCCGTCGACCAGCTTGCGCTACTCCCGGACAGGAAGGCGCTCGACCTGACCAGGGTAACCGCTATCGGGCACTCAGCGGGTGGTCATCTCGCGCTTTGGCTTGCCGGGCGTCATCAGCTTCCGTCCGGCGTCCCCGGTGCAGGCTCGCGGGTGCAGGTCACCGCGGTCGTCGGACAGGCCGCGGTGTCCGATCTGGTGGCCGCAGCCGCTGAGCGGCTCGGCTTCGATGCGGTGCCTGAACTGCTCGGAGGTGAGCCAACCACCGTCTCCGACCGCTACGCTCACAGTTCGCCGATTAACCTGCTGCCCACAGGTGTGCCAACGCTACTGGTGCACGGACGGTGCGATCTGATCGTGCCGGTCGAGCAGAGCCGCTCTTTCACTAGCACCGCCGCTGAACTCGGTTCGCCGACAGAACTGGCCGAGCTGGACAGCAGCGATCACTTCGTTCACTTAGACCCGAACACCCCAGGGTGGCAACGGGTTTGCGACTTCCTCGACCGGCATACCGGCTAACCGTCCTGCGATGCTCGATAGGTACAAAAACTTGGCACAGCGACTGCAACGCGACTTGCTCGGCCCACCCACCGGGTCGCGGCCGGCTCCAGCCAGGTTACGGGCGCGCTGAGCGACCAGCGGCCTACCGTGTGCCGTTGCCTTCGCCGACGCCGAACGGTTCGTGGTATGTCGAGCAGTTGGCACAACTTCTTCTTCGGTGCCTTCGACCCCGCCGGCACGATCACCCTGGACAAGCCAGACAATCCCGACCAGACCCACGACTCAGCAGGGACCATGAACGGCTCTTCCACCCAGGGACTCAAGACCGTGCTGCATCCCGTTTCCGACCTGGCGACGGCCAAGGAGGTGTATGCCGCCCTGCTCGGCGTACCGCCGCAAACCGACGAGTCCTACTACGTCGGCTTCGAGGTCGCGGGCCAGCACATCGGGCTGGTGCCGAGCGGCGGACCGCGGGGCATGACCTTACCGGTGGCCTATTGGCACGTGCCGGACCTCGAAGCGAAGCTGGCCGAGGTGACCGCCGCGGGTGCCACCGTGAAGGAGCCCGCGCACGAGGTCGGTGGCGGCCGCCTGGTGGCCACCGTCACCGACCTCGGTGGCAACGTCCTCGAGCTGCTTCAGGACCGATGAGTGTTCGGCTCGGGCCGCGCGCACCGGCTTCGACCCGCGTGCGCTGGCCACCCCGTACCGCCGGTTCCGCATCTCCTCGCGCCGCATCCAGGCCTGGCGCGGGGTGAAACGAGATGCCCGACCGCGAGCTGATGCGCGCCGGCACCGTCGAGGGGCTGCGGGCCAGTGACACGCTCACCGGGCGGCGCCCGGACGACCGCGCATCCCTGAAGCTATCGGTGCGGACGCCGTCGGGGGTGCTGGAGGTGCGCGGTGCCAGCACCAACAATCTGCGGGACGTCGACGCCGACATCCCGCTCGGCTCGCCTGGGCCGTCAGCTCGGCAGATGACTTGGGTGCCTCGTTGTCGCCGTGAAGGACCTCGCCGATCGTCGCCTCCGTCCCACTCGGCCGGGGTGTACCGCCTGCGCCGAGATCTGACCCCGGTACCCGCGCTCGGATCCGCGCGTGATGGTCCACTGTGGATGCCGTGGATGTGGGGATGGGCATGAGCTGTGGTCTGGTAGTGCGTTCCATGCCCACGATCCAGGCTATGTGGTTCCTGTTCGCACTGGTGGCAGCGCGGTGGCGGTGTAGTGGAGCCGGGTAACGCAGCAGGAATGTCCCGGGTTGGAGATCGGGACGCTCGTGGACGATGTTGTCGACGCTCACCCCACCATCGACCATGCGCAGCACGGTGACGACTGGGAAGCGGTAGGTACCGGCCAACCTTGACCGGTGAAATGTCACCTGTGTGCCGGTAGCATCGGGCGACCAACGTGGCGGTCGATGTCACCTCGGTCGGGATAACGAGGGCAGGCAGGAGGGCCCGTTCAATTTTCCTGGCGCGACTTCCGCGAAGAGGGGATCGAGCGGATGACCATGGCAGGCGAACAGGCGAGCAGGGACGGCTGGTTGCAGATCGGGGCGGCGACGGTCGCCGTCGTGGCGTTCGGACTCGGGGTGGTCGGTCTGGCGCGCCAGTCGCCAGGTGGCCGCTGGCCGGATCTTGTCTACAACGCGCTGCAGCTGTTCGTGCTTGGCAGCGATCGGCTCCAGGGCACTGGGCCGTATCCTTGGGAGCTTGAGGTCGCCCGATTCCTCGCGCCACTGACTACCGTCGTCGCGGTGCTCGTGACGTTGCGTGTGGTGCTGGATGACGAGCTGCGAAGGCGCAGAGTTGCTCGTGCGGCTGGGCACGCGATCGTGTGCGGCGACGGACCCGAGGCGCTCATACTCGCGCGGAATCTACAGGCGGACGGGACGCCTGTGGTTCTTGTCCGGTCGGCCGAGGGTGAGCGACCGTGCGGCGAGTCCTTCCCGTTAGTGGTCGGCGACGCGCGAGACTCGGGCACGTTGCGCGCGGCTGGGTTGCGGGGGTCGCGAACGCTGTACGCATGCGACTCACACAGCGCGACGAACGCGGCCGTCGCGCTCGCTGCCGGCACCTTGCGTACGGGACACGGCGACCCGCTCACCGCGTTCGTACAGGTGCGTAACGACGACCTCTTTGAGGCTCTGCGGGTGCGCCGGATGGCGGGCCCGCGGACGCCGGGTGCGACGATCGGCTTCTTCGCCCTTGACGACATCGCCGCGCGGATGCTGATCGAACGCCACCCGCCGGAGCCGAGGCCGACGGTCGTGATCGGTTTCGGGACATTCGGCGAGGCGGTGGTCCGGGCCATGGTCCGCAGGCCCGGGAGCGCATCAGGGGCGACGGTGATAGTCGCGGGCGCCGAGCCGGACCGCGTGGTGGAAGTCGCGGCTCGCCTGAATGCCGTAGGCCGGGGCTGGACGGTCCGACCGGGCGCGGAGGGTGAAGGTGCCGGGGCGGTCTATGTCTGCCTCGACGACGAGGACGCCGCGATCTCCGCGGGCTTGCGGCTCACCAGGGCGGGGGATCGGCCGGTGGTCGTGTGCCTGCAGCGGGCCAACCCTTTCCGCGACGCCCTGGACAGCGGCGGCGCGCTGCGGATCTTCGGGGTCCTCGACGAGGCGTGCACGGGTACCGCGATCGCGGAGGACTCGATAATCGGGCGGGCGGCTCGGGCGATCCACGAGCAGTACCTCGTGGACGCGACCCTGCGCGGCGACACTCCGGATACCAACTCCTCCCTGGTGCCGTGGCGCGACCTACCGCCGCACCTACAGGAGTCGAACTACGCGCAGGCCGAGCACATTGGTACCAAGCTCAGGGCGATCGGCGCGTCGCTCGCCACGGTGCCGCCAACGCAGCCCTTCGAATTCAGCGCTGAGGAGATCGACCGGCTCGCCTGGATGGAACACCGACGGTGGATGGACGAGCGGCTGGCCGGCGGATTCGTCTATGGCCCACGTCGCGAGGGTCGCGAGCACCCCGATCTCGTCGACTGGCCGGACCTTTCGCGGGAGAGCCGGCAGAAGGACGTCGACGCCGTGGCGCAACTGCCCGATCTTCTCGCCTCGGCCGGGCTCTTCATCCGGCGTGGCGCCGCGGGGTGACGGAGGGGAACCATCGGGTGACCACCTGACAGGCTGGCGCCCCGACGGTGGTGTCCTCTGCCGCCACCCCAGAACTACCCCAGAACCCCCGCGGCAAGATCTTGCAGATCCGCACAACCGTGCGTCGCCGTCCAGAACTGATCATTTCCGAGACGGCCAGGCCGGCTGATCGATTCACCGGGGACATGCCCAAGCTGGATTGTCCATGACCCTCCGAATTGTGAATACTCCGGTTGGTGTTCGAAAATGCGCAGGTGCCCACGGTCCGGTCAGCGGTTTGTAGTGTTTTGCGCGGCTGTCATCCGGGCGGTGCACAAGTACGCGGGCCTGCTGCGGATGTCGGTGGCATCGGCGACCAACGATCATCGTCTCGGAGCCAACGAAGCTCCACCGGCCATCATCTCGATCTTCCTCGGCGACCAGCCGGCGGACGTCTTCGAGCAGATCGCCAAGGGCGCGGCGACCTCGTCGACGAGCAAGGGCACGATGATGATCGGCGTCGACCCGCTCCCCGTTCTGCTGACCGACCCAGGGGACCGCAACCGGACCAGCCCCTTCGCGTTCACCCGCGAGATGCACAGCCGATAAGAGATCGGCCTGGAGCAATGCGCACTGACCATCGGCGTCGAAGCGGCTGACCCCTCGAGGTCGGTTCGACCCTGATCCCGCCGGCCGCAATTCGCTACCAGACAGAGCTGGCACTGAACCTCGGCGCCCTCAAGGCGGCCGGCGTCGAGCCGAGCACATCGACGCTCGCCGAGGTCACCACGCCGCTCGCCGACCTCCGGGCAGCGTTGAGCGACCTCAAGACGGCTCTCGCGGCGCACGCGGGAGAGATCGCGCTCGCAGAGGCTGAGCACGCCCGCGATGCACGGTTTGCCCGCCATGGCCGCGGTGCGAACCCGTCGACCCGGCTGTTGCCGTCGCGGACACCCGCCGCCATGCTGACTTCAACCGCCGCGTGGCGCCTGGCATCTGTTTGCCTCCCGCCCCAACGAAGAGGAGCCCCTCGATGGCCTTCCCCGGCCTTCAGCACGTCGCGATCACCGTCTCGGACCTCGACCGCAGTACCCAGTGGTACTCAACGCTGTTCGGCGCCGAACCCGTCCTCGACGAAGACGACGAATCAGGCACCTTTCATCACACCGTCTTCGCACTCGAGGGCGGCACGCTCTTCGGCCTGCACACCCATATGGGAGCTGAGACCAAGGACCAAGCCGACGAGCGCCGAACCGGCCTCGATCACGTTGGCTTCGCACTGGCCGGAACCGCTGAGCTCGAACAGTGGCAAACTCGACTCGACGGGCTCGGCATCGCCCACGGCGGGATCAAGAAGGCCCACTACGGCAGCGGCATCTCCTTCCGCGACCCCGACAACATCGGGCTCGAATTTTTCATCGCACCCAGCACCTGACCCGCCGCAGACGCACACAGCATCTCTTGCCTATGCGCGTGCCGTTCGGTGTTGTGTTCGTCCAAGCTATCGACCCCTGCGGCTCCATTTTGTGATGTCCCCGGACTCGACCCTCCGCACTTCCCCCACACCCTCCTGCTCGAAAACGACGTGACCGTTGCTTCTGCGGAGCGTTCCCATGTCCTTGTCCTTTCGACGGTCTGGATGATTCGCCGAGCTAGGACGCAGGCGAACCGGCGCGTCGGCGTAGGGCTTCGAGATCTTTCACGATCAGCGTGTGTCCCTCAAGGCATAGATAACCTCTGCGCTCGAATTGGTGCAGGATTTGGTTCACGCTCTGGCGCGATCCCCCGACCATGGCAGCGAGGTCAGACTGGGTCATCTTGAGGTCGAGTGACAAGCGTTCACCCGGGCGGTCAGGTGAGTCCTCAACCAGGTTGAGCAATAGCTTGGCGACCCTGCCGTGAAGGTCCATGAACACCAGGTCTCCGGCCTGCGCGATCACGCGGCGCACCAGCCTGCCAAGGGAGCGCAGGACGAGGTCAGTGACCGCAGGATGTCTGGACATCAGGCCCAACAGCGTCGCCCGCGTGAGTGTCAGCACAGTCGTGGGCTCAAGAGTTTGGATTGACGCCGAACGAGGCCCACCGTCGATGAGCGCCAGTTCCCCGAAGACGTCGGGTGGCTGGAGCGCGGCGAGGATCATCTCGTCTCCGTCCTCTGAGGCAAAGACGACCTTGACTCTCCCCTCCACCAGTACGAACACCGCGTCTCCCGGGTCACCCTGGTGGAATATGTGCTCGCCCTTCTGGTAAACGCGTCGCCGGGCGCAAGCACCAAGGTCAAGAAGCTCAGAGTGGTCGAGGCCTGCGAACAGCGGGGTTCGGGCCAGCAGGGATGCCGCTTGCTCGGCATTCATCGAGGACCCCAGCTTTCGCAGCCCAACCTGCGCTGAAGCCTAAACCTCCACCATCTCAGATGGCCACCGCGAACAACCGCACGACCTGTGCCGCTGGGTCGCGTCGCCGCGGTTCCCCCGCTGCGACGCGCTAGCTGGCTGGGCGGCGCGCCACGATCATTCCAATCGGCACTCCCGGCGCAGCGGGAAGGACTCGGATGCTCTCGTAGTCCGCTGTACCCAACATGTCTGCTGCATCGTGGGGGTACAGGCGCCCGCTGCTGAACAGAAGACTCATCAGCCGGAGGACCGCGGGCCGCAGCCCTTCGCCCTCGGCCGCGAGCGACCCCACAACCGCCCAGCCGCCGGGGCGCAGTGCCGCGCGTACCCGGTGCAGTCCCCGGGCGGCGACGTCGGCGGGGAGGAACATGACCGGAACCCACGCCAGGTCGTAGCAGTTCTCGTCGGTCAGATCCTGCACCGGCTCCAGGCGCAGATCGATCCGGCCCTCGAGTGCCGCCTCGGCGACGTTGCGCCAGGCCAGCTGGAGTGCGGTGTCGAAGACGTCGATGCCGACGACCCGCAGGGTCGGAAACTGGCGGCACATCGCGATGGCAAGGCGTCCGACCCCCGTGCCCACGTCGAGGAAGCGCGCTGTGGGGGCCTTCATGGCCTCGGTAAGGCCCTCCAGCACGGGGAAGAGCCGCTCGGCCCATATGGTGACCGGTTCCGTTGAGCGCACGCCCCACGCCTCGAGGAGCGCTGGGTCCGCATAGCCCCATCCGGGCGCTGACGCGCCACCGGCGCGGAAACGGGCGACGAGCTCTGCCGCCTGTAACTGGGTGGCACGCAGGTCCGCGCAGACGATCTCTTTGCGCCGGCCGCTGGTATAGGCTGCCATGCCGGGTGTGCAGACGAAGGCGTCTCCGGCGACCTGGACGAAGTCCAGCGCAGCGAGCACATCGAGGACGGCCTTGATCAGCGCTGCGGACGCTCCGGTGCTGTCGCTGATTTGGGCGGGGGTTTGCCGGGTGGCGAGTTCGTCGAATCCCACTCTCGAGGGCGCCGGCAAGCGCGGAGAAGGCCCACACCGAGGCGCCCAGCTCAAGGATTCTTTGGCGTTCTCGGGCGCCGGGAAGAACGATCTCCGCTTCACCTATCCCGCCGGGGGTTTCCGCACCCGAGAGATGGCCGGCCTGCTTCCCGCACTCCGCGTCCATGAGGTCCCTGGGTGCCTTACCTGATCGATCCACGCCGACAGAGACGAGCCGACATAGAGGATAGACCTGATCACTTCGCGGTAGGCGGCACCGGCAGGTCGGAGTTGAAGATGTCGATCACTGCCTTCCACGACCCATCGGCCTGCTTTTTCCAGACGTCGACGAACTTTCCCTTGTCGATCGCGGGGTTGCCGAACGCGTAGTTCCCGTGGTGTAGGCCAAGTCGCCGGAGCGCGCCACCTCGATCTTCGTGGTCTCGGCGGAACCGGTTACCCCGGGGCGGAATGGACGTGAAAACCTGCATCCAGGTCTGCCGAATCTCCTCTTTGGTTCGGGCGATCGGCGCGTTGGGCACTAACAGGAGTGCCCCGCCGCCGTAGTAGGAGACAGTGGCGTCGAGTTGCTTGTTCCCGATGGCCTCGAGCCAGGTTGCTTCTTGTCGGCGGATCGTCGTCTCCCGGCCGGCCTGGGAATCGCTTGGCGCGTCAGAGCAGGACAGCATGGACACGGCCAGCGCTGCGCAACCGGTCACGAGTGCGATGAAGCGGGATGCTTTGGCCATGGTTGGTCTCATCAGTCTTTCCTTCGACTTGCTTGGGTGATCGAGCTGGAGTCGGGCGGATAGCAACGGCTGCCCGGTGTCTACATCGGTGGTGGCTCACCGCCCGTGTGAGCGAACGTCTTGTTGACGATCGTCCAAGCGCCGTCGATCTGCGCGAGCGAGAAGAAGTCGGTGAAGGAGACCGTGCCCCAGCACCCGTTCTCTTCGAGCACCACCGCGGCCGTATCGCCGACTCGGTCGACCGACACCACGCGTGCCTGATAGCTGCCGTTGACGTCTACCGGATGCCCGTCGACCATCTCTATCAGCGCGGCGATCGGGACGTCGAAGCGCTGGCCGCCGAGGCTTCCAAACATGCGCGCCTCGGGATGAAACGCCTGCTTGAGCTTCGTTCCGTCGCCGTCGCGCATCCCGTCGGTGTAGAGCTGGACCGCGCGGACGATCTCCGTCTGGGTCGGTGCTGTCACAGCCATGGTGCGCCCCTTTCGTTGAGAACATCTTCGTGTGCCGGGTACGGGCATTGTCTGTGCCCGTCTCGTCGGCGGCTGTCAGGTACTTGACATGGGCAGTGTCGGCTCGCTGACACTTTTCGAGCTATGGGGGGTCAGCCGGGTCGCGTCAGGTCTGCCATTCGATGGGGACGCGCGGATCGGGCTTGTACGAGCAGAAGTAGCCCGTCTTGACCGTCGACGCCAGATGTGCCCCCAGCGCTGGGTGGACCGTCTCGATCCGCTTCAGGCACGCCCGCAGCGACTTGCTGACGGCCGAGCGCGCCCGCTGTCCCGGAGCGGCGGCCGGTCGACCCCTTGCGTCCAGATCGACCGCGCGTGTTGGTGACCGCGTGGTTGGTGCCGCGAGGTCGAGAACGTGAAACTCGCGGCCGGGGGCGGCCAGCAAGGTCTGCAGGTAATGCAGGCTTTTGGCGTCCTTCATGCGAATGAAGACTCGCTCGAAGCCGATGGTCCAGTAGTTCCCGTCGCGGCGAAAGACGGCGGCGGGGTCATCAGCCAACGGGTCTGCCTGCCCTTCCTGTCGGACCCGGCCCAGGGGGAAGGCGGCCTGGGTCGCGACGACCTCGTCGTAGAGCTGGTTCATCCCCAGCTCCTGGGCCGCCTTCAGCGCATCCGCGAGCAGCTGCCTCGCTTGCTGATGGTCCAGGGTGGCGCCCCGGCGGGCGAGCATGGTGCCGTAGGAGCCCTGAGTCAGGGCGCGGTAGGGCCGCGCGCCAATCCGTTCGGTGGACTGGAGGGCCACCTCGAAGTGCCGGGCGGCAGCGTCGAAGCGGGACAGGGAGGCGGCGAGCACGCCGAGGTAGTAGGCAATGGGTCCCCCCGCGGCAACGGCGTCTCGCCCGGCCAAGGTCCAGCGGCCTTCGTACGGGCAAACGAGGTCGTAGATGACTGCCCCCTCGTGGGTGGCTCCGGCGTGGGCAGCCAGCAACGTGATACACATGCCAGTCATGGACAGCCAGAATGGGGGCGGAATCCGGTCTCGGGCACGCCAGATCAGGGGGAAGGCTTCCTTAACGCCTGTCCGGTCCCCGGCGAGACAGACGAAGCCCAGCTTCACCAACCTCGCAAGCTCGGGGGGATGTTCGCGCCCAGCAGGTTCAAAATAGGCCGCGGTTTCCTCAGGTCGTCCCTGCAAGGCCCGCAACACCGCCATCTGGACGTGGTGCGAGATCCGCACGTTGACGTCCCCGACCTGCTCGCCGAGCGCCAGCGAGCGCGCAGCGAGGGCCTCGGAGTCGGTGAACTCCCCGCGCAACATCGCCTGCGTCGCGCGGAACATCAACGCGTGGGCGATGAAATGCGGGTACCCGGCTCGCCGGGCCAGTGCCTCGTGCGCGTCGATTTCGCGATCGGCTCCCTGCATGTCGCCTACCTCGAACAAGTCTGCCATCTGCCAGACGTGCCCGGTTATCTCCAGCGCAACGTCGCCGGCTTGCTGGGCGAGCTCGACGACTTCGGCCGATAGCGCCACGCGTTCGTCGACGTTGTGCGGACCCCACACCGCCAGGTGACGGGCGTGCAGGGCGTAAGCGAGGGTCGGACCATCTCCCAGGCGACGAGCCAATTCCACCGAAGCTTGGCTCAATGCGTCCCTGCGGGACAGCGAGTCGAACGGGGAGAGATACAACGCGGTTGCCAGCCGGGCCAGCACCCGGACCTTGAGGAGGGTCTCCTCGTCGCTGAGCGACGCCAGGGCCTCATCGAGGATCTCGACTTTGACCGGGTCGTAGGACCAGGCCTCCATGTATGCCCCGCCGTACCCGACCTCTCCCACCCGCAGCGCTGCCTCGGCCAACCGATGCGGATCCTTGAACTGCCGGGCGAGGAAGGTGGCGGACTGAAACGTCGCGCTCGCTTCGGAGACGTGCCCGGCCCACCACTGGGCATTGCCCAGGGCGAGGAGCAGATCGAAGCGCTTCACAGCGGCGACCGGGTCGATGGCCGCCGCCCGTTCCAGCGCCGCGCGCAGGTTCGGCAGCTCGGTGGCGAGCCGGTGCAGGACAGGGTCGTCCCGTCCGGCCCGCAGCACCTCCGGTTCGGCGCGCTCGGCTAGCCCGACGTAGTAGGCGAGATGGCGCCCACCCATCACGTCGAGTTCATCAGCTTCGGCCAGCCGAGCGGCGGCATACTGGCGGACGGTCTCCAGCAGCCCGTAACGCACCTCGGCGTCCTGCTCGCGGGTGGTGACCAGCGACTGGTCGGCCAGGCCGGTCAACAGATCGAGTACCGCATAGCGGTCGATGCCCTCGCCGTCACACACTCGCTCGGCGGCCTCCAGCGTCCATCCGCCGGTGAACACCGCAAGCCGCCGCAGCAGCACCCGCTCACCCTCGCTGAGCAGCTCGTAACTCCAGTCGATGGAGGCCTGGAGGGTTCGCTGGCGTGGCATCACCGTGCGACTGCCGCCGGTCAGTAGCTGGAACCGGTCGCCCAGACGGTGGGCGATCTGTTGGGGCGCCAGCACCCGAGCTCGCGCGGCTGCCAACTCGATAGCGAGCGGGATGCCGTCGAGCTCCTGGCAGATCTGGGCGATGGCGGAGCCGTTGGTCTCGGTGATCGTGAAGTCGGGGCGCACCTGCGTGGCGCGGTCGGTGAACAGGCGCACCGCGTCGGACTGTCGCAGCACCTCGACCGGCTCGCGCTGGGCATCGGCGGGCAGCGCCATCGAGGGCACCCGCCACGCCGTCTCGCCCGGCACCCCCAGCGGAGCCCGGCTCGTCGCCAACACCGTGAGCGACGGGCACGCGCGCAGTAGCGCATCGGCGAGCTCCGCGCAGGCGGCGAGCACGTGCTCGCAGTTATCGAGAACGAGCATCGCGCGACGTGAACGCAGATACCTGACGAGCGTCTCCAGCGCCCCCCACCCCGGCACCTCCTGCAGGCCGATGGCGCCGATCACCGCGGCCGGCATCAGGGCGGCGTTCTCCAGCCGCGCGAGTTCGACCCACCACACCCCGTCGAGGTGGCCTTGCATCGCGATGGCGGCTGCCTGCAGTGCCAGTCGGGTCTTACCGCAGCCACCCGTGCCGGTGAGCGTCAGCAGCCGCACCTGCCCGAGTAGCTCTCCGACCTCGACCAGCTCCGCGCGCCGCCCGACGAAGCTGGTCAGCTCTCCCGGCAGATTGTTGGACAAGGTGCCCAGCGAACGCAGCGGCGGGAACTCCACGGGCAGGTCGGGGTGCGCCAACCCGAAAACGTGTTCCGGGCGACCGAGATCGCGCAGCCGGTGTACCCCCAGATCGACCAGCTCGACACCGTCAGCGAGCCGGTCGAGGACGAGATCCCGCGTCGTTTTGGACAACACCATCTGGCCACCGTGCGCAACAGCGCGCAACCGGGCACAGCGGCTGATCGCCGGACCGAAGTAATTCTCCTCATCGCGCAGTTGCGCCTGCGCGGTATGCAGGGCAATGCGTAACTTCAGCGACGCACCCTCCGGCCACCGCTCGACATAAAACGCGCGCTGGACGTCCAGCGCGGCGGCCAGCGCACCCGAGGCACACCTGAACGCCGCCACAACACTGTCGCCCTCGCCCTGCTCCTGCGGCCGCACCCCACCGTGCAGCGCAATCGCCGCATCCAACAGCTGGTAATGACGGCGGATCGCGGCACCCATCGCCTCCGGGGCGGACTCCCACAGAAACGTCGAGCCCTCGACGTCAGTCAGCAGGAACGTCACCGTTCCGACCGGGAGATGCGCGGTCACCTGCTCGATATCGCTCCTATCCACCGGGGATTCTCCCCACTGTGGCGAGCCCACCCGTCCAGTCCGGGCACTCGCGTTAGTGTCCCACCGCCAGGGCCCGCATGTATACGACCAACGGCACCTTCAGCCTCAGCCGGCCCGCGCCACGCTCGACGAGGGCGGACACTAGATCGGTAACCCACTAGTGAACGCCAGTCACGTCTGGTGACCATTGTTCGAGATTTTCACGCGTCGGGAGCACGTTCAGGCTGGCGAGGCACTCAAATGGACCTTTTCAAGGCTCGGTGACAAACGTAGCGTTCACACACCTGGTTTCGTGAATCACCTCCGCGGTGACCTGATGGCCGCTCCCGCGGCCTGTCAAACCAAAGCCCGGCTCGGTGGCGGGCCGGTGAATCGCGAGGAGGCAACCCATGACTCTCCAGTCGAGGAACCTGGACGAGCCGGATGAAGTTCGAAAGTTCACCAACGGTGAAATCGGGGTGGTGACGGTCCCCGGGGCAGTCGTTGGTCGAGCCGCCTTCCAGCCGGGCTGGCGATGGTCCGAGGACGTCAAGCCGCTCGCTGGCACCGAGTCCTGCGAGGCCGCCCACACCGGATACATCATTTCCGGCCGGATGCACGTCGTGATGGATGACGGAGCGGAGGCAGATCTGGGGCCCGGCGATGCGTTCGTCATCTCGCCCGGTCACGATGCGTGGATCGTCGGTGATGAGAACTGCGTCGCTCTCGACTGGTCCGCCGCAGGGGACTACCCGAAGCCTGCTGAATGATCGGCGGATTTGTCGCGGTTGAACTGCCGGCTGGACCTGATGATGGCTCAGCGCCTCGACGAAACCTCAATCGCCGTGGTCGCGGGCGAAGACGACGCCAGAGGTGTGGGCCGGGTGTTGGACCGGGCCCATTGTCGCCAGCGGACGCTCGGGCGCGCTTACCCCAACAGGTCGTCGGAGACCACCAGGTGACGCTCTGCCATCTCCTGCCGGACGCGTCCGCGTCGTCCAGCATCTTGACCGAGCGCCCACATTGCTGCTTCGGGTCCGTTCAGTGACTCTGGCACGATGTTCTGAAACCACTCCTGGGAACTCAGGAGGGTGAATATTCGTGATTGCGTGGTCGCTGGCACTCGCGCTCCGCCGGGTGTGAGCCGTAGTACCCCCCATCGTCCAGCGTACAAGGTAGCGGTATGCACGCGGTCCCCTGATTCAAGCCGTACCGTGACATTCCCCGCGCGGAGATCGCGGATAGAAAGTCGTCGGTAGTTCGGCTCCGTCTCGTCCATACGCTGAGTCTGCTCCGCGTCGAGCCAGAGTGCGTACAGCTCAATGTCGCGTTCGAGCAGTGATCGAACGGGCATGTACGGGACGTAACCTGGCTTGCTGATATGCGCTGAGTGAGCGACCGCGAGGCCGGTGATTCTGACACTGGTGATAGGAATGATGTGGTCAGTCGCCCAACTCGCATACTTGTAGGCAAGCTGACCAGGAGAGGCGTTGGAGCCGACCGCGAGCACTGGTCTCCGCTCGCCCATCGGCGAGGCATTCTGGGTTCGCAGGGCCATGCCAACGGTGCGTCGGCGGGAGCGCATTGCACCGAGAGGCCCATCGCCGCCCTCAATCGACCACTCGGCGACCTCGCTGCCAGGTGTATGGAGCAATGGGTAGAACCAGGCGCCCACTAGGAGGCAGCTACCAGGTACGGATCGGCCGGGGTAGGTCAACGGGTGCATACTCGGGTTCTGATCCAGACCAAGTTCGCGAAGGCTTGGCATACGGGATCCCTGTTCAATGAGTCCAGTTGTGTCGCATCGTTTCCTGTGCAGCCGTCAGCGCCATCTGACCTGAGCACACAGCCTTGTATAGGTGATCTTCGAGGTCTTCCTGCTCGGTGGTCTTCGCAGTGGGTTGCGGAAACAGGTTGTGTGGATCGCTGGGCGCGCCGCCGATGGACAGCGGCACAAGATGATCTTCTTTGTAGTTCAGGGGAGAGCCTGGCTCGCCGAAATCACGCATCTGTTGGAGCTTGAGTGCGGCGGTGTAGCTGGCTGGTGGCCGCACCGTGTCAGTCCACCCGGGGGCGCAGATCGTGGCGTGGATGTTGTCCTGAGTGACATCCGGGTTCAGGACACCCGGTGTGCAACGCACATCCGCACGCGCATCGACCACCCGGCACGGCTCCGCGACCAAGAGTGTAGGTCCGTGCGCCAGGTGGGCGCTTGTGGTCATTGGGGAAACTACGGTGGCTGGGGCGGCGCCACAGCCGGCCACCGCCAGCAGCGCCGCTAGACATGCGATTTGTCGGCTCAAGATCGTCTCCTCGTCTATCGTCGGACAGTCCCCGGATCCAGGCCAGCAACGAGATCGGGGATCAGCGGGCCGCGCTGGTTGCAGTCAGTTACCCCATCTCACCGTTGGTAAACCCAGGCAACTGGGACCACACGCTCCGGGCAATCGCAGACGGCCCGGGTGCCCGACCGCGCAGGAGGAAGTAGGTGCCAGCGATGCAGTATTTGTTGTCCGCTTGTCAGGTTCTCATCGGCCCTGCCGGCCGACGCTTCGACAACGGCGCAGTGTTGGTCCAGGGTGAGTCGATCGTCGCGGTGGGTGGTCATGACGAGGTCCGGGCGGCGGGCGGCGCGGACCTCGTCGAGCTGGCGTTCCCGGCAGCGACCATCATGCCGGGACTGATCAATGCGCATGTGCATTTGGCTTTCAACGTGGGACCCGACCGGCTCGAGGAACTGTTAGCTCCGATCGATGAGCCGCGACTGGCGCTGGCGATGGCCGGCCGTGCCCAACAGTTGCTCAACTGTGGGGTCACCACCGTCCGAGATCTCGGTGATCGAGGTGGGCTCACGGTGGCGCTGCGTGAGTCCATAGAAGCCGGTGACCTGGCCGGGCCGCGCATCCTTGCGGCGACCGCCCCGCTGACGCCGCCGGGAGGGCATTGCTGGTTTCTCGGTGGTGAGGTCGCCGGCTGCGACCAGATCCGACAGCAGATCCGGCGCAACGCGGCCGCCGGGGCCGACGTGATCAAAGTGATGGTGTCCGGCGGCAGCATGACCCCGGGTGGGGCCGAGATGTGGCAGCCGCAGTTCAGCACCGGAGAGCTGCGGATAGCAGTTGAGGAGGCTCACCGGCTCGGGCTTCCGCTCGCGGCGCACGCCCACGGCACCAGCAGCATCCGGGTCTGTGTCGAGGCCGGTGTCGACACCATCGAGCACTGCACCTGGCTGACCGGACCCGGCGTCTTCGAACCCGACGAACAGATTGTCGCCGGTATCGTCGCGGCGGGGATCGCGGTGTGCACTGCGACCAGCAACAACTGGCGTCTCTTCGCCAAGAAGTACGGTGCCGAGCGAGCCCAGCAGATCATCGGCCGGGTGCGCTGGATGGCTGACCGCGGGGTGCGTCTGATCACCGGTACTGATGCTGGCATGGGCCCCTTCGGCAACTTTCCGGCCGCCTTGCGGGCCCTTGAGGAGTGGGGCTTCACCCGCGAGCAGATCCTCGAAATGGCCACCGTTACGACCGCCGATGCCCTCGGACTCGCCAGCACAGCGGGCGCCCTGCACGCCGGCTACAGCGCCGACCTGCTGGTGGTCGACGGAGATCCCCTCACCGACCTCACCGCACTGCAACGCCTCACCATGGTCATGGCGCGGGGCCGGCCGCACCGCGTCGATTCGAGTGCTGTCTTCTAACGCTGAGTGGTCGAGCAGAACACTCCGTGACGCGGAGTCCGGGGGTTCGTTAACACGGCATGAGGGCTCGGCTTGCTGCGGACGTCACGTCCTTGACCCGGGTCCGGCGGTTACCGCGGCGGGTCCGGGCAGCGCTGGTTCTGGTCCACGTCGTGGCGTCGGCCGGATGGCTTGGGCTCGACGGGGCGATGGTCGCGCTGGAAGTGACCGGCCTGCACTCCGGTGACCCGGAGGTGCGAGCCGGGATCGCCGTCGCTATCGCCATCCTCTGCTGGGTGCTGATCCCCGTGGTGTTCACCTCGCTGTGTACCGGGTTGGTGCTGGCGTTGGGAACATCATGGGGTCTGGCGCGGCACTGGTGGTTGGTCGGGAAGGCAGGGATCGCGGTCGTGCTAACCGCCACCGGGGTGGCGATGATGCTTCCCAGGCTGGACCAGGTCTTGGCCGGCGAGGGTGAGCCGGTCCAGGTGCAGACGCTGGCCGCGAGGTCGGGTGCGCTGGTGCTATTGTTCGCCGCGACGGGCTTATCCGTCGTGAAACCGTGGGGCAAGACCCGGCTGGCGGGGTCGGTGGGGACCCAGTTAACGGCCACCGCCCGAGGTGCGGCCAGTAACCGGGCAGCTGCCAACCAGCGGGCGTGCCGTGCGGCTGCTCTCGACGACATCCTGGTCAGGCAGGGCGCGCGATCGGCTCAGCTGCACGCCCTGCGCGCACTTGATGGCCGGCGGGTCCTTCGTGTTGCCTCCAGTGAGCCCGGCGCGGCCGGGGGCTCACTGCTGGTTCGCGGATCCCGAACCTGGATCGAGACCGCCGCAAGCATCGACGCCGCCACGGTTGTTCGAGCACGACGTCAGACGGCGCCCGGGAGGACCCGGCCGCCGCGGTGGAGCCGGTCAGGCACCCGGCCGAGGGCATGACCGTGCCGGAGGTGCCGATACGGTGACCTCAATAGGGTTGCTGTAGCGGGTAGTGGCAGGCGGCTTGATGGCCCTGGCTGCTGAACTGGCGCATGGGCGGTTCTTCGGCGGCACACTTTTCGGTGGCCAGCGGGCAGCGCGTACGAAACCGGCAACCGGACGGTGGGTTCATCGCCGACGGCAGCTCGCCACGCACGCCGGCGTTGTCCTTGCGCTGTTCCCGCTCGGGATCGGCGAGCGGGATTGTATCAATCAAGCCTCGGGTGTATGGGTGCGCCGGTGAGGTGTACACCTGCTCGGCCGGACCGATCTCGACCAGCTTGCCAAGGTACATCACGCCGATGGTGGTGGACACATATCGCACAACCGATAGGTCGTGGGAGATGAACACGTAGGTCAGCTGATGTTCATGCTGCAGCTCGCGCATGAGATTCAGGATTTGCGCCTGGACCGAAACGTCCAGCGCCGACACCGGCTCGTCGGCCACGATCAGTTTGGGGCGCAAGGCGAGCGCACGGGCCAGTCCGATGCGTTGACGCTGCCCGCCGGAGAACTCGTGAGGATACTTGTCCAGCGCGGCGCTGGACAGCCCGACCTCGTCGAGCAGCTTGGCGATGGCTTTTTCCTGTTCAACCACGGATCCGCGATGTTGGATGGCCAATGGCTCGCGCAGGATCGACCGCACCCGCATGCGCGGATCCAGCGATGCGTAGGGATCCTGGAACATCAGCTGGAAGTCCCGGCGATATTTGCGAAGCTCGCGGTTGGACTTGCCGCTGATCTCGACGCCGTCGAACGTGATCGAGCCTGACGTCGGCGTGTCCGCGGCCACGAGCAACCTGCCGATGGTGCTCTTGCCGCAGCCTGATTCGCCGACGAGACCGAAGGTTTCTGCAGTGTGGACAGTAAACGACACGTCCGCCACCGCGCTGACGGCACCGATCCTCCTTTGCAGCACACCGTTCGAGGTGACCGGGAAGGTGCGCGACAGGTTGCATACCTCCAGCAGTGCGGAAGCACCCGCGGCGACCGCGAGGGGGGTGTGTGGGTTCGGTGTGGCCTGTTCCTTCGAGCCGAGCGGATGAAAGCAGGCGAACGGGTGCCCGTCCCCGGTGAGCACCGGTTCCTGGGCTCGACATTCTTCGGTGGCATAGGCGCAGCGCGCGGCGAACCGGCAGCCCTGCGGAGGGTTCGACAGGTCCGGAGGCAAGCCCGGAATGGCGTAAAGCCTGCGGTCGGAGTCAACGTTTTCCGGCAGTGCACGGAACAGCGCTTCGGTGTAGGGATGCCGCGGGTTGTCGAACAGGTCGCGCGTCGAGCTGGTCTCCACGATCTTTCCGGCGTACATCACCGCGACCCGGTCGGTGTATCCGGCGATGACGCCGAGGTCGTGGGTCACCAGGATCACCGCCATACCGAGGCGGCCGCGCAGCTCGTCGATGAGTTCGAGGATCTGCTTCTGGATGGTCGCATCGAGCGCCGTTGTCGGTTCGTCGGCGATCAGCAGTTCCGGTTCGCAGGCCAGCGCCATCGCGATCACCACGCGCTGGCGCATCCCGCCGGACAGCAGGTGCGGGTAGGAGTCCAGCCGTTCGTCGGCGCGCGGCAGCCCGACCAGGTCGAGCACCTCCGCGGCGCGCTCCCGCGCCTGCGCCCGGGTCACTTCGCGGTGCAGCAGAACGGTTTCCGAGACCTGGTCGCCAATGGTCATGCACGGGTTCAGCGACGTCATCGGGTCCTGGAAGATCATTCCGATCCGGTTGCCGCGGATCTTGCGCATTCCGGCTTCGTCGAGCGTGGTGAGGTCGGTGTCGCCAAGCGTTATCGAGCCGCGCGTGACGCGTCCACCACGCGGTAACAGGCGCATGATCGATAGCGCGGTCATGGTCTTACCGCAGCCCGATTCGCCGACAATGCCGAGGCTCTCGCCTTTGCCGACGGTCAACGAGACACCACCTACCGGGTGCGCGGTGCCCTTGCGCAAAGCGATGTCGGTGTGCAGACCGTCAAGGGTCACGACAGAACTCACCGGGATCACCTGCCCTGCGACCGAACTTCGAACGAATCACGCAATGCGTCGCCGATAAGGTTGACCGCGACCACCACGAGTACGATGGCCACGCCGGGCGGGTAGATCAACCACCAGTAACCGTCGTAGGTGTAGTTGATGCCGTTGGACAGCATGTCACCCCAGTTCGCGGCCGGCGGCGGTATGCCCAGGCCGAGGAAGCTCAACGTGGCCACGATCAAGATCGCATCCGCCACCTGGAAGGTCGCGTTCACCACCACGGTGCCGATGGCGTTCGGTGCGATGTGCCGCAGGATCGCGCGAAACGGGCCGCCACCCATCAGCCGCACCGATGTCACGTAGTCCCTGGTGCGTAAGGTCAATGCCTGCCCACGTATCAACCGGGCCGGACCGAGCCATGAGATCAACGCGATCACCAGGATCAGCAATCCGACGGTGGGCCGGGCGATCGACGCGAGGAACAGCAACAAGAACAGCGCGGGCACCGCGAGCAGCGCATCGACGATGCGCATCATCGCGGAGTCGATGAAGCCACCCGCGTACCCGGCAATGGCGCCCCACAACGTGCCGAAGACGGTGGCCAGCAGCGCGGCGGCGATTCCCACCTCGAGCGAGGACTGCCCGCCGGCCATCAGTCTGCCGAGCTGGTCGTAGCCGACCTCGTTGGTGCCCAGGGGATGAGCCCCTGACGGCGCCAGGGTGGCCTGTGACAGGTCGATGTGTACCTGGTCGGTGTGATAAACCAGGGGACCGAGGTAACAGAACGCAATGAACGCCACGACGATACCGAAACCGACCACGGCGAGCTTGTTCTCCACAAAAGCCGACAGCGCCCGCGCGACTGCGCTGCGATCCTTGGGGCCGCGGGTCTCAGGCGAATCGCGCAGCGCCGCATCATCGGCGGGAATGGCGGTCATGCATACCTCACTCGGGGATCGAGGACGGCGTAGGCAAGGTCGGCGAGCAGCGAACCGATCACTGTGGCGACACCGACGAGCACGGTGATGCCGAGCATGATCGGGTAGTCCTGCGTTTGTGCGGCTGTCCAGAACAGCTGGCCCATGCCCGGGAAGTTGAACACCGCCTCGGTGATCAGCGCACCGGAGAAGATCGCCGGCAGGGACAGCCCGAGCAGGGTCGCGACCGGGATCAGCGAATTGCGCAGCACATGGCGGATCAGCACGCCCCGTTCATCCGCGCCCTTCGCCCGGGCGGTGCGAACGTAGTCCTCCGCGAGATTCTCGATCACCGAGGACCGCATGTACCTGGAGAACTGAGCGATGGTGAGCAAGGCCAGGGTCAATACTGGCAAGATCAGCCCGCCAGGCTGCGACAGGATCACCCACAGCGAGGAACTCTGTGGCGCTTCCGCAGGCAGGATCGGCAGGTAGACGGCGAACACCACGATGAGTACGACGCCGAGGAAAAACGGTGGCGTTGCGTAGAAGACGAACGCCCAGACGGTGATCGTGTAATCGGCTGCGTGGTTGCGCTTCACTGCTTGCAACATACCGAGCGGGATCGCCACGACGAGCGCGAAGAGCGTGGACGCAACCGTGAGGACCAGGGTCTTGGGGAGTCGCTCACCGATGAGCGAAGCGACCGACTGGTTGAACTTCGCCGAGAAACCGAGGTTGCCGGTGACGAGCTGGGTGAGCCAGTCCCAGTACTGGATAGGGAGCGGTCGGTCGTATCCCAGCTGATGGTTGAAGTTCGCGACCGCCGCCGGTGTAGCCCGTGGCCCGAGTTGCGCGCGGGCCGGCCCACCGGGGAGCAGGTGCAGCAGGATGAAAACGATCACTGTCACGAGCAGAACGACAACAACGGACTGGAGCAGTCGCCGGGTGATGAATCCGGTCATCGAACACCTGCCGCGGTGGTGGGCTCAGCAATCATTTGACGTAGTACCAATCCTCCGGCGTGATATTCAGGTACGGGCTCTGCGGAGCGACCCCTTTGAGGTTGTTCGCGATTTCTGTTTCCGCGTAGTCGTAACTCGGCTGCCAGATGGCCGGCACGGTTTCTGAGCCGTACTGGGCGTAGGCCTGCAACGCCTCTGGCGAGTCGCTGTGCTGTGTCGCGGCGATGAGCTGATCCAGCTTCGGGTCGGAGAAGCTACCCACATTGGATCCCGCGCCGGTGCCGAAGATCTGTTCACCGGTAGGATAGAAGTCCGGAGCGAACACCCAGCCCCCACCCCAGTTACCCATTTCCCAGTTGCAGTCGGGTTTGCCCGCCCCGCAGGGGATGGAGGTGCCGATTACGGTGTTGAAGGGTGCTCCCCGCAGGTCGAGGTTGATGCCGACCTTGCTAGCCGAGGATTGCAGTTGCTGCATCGCCAGCGTGACCTGCGGGGTTCCGGTGGCGTACATCATCTGAAAGTCCAGCTGGGTACCAGCTGCCACCCCAGGGCCGCATCGGTTCGGACCAGCGCCTGGGCGCTCGCAGGTACCCACACCGTCGCGTGGAGTGCTCCACCCGTGATCAGCCAGCAGTTTCTGGGCGCGATCAGGATCGTAGGCGAACGGATTGGGCTCGGTCTTGTCGCTGGCGTACGGGTTTGTCGGCGTTGTCGGCACTGGGCCATTGGTCGTCGCGCCGTACCCGTGCACGGCCGCCTTGATGATGGACTTCTGGTCGACAAGGGATGCCAGAGCTTGCCTGAAGTACTGCTGCTGAAAGATCGGGCCGACCCTCGGATTGTGGTTGTTGAGTGGGAAATAGTTGACCCCGAAGACGTACCACCGATCGAGCGTGTAGTTGTTCTCCAGCGGGTTATGTCCAACCTCCTGATCATCAGGCTTCACCGGGGCGTTCTCCGGCGGTAGGTAGCCGACCTGAACGGAGTTGTCGCCGGAGCGCAGCACGTTGTACTCGGCGGCATTGTCGGAGAACGGTGCTTCGTTGAACTGAGCGAGATGTGGCTTGTTCGGTCCCGAATAGGAATTGTTGGGAATGAAACTGATGTTGCCGTCGGCGTTGAATGACTTCAGCCGCCAGGGACCGTCCACCACCTGCCACAGCGGGTTCGTGGCGTAGCTGTTGATGCTCTTCGCCTGGTCGGCGAGGTAGTCGTAGACGGCGGTGCAATCGCCGACCCGGTGTTCGCAGTCGCTGGCGCCGGTCGCCGTGCGGTCCCAGGCGTGCGGAAGTGGAGTGATCTGGGCGAGCTCGTTGTACACGAACCATTTCGCGCTGTAGCTCTTGTTCAGGTGGAAGGTCACCTGGTTCGGCGAGTCCGCGGTAAGCGAGTCGATATCGTCCGGGATCCCTCCCGGCACGTATACGGCCCAGTTCTTCTTCTCCGCCTTCATCATGTTGATCCAGAAGACGATACCGTCCGCGGTCACCTTCGTGTGGTCCGACCACGCGTAGTCGCGCAGCTTCACGGTCACGGTGCGGTTGTCGTCAGCGAAAGTTGGATAGTCGGCGAGACTGAGTCTGTCGTTCAGTACGGGTTGGCCGTTGTCGCCGAACCAGTACAGGGGCCGGTACAGGAGGTATTGCAGGTCCGACACCGTGATAACACTGAAATATTGGATCGGCATGAACGGGAAGATGTAGTTCGGTGTGGTGTTCGCCGGTTCGGCGAAGGTGGCGACCCCGCCTTCCACCGGCCGACCAGAGCTGGGGGTTGTTTGACCAGCGCAACAGGTCCCGATCAGCGCGATGATCGTGAGCAGCACCGCCCAGATCGACCTTCGTGCGCGGAAGAAGCCGGACCTGGCTCCCCCGCCGTTGATCACACCCGGTGACACAGTCCACCACCCTGATCGACGAAAACGCGACGGTTGATCACATCCGGCTTACCGGCCAGCTCCGCCGAGGACGGCGCCAACTGGCTGCGATTCAACCTGGGCGACGCCGCCCGGGCGTCAGCGGGTGTCAGGCGCTGGCTCGTCGAGGTCGAGCAGGTGCCTGATCACCCAGTGCACGACCTCTCGCTGGTAGGCCGCCCGGCTGGTGGCGCCGAGGATCTCGTGCCCTCCGTCGGGCAGCACCAGGTAGCCGGGTGAGGCGCCACGGGACCGTAGCGCTGCGACGAGTTGCTCGGCCTGGGTGGTGGGCACGTTGGTGTCGTTCGCGCCGTGCACTACCAGCAGCGGGGCGCTGAGCTGCCCGATGCGGTGAATCGGGGATAGCTCCCGCAGCAGCGATGCGGCTCGCTGCGGGGTCGCCGTACCTGCTCACCGCTGCTGCCGCGATCCACGGCTCCGTCTCGGCGAAGAACGTCTCGAAGTCGACGATGCCGCAGACGTCTACGCCGCCGCGGAAAAGCGTGGGATAGCTCACCATGGCGGCACGAGCATCCGGGTCTGAGTCCACCCGAACACCCACGGGATCGCCCGCAACCCTTCCAGCGTGGTTTTCCCGCCGCTGCCCGGTCGCCGCATCGGTCGGGAGCCGACGTTGAGCCAGCCCAGCTAGTCGACCGGGGTGGCGGCGGAGAAGAACTCGCCCAGCCCGGGGAGGCCGACGAAGTCGCGATAGGTCCTCTGGGCGGCCCCGCTCACCACATCCATCGCCTCGTCCCACCGATCCAGCACCTCCGGGGGCACCCGCGAGGTCTGGTGCAGCAGGGTGACCTCCAGCACCGCGGCGAGGAGAATCTCAAGCTGGTCGTGAGCCAGCGCGCTCAGCGAGTACCTGTCGGAGATGACCTCGCCCTGTTCGGTCACCTTCATCGTCCCGTCGACCGTGCCGTACGGCGAAGCGGCCACCGCCGCCCCGGCTGGCCCACCGCCCCGACCGACCGAGTCACCGCGGCCGTGGAACAGCCGCAGCCGGACCCGGTGCATGGCGGCGGTGTCGCGCAGCTGACAGCGGAGCGGGCGGTCAGCAGCCGCCGTCCGGCCAGCTCGCGGGACAGTAGCGCCGCCCGCTCCCCGCGGTCGAGCTCGGGCGGGTGGACACGCCTGTCGAGCAGGCCTGTTCGGGCCAGCCTGCGTACCTGTTCCACCAGCTCGAGCAGTTCCTCGCCACCCTGTCGGACCAGCGTCTCGCCGAGCAGCGTGGACAGTAGTCGGGTGTCGGCTCGCATCGCCAGGTGCTGCGCCTCCGAGACGACACCGGAATGGTCCGCCACCGAATCCAGGCGCTTGCTCTGCGCCCGCGGCGTGGGCGCAGGCGCCGCAGCGCACATCACTGGTCGCATGTGGCTAGCGGCATTCCACCGGCGGTCGCGGCACCCGCACAGTGCTCGCTGGAATTGCGATATCCGCAGCCGACACCTCCACGTTGTCGATAGTCACACGGTGGGAGGGCAACCCCAAGCGCAGCTCCGCAAGCGTTTCCCACTGGTAACAGGGTGGTAACGTGATCATTTGGTCGATTTGCGTGCGTTAGCGACCGATCGAGGATGATGCAAGGGTGAATCTGACCCAATTACCTACCAGCGAACTGGCCCGGCACCTCGACGACCTGCGTAGGGAGTACGAGGCACTGCAGGCGCGGGGTTTGGCGCTCGACCTGACCAGGGGCAAGCCGTCAGCTGAGCAGCTGGATCTGTCCGAGCCGTTGCTGGAGTTACCGGGCGCTGGCAAACACCTGGCCAGCGACGGCACCGACACCCGCAACTACGGAGGCCTGCGCGGCTTGGCGGAGCTGCGGGAGATCTTCAGCGAACTGCTCGGAGTACCCGCCGCGCAGCTGATCGCGTTCGGTAACTCCAGCCTGGAGCTTATGCACGAGTGTCTGGTGCACGCCGTGCTGTTCGGCGTGCCCGGGTCGGTGCAGCCATGGGGGATGGGCACCGGCACGGCGTTACTGTGCCCGGTGCCCGGCTACGACCGGCACTTCTCGTTGTGCGAGAAGCTGGGCATCGAGATGATCACGGTGCGGATGGACGTCGCCGGCCCGGAGATGGACGAGGTCGAGCAGCTGGTCGCTGCGGACACCCGGATCAAGGGGATCTGGTGTGTGCCTATGTACAGCAACCCGTCAGGTATCCGGTACTCCGAGCAGACTGTTGGTCGGTTGGCTCGGATGCGCACCGCCGCCGCCGATTTCCGGATCTTCTGGGACAACGCCTACGCCGTGCACCATCTGACCGAGGTCCGGCACGAGGTCGCCGACATCCTGGCGCTCGCCGGCGACGCCGGCCATGCCGATCGGCCGTTGGTGTTCGGTTCCACGTCGAAGATCACGTTGGCGGGCAGCGGGGTGGCTTTCTACGGCGCGTCGGTGGCCAACGTGGACTGGCTGACCGGGCACCTGGCCAAGCGCAGCATCGGTCCCGACAAGATCAACCAGCTACGGCACGCGCTCTTTCTGGAAACTTCCGCAGGCGTGCACGCCCACATGGACCGGCACCGGGCACTGCTCAAGCCGAAGTTCGATCTCGTCCAGCGCACCCTGGCCGACCAGCTCGGCGACAGCGGGGCGGCAACCTGGACGGTTCCCGAGGGAGGTTACTTCGTCACTCTCGAGGTGCTGGACGGTTGTGCCAGCCGGGTCGTCGAGCTGGCCGCCGGCGCCGGAATCGCGCTGACCGCCGCAGGTGCGCCGTTCCCGTACGGCAAGGACTCCGACGATCGGGTGATCCGGCTGGCACCGACCTACCCGCCGCTGCCGGAGCTGGCCGAGGCGCTGGACGGGTTGGTCCTGTGTATCAAGCTGGCCGCCGTCGAGCGCCTGCTTGACGCATCGGTCACGGTGTGACCGGCCGGCCGGGACGGGGGTCGTCGTCTGGGACCTGCGCGCCGCAGTGAGTGCACACAACGGGTGGGTCCTGGTCGGCGAGCAGGCCGCAGTCAGGGCAGACTCGAGGTAACCAGCAGGCGGGGTCGCCACCCTCGTCGGCCATGAGCTACATGCGTTCTGGTGCGGCGATGCCCAGCAGGTTCAAGCCCTGGCGCAACGTGCGGGCGGTGAGCTGGCACAGCGCGATCCGGTTGATACGGACCTGTGTTGCCGCCGTGAGCACCGGGCAGGCTTCGTAGAACTCGGTGAATGCTTTCGCCAGTTCGTAGAGATGGCCGCACAGCCGGTGCGGTTCCAGGACCCGGCCGACTTCGGCGAGGGTATCGCCGAATGCGTCCACAGCGAGTACGAGAGCCCGCTCCGCAGGATGCAGCGGCAGCGTCGGGTCAACCTCTACGATCCCGTCGCCGGCCTTGCGGAGAATGGAGCAGATCCGGGTGTGCGCGTATTGCAGATACACCCCGGTGTTGCCTTGTAGCGACACCATCCGATCGACGTCGAAAATGTAGTCCTTGATCCTCGACGTCGACAGATCGGCGTACTTGACCGCCCCGATGCCGGCTTGCTCGGCGATCCGGGTGAAGTCCGCATCGGAGAGCCCGTGAGCCTTCTCCGTGACGGTGGCTTTCGCCCGATCGACGGCGTTGTCCAGCAGTTCCATGAGCTTGACAGTGTCTCCGGAGCGGGTTTTGAACGGCCGCCCGTCGGGGCCGAGCACAGCGCCGAACGCGACATGGGTGGCGTCGATGCCGTCGGTGAGCCAGCCGGCGCGGCGCGCTGCCTCGAAGATGAGCCGGAAGTGCAGGGTCTGGCGGGAGTCGACCACGTAGAGGATGCGGTCCGCCTTGAGATCGCGGATCCGGTATCGGATGGTCGCCAGGTCGGTGGTGTCGTAGCCGTAGCCGCCGTCTTTCTTGCGGACCATCAGCGTGACCGGGTTGCCGTCGGGGCCGGTGACCTCATCGGAGAACACGACGAGCGCGCCGTCGCTTTCCACCGCGATACCGGCGGTGGTCAGCTCGTCGACGACCTCGGGCAGCAGGAAGTTGTAGAACGACTCGCCGTCGGAGTCCTCGGGCTCCAGGAGTACGCCGAGCCGGCGGTAGATCTCCTGGAACGCGAATTCCGATTCGGTGACGATCTCCTTCCAGCGCACGACGGTGTCCTCGTCGCCGGCTTGCAACGCAACCACCCGCGCTCTGGCCCGTTCGGCGAACGACGGGTCGGCATCGAATGCGGCGCGAGCGGCACGGTAAAGGCTGTCCAACGCCGAGACGGTGGACGTGCCCTCGGTGAGCTGGTCGTGGTGCCAGGTGGCCTCGGGGTGGTCATCGAGATATTGGATGAGCATCCCGAACTGGGTGCCCCAGTCCCCGAGGTGGTTCTGCCGGATCACCTCGGCACCGAGGAAGCCCAGTACCCGGACCAAGCAGTCGCCAATGATGGTGGTGCGTAGGTGCCCGACGTGCATCTCCTTGGCCACGTTCGGCGCGGAGTAGTCGACGACGGTGCGCCGGCCCTGCTCGGGAGTGCCGACACCCAGGCGCGGGCTGGCCAGCCGGGCGGCGACCTGGTGCCAGAGCGCCCCATCGGCCAGGGTCAGATTGAGGAACCCCGGTCCGGACACGGTGACCTCAGCGACCGGCGAGCAGCGCAGTACCTCCGACCCGTCGGCCCGCAGCGCCTCCGCCACGGCGCCAGCCACCTCCGTGGGCCTGGTACTAGCGCGTTTGGCGAGCGCGAGCGCGGCGTTGGACTGCAAATCGGCGTGCTCGGAGCGTCGGACGACCGGGTCAGCGCCGGCCAGCTCGGGTAGGACCCGATCGATCGCATCGCGGACAGTGGCCTCGACCTGGCCGATCAGCGAGCGCACCTCGTGCTCAGTCAAACCGGGCATCCTCCGTTCCTGTAATGACCCTGTGATGAATCCGGTCATGCCCCATTGTCCCAGGCCGTGCCATGGGGCGCCGTCGCCCGGTGCAGCTTTGAGGTGGCGATCGTTGTGTGCAGACGATACAAAGACACCGCCCGGCTGCTGCGTCACGCCGCAGGAGCTGCGCGGATCTACGGAGGTCGTGTGGACATCTGGCCAGGCTCGCCCTACCCGCTGGGCGCGACTTACGACGGTGGCGGCACCAATTTCTCGATCTTCTCGGAAGCCGCGCACCGGATCGAGCTGTGCTTGTTCAACGATGCGGGCGACGAAACCCGGATCCCGCTGCCCGAACGCGACGCCCTGGTCTGGCACGGCTACCTGCCGCGGGTCAGCCCCGGCCAGCGCTACGGCTACCGGGTGCACGGACCCAACGACCCGGCGGCGGGCTTGCGGTGCAACCCGGGCAAGCTGCTGCTCGACCCGTATGCCAAGGCGATCGACGGCCGCATCGAGTGGAACGAGGCCCTGTTCGCCTACCGGTTCGGTGACCCGGACTCCTACAATGACGC
>JBOHFC010000383.1:0-2410 GCA_050701375.1 Pseudonocardiaceae bacterium
ATGGGGCTCGACAGCAACTCCGAGAGCTGAGGCAGACGGTGAGGCACTGGCCCCCCGCCGGGGCACATGCCTCACCCCCTTGCCCGGCTACTGCCCCGCACCTGACCTGCGGTGAGGCAGACAATCCGAGCGAGGCAGACCAGCACCACGACCCCGAAAACAGCCCCTTTCAGCGCCTCGGGTGGGGGTATCGCTGCCTGCCTTCGCGCGCTCCACGAGTGCGCACGATGCGGGTGGGGGTCTCCCTCGCGGCGCACCGGTGGGCTACCCGATGGCGCAAGGCCACGCCTCTGAGCGGTCGACTATGTCGAGCCTTGCCCCACCGGGTAGGGGCGGATGCCTGCGCCCGCGAGGGAGACCCCCGCCCTGAGCGTCGGCGGGCTGTGGGCAGCGGTGGAGCCATGCGAGTTGACGGCGTGCATTATCAAGGCGATTCGATGCACAGGTGATTAGCAGGCGATCTCGCTCTCCGATAGCCCAGCGGACGTTGCACGCCGTAGCCGTCAGCGATGCTTCGATGGCCGCCACCAGCCTTGATGTGCGCGTAACTCACTCAGATCAGCTGCTGCTTTGGGTGCCCACTTGGCGTGGCCGCTGTCGATGGCCTGTTGGAAGGCGGCGCGGGCGCCGGCAACATCCTTCTCCTTGAGCAGGAACCCCAGGTTGACCGCTGCTTCGGGTGCGCACTCGGGGTGGGCGCTGTCGATGGCCCGTTGGAAGGCGGCGCGGGCACCAGCAACATCCCTCTGCTCGTCAAGCTGCTCGTCAAGCAGGAACCCCAGGCCGACCGCCGCCAGGGGTGCCCACTCCGGGTGACGGCTGTCGATGGCCTGTCGCAAAGCGGTCCGGGCGCCGGCAACATCCTTCTCCTTAAGCAGCAACCCCTGGCGGTAAGCCACTTTGGGTGTCCGTTCTACTGCATCGAGCAAAACGGCAGCATCAGAGCGAAACGTCTCATGGTCGAGTCGAACGGCGTGGCGCAGTGCAAGGCCCTGCAAGCTTTCAGGAAGGTCATATCGGTTGGGCATAACAGCGCCATCAACTAACACGGGAATTACGTTAATCTCACGTTCTAATGCAGCTCGGATTTCAAGGGCCAAGAGGTCGTTCGGGTCATCAAGCCTGCGTCGCCCCTGCTGGTCGGTGATCGTTAACCAGGCTCGTCCGATCAGGACGATCAGCACGTCACAAGAGGCAACCTCTTGCCCTACGGCAGCGGCGAAGTCGGCGCCCGGCTCGATCGTGTCGACGTCCATGAAGACCTGCGTTGCCCCCAGCCGATCAATCAACCGGTCAGCCAGCCGGCCCGCGATATGACGCGTGTCGTCTCTTCGGTAACTGAGGAAAACCGCTCGTCGAGTGGTATCAACAATCACTGACGCTGCCTCCCGCAGTCTGGCGTCGGTGCGAGCTTCCAGCTCACCGACGTAACACGGCAATCTAACGCGGCCACCGTTGACCATCGCCAGCCGCAGGTCCGGCGCAGCACATGAGGCTTTCCAGCCCAGAACTACGCACAGGTGCCCTCCGGCAGGCCTAAGCTAACGGCGGTGCAGCCCGCCCGGGTAGTAGGTCTGCGACACAGCGGGGGGTGCGAAACCGCCGCCCCGATCACGGGACTCGCCACGCTCATCAGCCAGGCTGGCCTGTCGGCTGGGCGGGTTCAACCGGTCAGTGCACTGCCTCGGTGAGTCGAGAAGATTCTCGATGAGCTGAGGAGGTTGGTGGATGCGTGCGCATCTGACGGTGGAGCAGCGGCGGCTGGCGTTGCGGCTGAAGGCCTGGGCCTGTCATTGCGGGAGATCGGCTCGCAGGTGGGCTGCTCGCATCATCAGGGCGTGGCGCTGATCATGCGGCGGAACTCGCGGTGGCCGGTCCGCCGGGACGGTTGGTGCCAGGTCCGGGGCGGCTGACGCTGGCCTGCCGGAAAGACGGCCTCAACCGGTGGCCGCATTCAGCGGTGTGCACACCGGTCGGATCCTGGCGGCTTTCGTTGATGGCGTGGTCGCGCCAGTCGAACGCGCTCAAACCCCACCGGATCATCCGAACCACTCCCCGATGGCATCGAACACTTCGGCGGCGGCCCGCTCATCGAGAACAATCACGCACGCACCCGTGGCGTGCGGATTCATTTCTATTTCACCATCGCGTTTGGTGAGAATCAGATTCGTGAAACCGCGCGGACCGCCGTGCGTCGAACAATGGCACATCACGACCCGCCGATTTGGATCACGCTTCCCGGGCTGGTCGGTGCTCACCGTGGGCCCCTGCCCTGCTGCACTAGGATCGGTGTGCACAACCGGCAGTAGCGGGCCTCCCGCGCGACCATCGCAGCGGGCACCACATCCTGACCGCACAGTGCGCTGTAGCGGCCCCGGGCCAACCCGTCAGCCGCCGCGTCGGGCGTCAA
>JBOHFC010000384.1:0-3276 GCA_050701375.1 Pseudonocardiaceae bacterium
ATGACCACGCTGTTTGTCGCCACGACAGGTGGGCATCTGACCCAGCTCGACAGCCTGGCGAGCCGGATCCCACCCAATGGCGATGCGCTGTGGGTGACTCACGCCAATGAGCAGAGCCGGTCGATGCTGGCGGATCGCGACGTGGAGTTCGTGCCCTATGTCGGGGTGCGCAATGTGCCCGATGTGCTTCGCTGCATCCCTTACGCGCGCCGGTTGTTGGAGCGCCGCAAGGTGACCAGGGCGGTGTCGACCGGGTCGGGGATCGCGCTGGGGTACCTGCCGTACCTCGCCGCCCGCGGCGTGGAATGCCACTACATCGAAAGCGCGACGCGGGTGAGCGGACCGTCGGTCACCGGCCGCGTGCTGCAGTGGGTCCCCGGAGTGCGTACCTACACCCAGTACCAGAGCTGGGCGGACCACCGGTGGAGCTACGAGGGCAGTGTGTTCGACGGGTACGAGTCCACCGCTGTCACGCGGGTGCCCGACGCGGTGCTGCGGGTGGTGGTCACGGTGGGCGCGGCGACGCAGTACCCGTTCCGTCGGCTGTTCGAGCACCTCGCGCCGCTGCTAGCAGCCGAAGGTGCGCTGGCGCAGGCGACCGGGCTCCCAGTGGAGGTGCTGTGGCAGACCGGGGACACCCCGGTGGATGATCTGTCCATCCGGGCCACGCCGGTACTGCCCGCGGCCGAGCTGGGCGCCGCGCAGGGCAAGGCGGACCTCGTGATCAGCCATGCTGGTACGGGCTCGGCGCTGGCCGCGCTCAACGCTGGGCGCTACCCCATCCTGGCCACCCGGGACAGCGCTCGCGGCGAGCAGGTCGACGACCACCAGGCCCAGTTGGCCGCCGAACTCGCCCGGCGAGGCCTGGCCATGCACCGCGACGCGCAAGCCATCACCATCGACGACATGATCGAGACCCTGGGCATCACCGTGCGCCGTACCTCGTCGCCTCCACCGTTCGCATTGCGCCGCTAGCGCCGGCCCACCGTGCGTACCCAGTCCAGGGTCCGAGCCAGGCCTTCGGCCAGCGGCATCGGTGGTGGCAGACCCAGGTCGTGGCGGGCGTGGGTGACATCGAGGCAGCTGCGGTCCAAGTCGCCGGCACGGGCTGGGGCGAAGTCGGGCTCGAATGCCGTGGGGTCAACCCCTGCTGCTGCGGCGACGGCCTGAACCAGTTCCAGCACGCTGACCTCCGTACCGGTTCCGACGTTGTACTCGTCGTGGGCCAGTTCGCCGGCACTGGCGGCTGCCAGATTGGCTGCCACGATGTCGCTGACGAAAACGTAGTCACGGGTCTGCCGCCCATCGCCGTAGACGATCGGCCGGTGCCCGGCCAGCACCCGATCACAGAAGATCGCGATCACGCCGGCGTCACTGTGGGGATCCTGCCGCGGGCCGTAGACGTTGCCGTAGCGCAATGTCACGACGTCCAGCCCGCACATCCGCCGAAACCAGCGGGCGTAACGCTCCGCAGTGAGCTTGCTCAGGCCGTAAGCGGAGATCGGGTTCGCCGGCACGTCCTCCGGAGTGGGCACCACGTCGGTCGCGCCGTAGATCGCGCCCCCAGTGGAGGTGTTCACCACCCGGCGCACGCCGGCAGCCTGGGCGGCGGCGAACACATTCACCGACCCGAGCACGTTGATCGAGGCATCGCGGGCCGGCTCCTCCATCGAGACCCGCACGTCGATCTGGGCCGCGAGATGGAACACCACCTCCGGTCGGAACGACCGGAACGCTGCCTCGACGACGACACCGTCCCGGACATCCAGCTCCACCAGCTGCGCGCCGTGCCCCAGCGTGCCTTCCAGATATGCCCTTGCGCCCCTGCTGAGGTCATCGGCGACCACTACCTGCGCACCGCCGTCGACGAGTGCGTCGACGATGTGTGAACCGATGAAACCGGCCCCCCCGGTCACCATCGCCCGCAAACGGTCAGTCGGCAACGGGGCGCAGACCTGCGGCGCGGGCGACGCTGACTGCTTCCAGGCGGCTGCGCACGCCGAGTTTGGTGAGGATGCTGCGCACGTGGGTCCGCACGGTACTGGTGGACACGACCGACTCGACGGCGATCCGGCTCACCGGCTTGCCATTGACCATGTGGAGCAGTACCTCGCGCTCACGGTGGGACAGCACGTCGAGCCGCGCGCTGCAGTCGCGGGCGCGCCGCACGTCGTCGCGTAGTTCGCGCAGCACCACCCCGAGCTGGGCCGGTGGGTAGAAGGCATGACCGAGCGGTACGCCGCGCAGGACCTCGAGGAGATGATCCAGCGAGCCCTCCTTGGACACCCAGGCGGCGGCACCGGCGCGCGCGGCCGCGACGGCATGGGCACTGTCGTGGCTACCGGTGAGGACGACGAGATGTGCCGGGGGATAGGCGGCCCGCAGCTTCCGGAGCATTCCGCCGGTCGCAACAGTCGCCGACCCGACCTCGGTGGTGACGATGTCGGGACGCAGGGTGCGAACCATATCGAGCAGGCGCGGATCGTCGGGAGTGACGCTACCGACGACCCACAGATCAGTGGTGGTGGACAACTGGACGGTCAGCGCATCGGTCAGCATCGCGTGACTGTCCACGAGTAGCACCCGCACGAACGTCACGGGATCAACTGTGCCCGGCATAGTATTCGGACGGCAAGGCTCCGGGCGGCAAAAACCGATCTGCGTGACGTTATCGAATCCACCCATGTCGCCCGGTCCGCCGAACGAGTCTAGTCCGTCGACGATGCTGTCACCGCCGCCGAAACAGACATCTGGTCGCCCAGTTTCATCTGGTCGCTCAGCGTCGGCCGCATCGAGACCGCCCGGCGGGCCGGGCTGGTCCACCGCCCGGTGGAGCTCAACCAGGCCCGGGGGAACACATACAGGGCGACCGCAGCGTCGAGCACCCGCAGGAACGGGAAGAAAATCCACAGGACCAGGAAGCGCAGCCTGCGTTCGATCAACGCGACCGCACACGTCAGCGCCAGGTCGGCACCGGTCACCGCGAGCAGCAGCACTTGCAGGGTCATGTGCGCGGCGACCGCGTCGTGCGCAGTCGCTATCCCGGGCCAGAACAGGGCGTCCGGGTATACCGCCGGCAAGGCGAGAACAACCACCAGCAAGGGCAGCAGCAGGAAGAACATGCTGCTGGTCAGCAGCTCGAGAAGCAGCACCGTGAGCATGGCGCTGAACAGGTTGCACCGCGGCGGATGCCGGCGCACCGTCTGCCACAGACCCAGCCCCCAGCGCTTGATCTGGCGGACGTAGTCACGGAGATTGTCGGGATCCTGAGTCACC